>JBEKXC010000051.1:0-24538 GCA_049512435.1 Terriglobales bacterium | reverse complement strand
GGTGAAGCCTCGCTCTTCCAAACAAAGTCACATCAGCGTCGCGCAGCGGCTCCTACCTCTGCTGGTTCCGGCTCCAGCTTGGCTGTGAAGTGGCGCAGGAAGGGGGCTTCGTAGGTGAGTTTCATCCCCTGGATTTGCTCGCGCTTTTTCCAGACTTCTAGAATGACTTCTACGGCGTAGTCGATGTGGCTCTGGGTGTAGACGCGGCGGGGGATGGCGAGGCGGACGAGGTCCATTTTGGCCGAGGCTCCGAACATTAATGTGCCGATCTCGACCGAGCGGATGCCGCCTTCGAGATAGATTTCATTGGCTAAGGCGACGGCGGGAAAATGAGCGGGCGGAATGTGCGGCAGAAAGGCGCGCGCATCGATGTAGACGGCGTGGCCTCCGGGGGGCTGCACGATGGGCACGCCTTGCTCGGCGATGTGGTTGCCCAGATAGGCGGTGGAGGCTATGCGGTATTCGAGGTAGTCCTGGTGCAGGGCTTCCTGCACTCCTACGGCGATGGCTTCCAGGTCGCGGCCGGCTAGACCGCCGTAGGTGGTGTAGCCCTCGGTGAGAATCAGCAGGTTCTTCTCCTGCTCGGCTAGCGTGTCGTCGTTGGTGCAGAGGAATCCGCCGATGTTCGCCATGCCATCTTTCTTCGCGGACATGGTACAGCCGTCGCCGTAGCTGAACATTTCCTGCGCGATTTCTTTCGGCGATTTCTCCTCGTATCCTCGTTCGCGGATCTTGATGAAGTAGGAGTTCTCGGCAAAACGGCAGGCATCGAAGTAGAGCGGGATGCGATGCTTGCGGCAGACGGCGCTGACGGCTTTGACGTTCTCCATGGAGACGGGCTGGCCGCCGCCGGAGTTGTTGGTGACGGTCAGCATGACGAGAGGCACGCGGACTTTTTTCGCGCCGGCGTTTTGAATCAAGGTCTCTAGCGCGGCTACGTCCATGTTGCCCTTGAAGGGATGCTTCAGGCTGGGCTGGCGGCCTTCGGGGATGACTAAGTCGACCGCTTCGGCGCCTACGAACTCCACGTTCGCGCGGGTGGTGTCGAAGTGCGTGTTGTTGGGGACTACGTCTCCCTTCTTGCACATTACGCTGAAGAGAATGCGCTCGGCGGCACGGCCCTGGTGGGTCGGGATTACGTGCTTGTAACCGAAGATATCCTGGACTGACGAGCGGAACTGCTCGAAGCTGCGGCTGCCGGCGTAGCTCTCATCACCCTCCATCATTGCCGCCCACTGGTGGGTGGACATGGCTCCGGTGCCGGAATCGGTGAGCAAGTCGATGAGGACGTCGTCGGCGGGCAGAAGAAAAAGGTTGTAGAACGCGGCGCGGAGCAGTTGCTCGCGCTGGGAGCGGGTGGTCCAGTGAATGGGTTCGACGCTCTTGATGCGGAAAGGTTCGATGATGGTGCGCGGCATGTTGGTTTCTCGTTCTTACCACACACTTTTTGGCGGCGGATGTCAGTGACTGGGATCACGGGGAGTGGTCCTGACCTCTTGAGCTGCACGAGTGCGCGGACAGGAGTGTCCGCGCTACACAATCAGACTTTGACCGGATCCTTATCCTTATCCTTGCGCTCGGCGGGGACGTACTTCACGGCGGCGGTGCGATCCAGTTTGTCCCAGGCAAAGGGGCGGCCCTGGATGGCACGCTTCACGGTCCGGAACAGAACCAGAGAAAAAACCTGGCGATAAGCGAAGCGCTGCAGCCATACCTGGCTTAGCAGCCAGGCGTCTTCGCGGGCTTCGGGCTGGCGGCGCTCCAGGGCGAAGGCGAGCGCCGAGGCGAGGAAATCAATTACCAGGAAGGCGACGAAAAAGATCAGCAAGCGCTGGAAGCTGGCCGGATCGGTGGATTCAGGGTGAAAGTGTTTCTGGATGAAATACCAGATCACTCCAACCACAAACATCAGGTCAATGAAGGGCGAGACCAACGGAAGCAGAATCTGGAAGATGAGGATGTTGGGGAGTGCGACGAAACCCAAGGCACCTTTGCGCGCGAACACGCCCTTATGCTTAAAGATGGCCTGCAGGATTCCGAACGACCAGCGGAAGCGCTGGCGCATGAGCGCGTTGGCACTGGTCGGAGCCTCAGTGAAGGCGAGGGCCAGGTCTTCGTATTCCACGCGATAACCGTTGCGCAAGAGCGCCATGGTCAGATCGGCGTCTTCGGCGACGGTGTCCACGTGGTAGCTGCCCGCTTCGCGGACCGCCGCGGTACGCCAGGCGCCGATCGCGCCCGGCACCACGCTCACCGCGCCCAGGGCATTGAGCGCCCGCCGCTCAAAATTCTGGCTGGTGATATATTCGAGCGCCTGCCAGCGCGTCCAGAGGTTCACGCGGTTCCCAACCTTGGCGTTGCCGGCCACGGCTGCAACTTTCGGATTGAGGAAGTGGGGGACGAGGCGGGCGATGGCATCCGGAGCAATAATGGTGTCGGCATCGATGCCAACGAAGAGTTCGGCATCGTCGATGTGCTCCAGTCCGAAGTTCAGCGCCTCGGCTTTGCCGCCGTTGGGCCTGGTGAGAATCAATACACGGCCGGCAGCTTCTTCAGCGGCAAAGGCGCGGCGGGCGATTTCCAGAGTGCGATCCTTGGAACCGTCATCGATGACGATCACGCGCAGATTGGGATAGTCGGAATCGAGTGCGCCCTGGACCGTGCGTTCGATGACCTTCTCCTCGTTATAGGCGGGAATGAGCACCGCGACACTTGGCCGGTAGGTTGCAATCTGATCGGGCGATCCATAGACATGCGAGCGAAGGCGGTCGTAAACGGCGAGGACGCCGACCGAAATCAGGCGCCCGGTCATCAGAATGTCACCCAGGAAGAAAATGACCGTGATGCCCGTCATGGTTGCACTGAAGAGCCAGAAGCCGATCCAATTCAGGCGGGCGGACCAATATTCGTTGGCCGGGAGTGGCGGCATAACATCGGCTTTGGTTTTGCCCATCAGCTGGTATACGGGGACAAAATCAAATCCGCGGGCACGGGCGCCATCGATAATCAGCGGGAGCGCCAGTACGGTTCTTTCCCGGTTCCCGCCGCCATCGTGCATGAGAATGATGTTGCCGCACTGTTGGTCGTTCGGTTGGCAAGGGGGCAGGTGGTCGAGCACGCGGGCGGCGATTTGCCGGGGCGAGAGCGCGGGCTCGTCGCTCCAGTCCCTGGTGTCGATCTTGTTGCCAATGGTGACATAGCCCAAGCTTTGGGTGAGTTCGAGCGGCTTGACCTCGTCTTCGGTGTCGGGCTCGGCATCGACGGAGTACGGCGGACGGAACAACGTGGTGCGAATGCCCAGTTGGCTGGCGAACAATTGCTCGGTCAGATTCAGCTCCACTCTCATGTAGCCCGAGCCAATCGTGCTGATATCGGGATGAGTAAAGGTATGGTTCCCGATTTCGTGACCTTCGTGGTAAATGCGCTGGGTCAAACTGCCGAATTTCTCTGCCTGGATTCCGATCAGAAAGAACGTTCCCGGCACGTGCTCGCGTTTAAGGACGTCGAGAATTTTCGGCGTCCACTCGGGATCGGGGCCGTCGTCGAAGGTCATGGCGAGGTGGTTCTTGCTGAAACCATAACGCGCGACACGATAGGGTTCGGGCAGACTCTTGAAGTCTTCGCCATCGATGAGTCCGGTCTGCTTATCGATGGTTAGCTCGCGCTCGCCGTCGGTCGGGCGCGCCTCGATGTGCAGGATTTCGCCGCTCCCTTCCATATCGACGTCCTGGCCGGGCGGAACGTCCTTCAATCGATCTGACGCATTGGCTTCTCCGGGCATATCCCAGACACGCCACAGGGAGCGGTCTTCCGCGCCCAGCCTCCACAAGGCGAAGGTCTGAATGCCGAACGTCTGTGCGGCACGCATCTCGTTGAGGGCAGTCACCGCATCCAGAAACCAGACATCGTGGCGGAAGTTATCGTCGTCCTTGTAGCTGAAATGCGGGTTAAGTGCGTCGCCGTCAAAATCAACGTCCTCCTCGGCATCGCGCGCTCCGATCCAGGCTTCCTGCACGGAAACGCTCTTGTCGGCCTCTCCCGGCGGCAGTTTGCCTTTTTTTGTTTTTGGCTTCTCCACCCAGTCGTACCCGTAGTTGCCAATGGCGCAAATGAGCTTTTCTTTTGGAATCTCCTTGACCGCAGACTCAAGGTTGTCCGAGAACCAATCCTGGGACGCGACAGGGCCAGGGGTTCCGCCGGGAAAGTGCTCGTCGTAGTTCATGATGACGACGCCATCCACGGCGGACGAAATAGCGGCGTAATCGTAATCCTCGTTCCGCACCTGGACGCTGACGTAGAGCTTCAGTCCCTTGGCGTGCAGGTCGGACGAAAGCTCGTTGAGCAGAGCTACGTATCCGGGCTGGCCTTTTTTCGGAAAGGATTCGAAGTCGATCATCAAGCCGCGATAATGGTCGGTGGCAAGAAAAAGCCCGATCTCGCGTCGGAATCTTGCGCGCGCTTCTGGATTGTTCAAAAAATCGACAATGCCGGGAACAAAGTCGGTGCCGTCAAAATTCTGCACTACGGGAAACACTTCCATCTCCGTGTCTTCCGCCTTTAGAAACGTCATGACCTTGTCATCCACGGTACGAACCGCCTGGCCGCGAATCACGTCAAACATGGCGTTGGTGTCGGGGTCGACGGCTTGCAGGTGGCCGTCGGCGCCGAGCACCTGCAGCCAAGTCGGAAAGAGCACGTCGATCTGGCGCGCATACTCGCGCAAGGAAGAGAAGCTGGCCGCGTCCCAGGAAACATAGAACGCGGCCCGAACCCCCTGCTCGGAATTTAGCGTCAGCTGCGAAGGAGCTTTGCGGGATGGGTGGCGGTGTCCGGTGCGGGCCAGAGTGGCCAGGCGGCGCTTCTCGCGCGCTTTCGTCTTTTCGTCTTCTATCAGAGGGTGGTAAGGGCGCTTTTGTGTAAGCCAGGAAAGGTCGGGCAGAGGTTCGCTGCGCAGGGCGCTGTAGATAAAAAAGATCACCAGGAAGGAAAAGGCCAAGGCGGCCGCGTCGACAAAGCGGCGAATGCGCCTCCAGCGGGCTTGCAAGGGATCGTAAAAAACCTGTTTGGCCATCTCGTTGTGGTGTATTCATCCTATGGTGCGATGGGCAGGGGGTCAAACCCAGTTCCCATTCTCGGTTCTCAGTTCTTGGTTCTCGGTTCTCAGTTTGCCGGGGAGGGAGTCGCAGGAGTGCGATATATTCCCAACGTGCTCGGCTTGATCCGCGAACATCGATCTTTCTTCCTGACAGCCACTCTGGCCGGCCTCGCTTTGCGACTAATGTTCTTCGTCTATTTCCCCACGGTTACGGATGACTCGCGCAATTACGCCGACCTCGCTCGAAACTGGCTGCAGCACGGCGTCTACGGCCAGACGCAGGCCGGTCCGCAGGGGATAGGAATCTTTCCGACCGACACGCGTCTGCCGGGATATCCTGCGTTTCTGGCGGGAATTTTCTGGCTATTTGGGTTGGGCAATTTCAGAGCGGTAATGCTGACGCAAATTCTGGTCGACCTGGCCACCTGCCTGATCGTTGCCGACTTGACGCGCCGAGTGGTTTCCGAACGCGCGGCGAAAATTGCGTTCTTGCTGGCAGCGCTGTGTCCATTCCTGGCAAATTACGCCTCCGCCGTGCTCACCGAGACTTTGGAGATCTTTTTTACCGCACTCGCTCTCGATGCCGCGGCAGCCGCTCTGAATCGAATACGCGACGGCGGCGCGGGGATGAGCGGGGGGATGAGCGGGAAGATGAACGAGCGCAAGTTGTGGGCCGCGACCGGTGCCGCGATTGCGGCCTGCATCTTGCTTCGTCCCGATGGCGGCATCCTGCTGGCAGCGGTTTTGCTCTATCTGGCGATGGCAGCCCCTAAAGGGGCGGCTGACTCCGGGGAATTTTCGGCATCGCTAAAGCGATGCCCTGATACGAAACCAGATACGAAACCTGAGGTTTTTCGGCGCGCTTTAGTTGCTGGAGTCGTACTTGCCGTATTTGCCCTGGCACCACTCGCTCCCTGGACGATTCGCAATTTTCGCATTCTTCATCATTTCCAGCCGCTGGCTCCGCGCTACGCGAATGAGATGGATGAGACCGTTCTCCGAGGCTTCAACCGCTGGGTCAAAACCTGGATCGTCGACTACGCGTCGGTGGAAGAAATCTACTGGAACGTTCCCGGCGACAAGATTGACCCGGAGAAGCTGCCGTCGCGTGCCTTCGATAGCCCAGCGGAAAAGGACGCAACGCTGGCCGTCATCGCGGACTACAACCAGTCTCAGGATTTGACTTTACAAATGGATGCACGCTTCGGCAGCCTGGCTACGGACCGCATTCGCGCTCACCCGGTTCGCTACTACGTTGTGCTGCCCACGCTGCGCGTCGCGGATATGTGGCTGCGTCCGCGAACCGAAATTCTTCCTCCCGACCCGCGCTGGTGGGAATTCAATGACGACGCGAAATCCTCGGTCATGGCGGTTGGGTTCGGCTTACTGAACCTGGCTTACGTGGCGGCCGGGCTGTGGGCGGTCTTTCGCAGGACTTCGCCGAGAGAGTCTCCCAGCAAGTCTCGCAGAAAGTCTCACAGAAAATTCGGCGGGCCGTCAGACATTCGCTGGGCCGGACTGCTGGTCACTTTTCTCCTGCTGCGCTCGGCATTTTTGGGAACGCTGGAAAACCCGGAACCGCGTTACACACTAGAATGCTATCCCGCGATGATTGTGCTGGCATCGTCGTGTCTCGGGAGATACGGCCAACGTAAGCCATCCTGATTTTTCCCACTCGACTGCTTGATCACGGGGAACAGGTATTTTGGGCGAGAGAGGGAAGCGGCTTTCAGCTTAGGGGCGAATCGGTCATGCGGAAACGGGTGCGGACGTGTTCGGACAAGAGTTGGATGGCTTCGCGATTGGATACACGGTCGGACTTGGCCAAGTAACTGATCGCCTGCACCAGCATTTTCTGGCCGTCCACGTAGCGGGGGTCGGCGGTGCGTTCACGCTTTTTGCGCGACAAATCCGGAGGGACGGTGATGGTGAAAACTTTGGCCATTCAAACTCAACTTTCGGAGGTTCTTTCGCAGTATATAGCCGCAGACAGTCTTTTTCAGCTTGTTTCTGCTGGTTCCGATTTTGGCGGGATTTTGCCGCGCCGAAACCTACCCTTGTCCTTGCGGCGAGACAAATTTGGTTTTCTTGGTTGTCTTGAGCTTAAAAACGTCGTCCGGAAGTTTTGCCTCGGGTTGAATGTCGGAATACTTTACCAAGCGATAGTTGCCGCCGGGCTCAAAGAACTGCTGCTGCACCGAGATTCCACGGGCCGGGTCGATCCAGAGGAAAATGCGCGCAACAAAATCATTTCGCAAACGATCTGACTTCGGAATCAACTCCAGTTTCTCCGCTTTTACGCCGTTGGCGTCCTCCATCCCCACGAACCTTACGTCGTAAGACTTGAACAAATCGTGCCCGCTGCCGCCGAATCCCAGCACCAGGTAGCTCTCGACGTCAGCGCGATTCTTGCCCGGATTGTATTCGTCAACCTCATCCATCTTGGGCAGGTAAACCTGAACCTTGCCACTCCTGTAGCGGACGTACTTCTCAGGATCGGCGAAGTCAACCGCCATCTGCACTTCTCCCCCGTCGCGCCGGAAATAAATCTTGCCCTTCTCAGTCTCGGTTTCTTTGATTACGTTGTCGTAGTGATCCCAGATGACGCTGGCCTCGATGGCTTTGAAGTTTCGGGCAGCAGCATCCATCTGGCCAAGGACGCGCTCCAGGTCAGAGGATTCGCCAACCATCTGCGCCCAGGCACTCGCCGTAAAAAGCCAGCCCGTGAAAAGCCAAGCAACGACTACAGTACCGAGAAAAAGTTTGCTAGCGGCAACCCTCATGGATGGACCCGCTCTACTCTTTTTCAACCGACACTTTGTAACTCTGCGTATGTCCGGCGGCGTCTTTGACGGTCTCGACGTTGGTAATGCTGACGGCTCCGGAGATAGGCTCGATAATCTGCTCCAGTTGCCGGCGAACATCCTGACCCGGTGCAGTATTCACGGCCGAGGCCTGGATCTGATAGATGAGCCCGCCCTTCTCGCTGGGAATCACGACCACGCCGGTGAGATGCGGATTGCGCTCGACTGGTTTGTCCTTGAAGTTGATGAAGTGCGGCGCAACAAACACAAAGAGAAGAATCAGCGTGACCATGATGTCGTAATGCAGGCTGCCCCGCTCATACGACCAGAGAATATATCCACGGATTGTGCGCCAGATCGCGCCCATGGGAGAGACGGCGCTTTCGAGCGCTGTCGAGGTTTCAGGTTGCTGCCAGTGTATTTGGGAATTCATGGGATATCAAATCTCCGATTACGGGACATGGGCCGGGATGCGGTCAGTCCTCATATAAGGCTGTAGCGCTTCCGGAATGCGCACGCTGCCGTCGGCTTGCTGATAGTTCTCCACAATGGCGACCCATGTGCGTCCTACTGCTAAACCGCTGCCGTTCAAGGTGTGCAGGAATTCTGTTTTGCTCTTGCCCTCGGGACGGTAGCGAATATTCGCCCGCCGCGCCTGAAAAGTTTCGAAATTCGAGCACGATGAAATCTCGCGAAACAAATTCTGTCCGGGGAGCCAGACTTCGAGATCATAAGTCTTGGCCGCGGAAAATCCGATATCGGCGGTCGACAGCGTGACCACGCGATAGTGCAGGCCGAGTTTCTGCAAGACGATCTCGGCGTTGTGGGTCAGCTTCTCCAGTTCATCGTAGGAAGTCTCCGGGCGAGAGAACTTGACCAGTTCGACTTTTTGAAACTGGTGCTGACGGATAATTCCGCGAACGTCCTTCCCATACGATCCCGCTTCGCTGCGAAAACAGGGAGTGTACGCGGTCAGGCAGACGGGCAACTTTGCCCCATCCAAAATTTCATCGCGATAGAGATTCGTAACTGGCACCTCGGCCGTCGGAATCAGCCAGAGATCTTTTTCGCCGTGCGGCACTCGAAACGAATCCTGCGCGAACTTGGGCAACTGGCCCGTACCATACATCGACTCGGAGTTCACCAAGAACGGTGGAAGCACCTCGGTGTATCCATGCTCGCGGGTGTGCAGATCGAGCATGAAGTTGGCGAGAGCCCGCTCCAAGCGCGCGCCGAGCGCCCAGTACACGGCGAAGCGCGCGCCGGACAGCTTGGCGGCACGCTCCAGGTCGAGGATTCCGAGCGCTTCGCCAAGCTCCCAGTGCGGCTTGGGCTTGAAATCGAATTGCGGAGGCGTGCCCCAGCGGCGCGCTTCGACGTTATCGGCTTCGCTCTTCCCTGCCGGCACGCTTTCATGCGGAAGGTTCGGCAGCGAAGTCAGAATTTCGCGCAGTCGCGCTTCCTGTTCGGCCGCCTTTTTTTCGGATTCCGCAATCTGCTCGCGCAGGTCTTTGGTTTCGTTAATCTGTGCGGAAGCGTCCTGCCCGCTCTTCTTCAGTTTTGCAATCTCCTCAGAAGCCCGGTTGCGGCGGGCCTGCAGCGCTTCCGCCGCGGTGATGGCCTGGCGGCGCTCGCTATCGATGATGCGGAAGTCTTTCAAGACTTCGGCCGGATTCATTCCTCGCTGGCGCAGTTTTTCTTCCACCAGCGGAAGGTTATCGCGAACAAAATTCAGATCGAGCATTCTGCTTTAACTTTAGCTGAAAAACGCGATTCCGTGCACGGGGACGATCCAAGTCTTTAACCGCGGAGGACGCGGAGTGCGCAGAGAAGAACCTGCCCAAAAAATCTCAGCGCCCTCTGCGATCTCTGCGGTCACTCATCTTTTCTCCTGTAAACTAACTCGCGATGAGACTTCCCCGTTCCCTGTGGGTTACGCTGTGGCTGCTCGGCTCGATTCTTGGTTCGACTTCGGCTGGGTTCGCGTCCGCCTATAACGCCCGCCCGAAGTTGGTTGTCGTCATCGTCATTGACCAGTTTCGCGGCGATTACCTGGAGCGCTATCGCGACCAGTTCGGCGACGGCGGTTTCCGGGTGTTTCTTGATCGCGGCGCTTATTTCACCGACTGCAACTATGACTACGCTAACACTCGCACTGCCCCTGGGCACGCCACACTCTTTACCGGAAGCTACAGCAGCGGACACGGCATTGTCGCCAACGAGTGGTGGGACCCGCGGGAAAAGAAACGGGTGATGTCGGTGGAAGACGACGGCACGAAACTGGTTGGCGTCGACCGTGCGGGGCCCGGGGCGTCGCCGCATAATCTTATGAGCGATACACTCGGCGACGAGTTGAAGCTGGCCACGGGCGGCAAAGCTCGGGTATTCGCCATTTCACTGAAAGATCGCGCGGCCGTCCTGCCTGCGGGATTCTCCGGAGATGCCGCCTATTGGATCGATCCCAAAAGCGGCGACTGGATCACCTCGACCTACTACCGTCCGGACCTTCCCGAATGGGTGCGTAATTTCAATGGCAGTCATCCTCCGGAGGGGCGCGCTTCGGAAAGACGTGCGGAGAAATTCTGGAATCGCGAGTGGAAAGACAGTGAGGGGAAGACCCTTGGCTCAACCGCGCCGCGAAATGGCAAGGACGGCGCGCCAGCCAGTTTCTACGAGGTCGTCGGCTCCACTCCCTTCGCCAACGATTACCAGCTGGAATTTGCCAAGGAACTTATCTTGTACGAGAAGCTAGGCGCTGGCTCTGCGACCGACTTGCTTGTGATCAGCCTGTCGGCCAACGATATTCTCGGTCACCAGGTTGGTCCCGACTCGCCGCAAATGCGCAGCATGGCGCTCGAACTCGACCGGAGTCTGGCGGAGTTTTTCAACTTCCTCGGCCATCAGATCGGAATGGCCAACGTGTGGATGGCGCTTTCGGCCGATCACGGCGTTGCGCCTCTTCCTGATTACGCGAAAACGCTTCGCCTGCCCGCCGCCAATCTCGATGCAAAAGCTGTGCGCGAACAGATCAATTCCCTGCTCTCGAAAAAATATTTAAAGAAAGCGGACTACGTACTCGATCTCGATTACCCGGTCGCCTGGCTGAACGAAGAGGCATTCGCTGGAACTCCCGGCGGGAAAGACGAGTCGGTCGCCGAAGGCGACGTGGGCGAAGCTATGAAGCACGCGGGATTGGCCGGATACTTCACCAAGTCGCAACTCGCTCGTGGAGATACTCCGGCTACGGAAATCGGCCGGCGTTACGCCCACAGCTACTCGCCCGAAGGGGGATGGTATGTGATGGGAATGCCCAATCCATTTCAAGTCGGAATCCCGAAAGGTACCGATCACGCGACGCCTTTCTCCTACGATACCCATGTGCCGCTCGCCTTCTATGGACTCGCCTTTCAGCCCGGGATTTATCGGACGCACGCCGAACCGGTCGACCTCGCGGTAACGCTCGCCTCTTTGCTCGGAATCAACGCTCCCGCCAAAGCCACGGGAAGGGTGCTGACCGAGGCGCTGGCGACGGCGCATCATGCCGCGAATTCATCCGGCGCGCCCGCCGGGGGAATCCAATGACGCCTATAGGCAATCCGGACTTGAGCGTCAGCTTCGCCGGCATCGAGCTGAAAAATCCGATCATCGCCGCTTCCGGCACGTTCGGATATGGCATCGAATTCGAAGACATCGTGCATCTCGACCGGCTGGGCGGATTGGTCGTCAAAGGTCTCTCCAAAGAACCAATGACGGGAAATCCGCCGCCGCGCCTCTATGAAACTGCCGCCGGAATGCTGAACGCCATCGGGTTGCAGAACATCGGTGCGCCTGCATTCCTCACTGAAAAACTTCCCGCGCTGCGGGATAAGAAGAATGTGGTCGTGTTTGCCAACGTTTTCGGCTACACCCGCTCCGATTACGAGCAGACGATTGAAATCCTCAATCAGGGCGAGGGCATTGCGGCGTACGAGATCAACGTGTCCTGTCCGAACACGGCGCATGGCGGCATTCAGTTCGGCAGCGATCCGCTTCTGCTGGACGAAGTAGTGCGGACGGCGAAGCGAGTGGCCGCTCGGCCCATCATCGTTAAACTCTCACCCAACGTGACTTCGATCGCGCAGATGGCGTATGTTGCCCAAGAAGCGGGCGCCGATGCGATCTCGCTGGTGAATACGTTTCTCGCCATGGCGATTGATCCGGAGACGCGCCGCCCCAGAATTGCGAATGTAACCGCTGGCCTCTCCGGCCCGGCCATCAAACCGATTGCGTTGCGCATGGTGTACGATGCCGCTCACGCCGTGAAAATTCCGGTGATCGGCATGGGTGGAATCACCACGCCAACGGACGTAGTGGAATTTATGCTGGCGGGAGCAAGCGCTGTAGAGGTGGGCACGGCGAGTTTCTTCGATCCGGTGGCCACTGAAACGCTGGTGGAGGAACTGGGCGACTACTGCCGCGAACACCGGATTGAGCGGCTCAGCGATCTCGTCGGCGGTCTGCTGACGGATTGATAAACGCTCGTGTCATGCTGAGAGCAGCGAAGGACCTGTGCATTGTCTTGGCGCTGGCAAAATGCATGGGTCCTTCGCTTCGCTCAGGATGACAATGTTGATATGGATGACAAGGACTTGGGAGTCTGCCTCTATCGTCCGCTGGCGTGCCAGATCGATCCTGGCGATTGATAGTTCAAGCCTTCGCCCCAGACCACGTGCGTGTCTCCGTGGTTGTCGATGGCGAGGCCGAAATAGTCTCCGAAGGGAAAGCTGAAACCTTCCTGACTTATATAACGATAGCCCCGGACGTAGCCTGAGATTCGCGTCTCGTCTCCCCAGGTCGCTCCGCCGTTGCTCGAACTGCGGTAGTAGGTGTTCCAATGCGGAGAGTTGCGAGAGGAACTGCGCTTATCCATCCATGCGATGCGGACGTCGCTGGAGTTCCCGGCCACAATTGCGGGGAAAGCATGTTCCACGCCCGGCCCGGCGCTCGAAACGCTGGCCCGCGGCAACCAGTTCTCGCCGCCGTTGGTCGACGAGGAGAAGTAGATGCGTTGCGGCCCCAGGGGCACGCTGCCCGCGCTCCAGAGCGCGTAAAGAGTGCCGGCGGCGTCCGAGGCCAAGGCGACTTGGGCGCCCAGAAACGCCTCGCCACAGTCTTCGTCCTTGCAGTCGGGCGCGGCCGCGGAAACGTCGAGCAGGGTCGCGCTCCACGCCTTGCCCGCATCGGCCGACTTCGCCACATACAGGTTCACTGCGCCGCGCGCGCCTCCCGCTTTTGAATAGGAAGCCCATGCCAGATATGCATTGCCTGCGGGATCGACCGTGGCTGCGCCCAGCAGAGACCAGCCCGGACGGCTTTCAGCATTCACGCGCGCCGACGTAAAGCTGCGCCCTCCATCCTGCGAGGTAGCCACCCACACCTCTTCTTCATGATTGAAGGCCACGTAAACGCTCTGGCCGCGCACCGCCAGCGCCGGTTTATCGAGTTCGACTTCGCTGCGAACCGCAATTGTAAAAGCCCACGTGGCGCCGGAGTCCACCGACTTCGCGAGCATGACTGCCCGCTTTCCGTTCTGCAGCCACGAGGCATACACGGTGTGCCGGTCCGCAGGGTCGACCACAATCTGGGGGTCAAACTGGCCCGAACCCGTTTCCAGCATCACGCGCGGAGTCTGCCAGGTTTTGCCGTCGTCGTTGCTCACGACCAGCAGCATGGTGGGCACGGTGCAGTCCGTGCAATCGGCTAGCTTCCCGTAGTGCGGATAAAGAATGTAGACCCGTCCCAAACCATCGGCTGCCACGGCCGGTTCCCACTGGTCGCCACTGGTGAGACCAACTCGCTTCTGCGCAGAAAACTGCGGCACCGCCGCCCAAGCCACGCTAGCTAAGGTAAGAAGCAGGACAAATAGACTCAGCGCCCGGAGTCTTACGGCGCGGAGTTTCGGAGCGACGAGTTGGGCAGAAACGGGGCGCATGCAAATCATCGCTAGCAAATCAAGGCGGGGGGCAACAATCCTTGCTTTTAAACTTTATCTCGAAGCCGTCCGCTGGTCAACCGCGATCCCCAGGCGGTGGTGGAGCAGCTTGAAGATTGCCGTCCCTCAGCGGCTAAAGCCGCATTCGAAACAGGGCGGTTATCGCAGCGGTGAACCGCTGCGCCACCCAAAATCAAGTGCAACGTCGACTTTTTCCGCAAGCTGTGAAGCCGTGCCCTTTCAAAGTCGATTTAAACTGCACCACTACCCCCCAAGCGCGTCCTTAACTCGCAGTCAGCAAAATAGGCGCCCCGGACGTTACCACCAGAGTATGCTCAAAATGCGCCGAGAGCGCGTGATCTCCCGTCCGCACCGTCCAGCCATCCTTGTCGGTAAACACGCGCCCGGAGCCACTGGAAATGATCGGTTCGACGGTTATCACCAGGCCCTCGTTCAGGATCTGGCGGGCCTGCGGGTCGGCATAGTTGGGCACATGCGGCAGTTCATGGATGGTGCGACCGATACCGTGTCCGCCTAATTCGCGAATTACCGAGAAGCCGGACTTGCGCACCTCGCGCTCGACAATTTTTCCGATTTCAAACACGCGGAACCCGGCGCGCGCCACCAGCATCGCCTTGTGAAAGGCCCGCTCCGCGCACGCCATCAATTGCTCAGCCTGTGAACTCACGCGGCCCACTGGAACCGTGATGGCGGCGTCGGCCATAAAGCCGTCCTTTTCCACCGTCACGTCCAGCTTCACGAGGTCGCCTTCCTTAAGTCTGCGTTCTCCGGGGATTCCGTGCACCGCCTCATCATTCAAGCTGATGCAACTCGCCCCGGGAAATTGGTACACCATTGATGGAGCGGAACGCGCTCCATTCTCTTGCATAACGCGCGCGCCCGCTTCATCGAGGTATCGAGTCGTCACGCCCGGGCGCACTTCAGCCTTCATCGCGTCCAGCACTAGGCGGACGATGCGGCCCACCGCTTTTAGGGAAAGCAGGTCCTGCTCATCCTGAATGCTCACGGTCAACTCTCCTTCATCTTCATAACGGGACCCCGATTAGAAGCTACCGCATCAAGGGGCGTTTGGGATAGCCGATGGAATTGTCTGGTTAGGATAACGTTCTTGTTGGCGCGCCTGCCCTAGTGTGGTGTCCCGCAAATTCGCGACATAAGTTGATGGCACCTGAAGCGAAACAGCTATGCATCACGGGGGGACAGTGCAGCTCTGGATACGTCATGGGAGGCGTAGGGGCCCTTCGACTCCGCAGGGCCAACCGCTTCGCGCTTGGCCTGGCTCCGCTCAGGGTGACACGGTAGATTTATGCTGCGAATTTGCTCGCCGATTTGTGCGAAGCGCCGTTTATGCGAAGTGTCGAATGTGTGGCAAATAAAAGCGCGCAGCCCGAAGGCTGCGCGCAGGAAGAATGGTTGGAGGGTTTATCTCATCGGCCGGCAGCCGTCGCCATCACTCGTGGCTGTGTCGGTTCGGCTCGACCCACGTACATTTTGTACGACTGGTATACGGCGAACAGCACTGCCATCAGAGCGGCCACCATCGTCAGCCCGCTGACCGTGCTGAAGGCAGAGGCGATCGCAGTCAATCCCGCTCCGATGACATAGTTCGGGAACGACCATAGAAAGACCTTGTGCCAGAGGGCAAAAGGATTGCCGCCTTCGGTCAGTCCGATGATGCTGGCTACCGGCGCCGTATTCGCCAGGAAATAGGTGACGGCGGCCAGTACCAGAGACATCGTGTGCGCTGTCGCTACCGCACCGACCGCAAAGAACTGGCTGTGGTAGACCAGGTAAGCGAGTCCGGATGCGTTCAGCAACGTGCACGCGTTAAATACGAACTGGATGGTTTTCGTTTTATTTCCGCCGGAATAGGATTGCGCGACCGCCGCCGTTGCTGCTACCAGCAGACTGGCGAACAATCCCAGTTGCGTGACTCCCAGAAGAATGACGGGCAGATTTCCCGACATCGAGCTCGTCATCCCAGGCAGCTTCACCTTGAAGCGCGAACTCAGTGCGGCTGCGGCTAACAGGAGCACCAACTGTGGCCAGGCTTCCGCTTGCCATCGAGCTACGCCGAACGACAGGGCGCACAGACTCGCAACGGCCACCATTCCGATCATGACTTTCGCTTTGATTGGTAGTGTATTTGTCATGGTAGTCTCCGAATAATGGTTGCAGTCGGTTGTCTAGTCGTCTCCTGGGTCGCCATCGCTAAGTGCTGACGTCGCAGTGGCGACGGTTGAAGTTGCGCCCCAGACTACACTGTCACCAGTAACGGCGGTCGACCCCCAGACCACGCTGGTGGCGCCCCACACTACCGAGTCAGCCAAAAGCACGCCCGAACCCCAAACCACTGAATTTGCGAACACGGTTTTGGGTGCTCCCCAAACCACGCTCATCCCGGTGAAATTGGAGTCGGGCGTAGTGTTCTGGATCGTCACAGTGTCGTTGCTCGCGTTAAAGACAGCGGTCGGGGAAAGCGCTATTCCCGTCGCGAGGTCCGTGTTGCCAAGAACGTTGTCGACGTCCAGGTACCCGGCACCGTAAGTGAAGAGGTCATACTCGTTGTTGAAGATGTTTCCGAGGCTGTCGGTCGATGACGTGAATTGTCCGATGCCTTTCCACGCTGTCAACATCAAGCTCGCTTTCACCTGATCGGGAGTCAACGCGGGATTTTGCTGCAGCATTTGCGCCACCGTGCCGCTCACGAGGGGCGTTGCCATGCTGGTGCCGCTCAATTCATAGTACATTGAGGTTCCGCTGGTCGGCCAAATCTCGTATTGCGGATAGGTTGTATCGAGTGTGCTGCCCGCAACCCGCAAAGAGACCAGGCGGTTTCCCGGCGCGGTCAAGTCAGGTTTACAAATGTGATCGATCGCGGTCGGACCTTTGGAACTGTAGCTGGCAATCTGGTCGTCGGTCCGCGTCGGCGTCATCATGGTCATGGCCGCTCCCACCGTAATTACAGAGGGATCGTTACCCGGAACGACGATGGTACCGAAGCCGTCCGTAGGAAGATAGCGTCCTTCGTTGCCCGCAGCCGCCACCACCACGATGCCGGCCTTCCAGGCGGCTTCCACTGCCTGGTCCACCGGATCGAGCGTATAGCTCTCGAATATCGGACGTCCCAGCGACATGTTGATAACGCGGATGTTGTAGGTGCTTTGCAATGTGATCGCTTCCTCAATCGCGCCGATCACGCCGCTGTCATTGCCCGATCCGTTCTCATCCAGAACGCGCAGGTTGATAAAGTTGACGCCAGGAGCTGTGCCGGCATAGGTCGCCGCATAGCCATTGGCAGTGCCGGAGCTAGCGCCGGTGCCACCGATGAGGCCCGATACGTGAGTTCCGTGTCCGAACTCGTCGGAGGTCGTGGTGTCGCCAGCCACAAAGCTCTGGCTATACACGACGCGGCTGACGCCGCTGGCATTGTTCAGATCGGGATGAGCTGCGATGCCGCTGTCAATAACGGCCACGCCGACGCCAGCGCCAGTGAACCCATACTGCGACGCCGCTACGTCCGCCTCGACTGCGGTCGCGAACTCTTCGGTCACAGGATTGGCAGCCATTTTTTGGTGACGGTCGGGCGTGATGTAGGTCACATTGGGATCGCTTGCCAATTCCGCCAGCATGCGGACGGGCACGCGCATCATCACCCCATGGATCGTGCGGAACTGCGACTTGATCGTCGCGCCACGACCCTGCAGGGCTTTCAAATGTGCGCCAGAGGGCATCTGGTGATGTTGAACGATGATGGTCACCCAGCCGCTCGCGTCCACTCCCTGCTGGAGATCTGTCGAAAATTTAGTCGACGTGGGCTTGGTGCCGGCGTAGGACGGGACTGCCGTAAGCAGCAGCAGTGCCACTCCGAGAACTCGGCTCCAAGCAGCACTGAACGCTGGAGAATTGAGCGGACGGAGTGTGCGTCCGTTCGTGATCTGCGATTTATCGATGTTGTTCATAAATTTTTCTGGCGGCTTTGCGATGGACGTATCACACGGTCCCTCGTGCCTGGCCTCTAATGGGCAATCGCGAGGCCAATTGCGCTGTTGTTAAGCCTATTATTTACAATGACTTGTATATGAGTGGTGGTTGGGCGTTATGGGACAACTTGGCTCCATGATCGGGCTCGAAGCCGGTGCGGAGTCCGTAATTCATTTGAAACAAAGACTGGGCGGGCAGGGAGGCCCGTTTGGGGACAAAGTGGCCCGACCTACACCGGTGGATCCGTCAAACTGCGGTAGGTTAGAGCGGCAGGTTAGAGCGGTAGATTAGAAAGAATTCGCCAATCAGGCCTCAGGGTCCCTTAGTAGGTCCATTGCCCTTACGACCCCGTAAGCTTGACCCGGATCTCTTCCGGCAGCCGGTCGCGAATCTCCGCTGGCAGCCGGTCATGCACGTGGCGCGCCCCGAGCATGGCCACGTCCACTACCGCAGTGGGCGCGGGAGTTGCCACGGCCACGACCAGCCAGATCAGTGCCGACAACCCAAAACCAGCCAGCGCGCCCACCTCTAACCAGACAGCGTGGCGCGGCCCAAAATGCCGGATCACGGCAAAGGCCAGCAGAAACACGGCAGCCGATGCCGATGCCAGGGCAATCAGCGAAATATCGATGATGCGGTGCAGTTTCTGGCGGCTGCGGCAACGCTCGCAACCGGCGAAGTGTAATTCGTAATCGCCGCGCATCTCCGGAGCCAGGCCGGAAATATCGTAGCGCCATCCCGCAAGGATTTTCCCTACGATCGGTTCCACACACTTGCTCATAAGAAGCTATAACCGGATGGATTCGAGAACTTCCGCCTGGGTTGCCAGCAGCACACGGTTGTGCCACAGTCCCTGACGGCCGCCGAGCGCCTGTTCTGCTGCCGCGCGCGCGATTTCGGGATGATTGTTTTGTTCAGACAGATGTGCCAAGACTAAATACTCGGCTCCTCCATCATAGTCGCTGGAGAAGAATTCCGCGAGCGCCTGATTCGAAAGATGCCCTACCCGGCTCATCACCCGCTGCTTCACCGACCACGGATACGGCCCCGAGCGCAGCATCTCGACATCGTGATTCGACTCCATTACTAATATGCTGCAGCCGCGCAAATGGTCGCGCACGCTCGCCGGCATGTAGCCGAGGTCGGTGGCGAAACCGATCTTGACGCCTTCGGCGCGAAAGGTGAAGCCCACCGGATCGATAGCATCATGAGGAATGGTAAAAGGCATGACCTCGATGTCGCCGATGCGAAAGCCGCGACCGGCCGAGAAATGTTCCGACTTCGGCAGCTCCGGAATCGCGCCTTCTGCGTCGCGTACGGCGCGGTTCCAGGCATGATGCGTCGGCGCAGTCAAAAAGACAGGGACGTTCAGCTTGGTCGCCAGCCGTTGCAGCCCGGCAATATGGTCGGAGTGCTCGTGCGTAATCAGGATCGCGGAAATGTCATCGACGCGACCATCGCAACGCTCATTATTTCGATCACGATCAGCATCACGATCAGCGAGCGCCCGCAGCCGCTTGAAAGTTTCGCGGCCGGAGAGACCGGCATCCACCAGAATGCGCGTTGCACTTGTCGCCACCAGTGCGCAGTTCCCACGACTGCCGCTGGCGAGCACCGACACCGACACACACATAGATGTAAGCTTACCCCCACAGGCTGTGGAAACAACAACACTTTTTCAATTACTGGTACCTTTGGTGGGACCGATGCAGAAGGTCAAAGATCAGAGGTGAGAGGTCAGAGTGCAGAGGTGAAACCAGAAATTGCAGAGAGGAAAACGATTCCCGTGGGATGACTTAAACCTCTGCAATCTGACCTCTCACTTCTGACCTCCCATTACGCCAGCAGCTTGCCAAGCGGCTCCCAGTAGTGCGCTTTCCATCCCGAAGCCAGGACTTCCGCCTCGCCCTTAGGAAAGCCGGTGTGATCAAATACGATCTTCGTCCCGATGTTGGTTCCGGAGCCCTGCTCCACCAGTTCGAACCTCGCGATCGAATAGACGCCCGCGGGCCAGGCGCCGGTTCGCCAGGCCTGCACGATGCGTTCGTTGGGCACGAGTTCAACATGCCTTCCCGTGATGTAGCCGCCGAAGAGCGTGAACGGGCCTCCCACTTCACGACTGATCTCCGCGGGCTTGTCCGGCAGGTGCATGGCTTGCATAACTCCGCTGAGCTGTATGACCTTGTCAAACTGTTTGGCGTCGGTAAGCGCTTCGTAAACGCGCTTCCGGCTCGCTTTGAAAACTGGCTCCTGGTGAATGGCTTCCGCCGTACGGGAAATCTCGTCCTCGGCTCCCGCCCACGCCGCAGTTGAACTCAGAGCCAGTCCACCGCATGCGATCGCAACATTAAAGACCGCTTGCCGGCGCGTCAGCCCCTTGGCCGGTGCTGCCGGATTATTTCTATCGCTCGTCGTTGTTATCGTTGTTGCTCTCATGTATTGTCCTCTCGAATTCTTGCTTTCAACCGTCACCGCATGAGAGCATCGCGCAAAAATATGTTCAAGATAATATTTCGTTAGGCAGACGAAGGCGCTCCGAGGCATACTTGAGCGCCTGGAAAACGAGGAGACTCCCATGCCTTACCCCGCTGGTCATCGTGCGGCAGTAAAGAAGAATATCATCGACAGTGCACGCCAGCTCTTCAACCGGCATGGCTTTGAGAGTGTCTCTCTCAGCCAGATCATGGCCGGTGCGGGCCTGACGCACGGCGGATTCTATAGCTATTTCAAGAGCAAGAGCGATCTGTATGCCGAAGTATTAGGGTGCTTCTTCACCGACCCGCACTGGAAAAGCTGCTGGGAAGGGGTGCACGTTGACCTTTCATCGACCGACGTTGGGTCGCAAGTCGTTCGCGCCTATCTATCTCGCCAGCATTACGAGGATATTGAAAATTCCTGCCCCATGGTTGCGTTGCCAACCGATGTGGCGCGCAGCGGCGTAAATGCGAGGCGCGCTTTCGAGACGGTGTTCAAAGCAATGGTCAGCGTCCTGGAGCGGAGCTTGACCGAGAATGGCCGGCGTCGCCGCAGCACCGCGCAGGGCATAGCTGCCCTGTCCATCGGAGGCATGATCGTGGCTCGTACCATGGTCGACCGCGCTCTGGCGGACGAATTGCGCGCCGCCTGCATGGAGGTCGCGCTCCATCTTGGCGGCTGGGACAAAGGGGACAAATCGGGAGACAAATCGAGAAATGGCAAATCGAAGCGCGGCAAATCCGAGCGATCCCAACCGGACCGGGTAGCGGCGTAGTTGCATCGAGCATCGATCATCGATCGCTACCCGGCCCCGTCGCCACTCCCATCGCTAACTCGCTACGCTCACTTCTTTCCAAACAGATTGTCCACCACGCCGCGGCCCACCGATCCTCCGAACGCGCCTGCAATTCCCGGCACGAAGGCCAGAAAGGATTCGTAAATTTGCGCCCGCGTCGGCTTCTCTGAAAGATAGAAATAGGCCAGCCACTCCACCACCGGCACGAACACTCCAACCAGGACAACCCAGCGCCAGGGACTGCGCGGGCTGAGAAATCCGAGCAGCATATTTGCCGCCACCACTACCATCGTCGTCAGCAACAGATCGCCGACTTTGATATCCAACCACCCCGCCAGCGCTCCCGACATCATCGCCAACAAATAATAAAAAACATCCCCGCCAGATTTTCTTTCAGGGAGAATTCCGCCCCAGCTTGTCGTCATATCTTTATCTTATGAGCAGATCTTGCGAGCAGATTCTACGAATACGTGTAGAACCCGCGCCCGCTCTTGCGTCCCAGCCAGCCTGCATCCACCATCCTGATCAGCAGCGGACAAGGCCGATACTTCGGATCGCCCAGGCCATCCTGCAGCACCCGCATGATATCCAGACACACGTCGAGCCCAATGAAATCCGCCAAGGTCAGCGGCCCCATGGGATGCGCCATCCCGAGCTTGAAGACCTCATCCACCGCCTCCGCCGTGGCCACGCCTTCCATCACCGCATACATCGCCTCGTTGAGCAGCGGCATCAGCACCCGGTTCGACACAAATCCGGGAGCGTCATTCACTTCGACCGGCGTCTTCTCGAGTTTCACCGCCAGGTCGCGTACCGTCTCGAACGTGGCCTGCGAAGTCGCGAGGCCTCGAATCACTTCGACCAGTTTCATCACGGGCACCGGGTTAAAGAAGTGCATGCCGATGACTTTGTCGGTGCGCCCGGTCAGCGCTCCCAGCTTCGTGATCGAGATTGAAGACGTATTCGTGGCCAGAATCACCTCCGGCTTCATGATGCGATCCAGCGCGCGGAAAATCTCGGCCTTGATCTCGTACTTTTCCGTCGCCGCCTCGATCACCAGATGGCAATCCGCCAGCTTTGCGCGCTCCACCACTGCCGTAATCCGTTCCAGCGTGGAGGCCTTATCGCCTGCCGTAATTTTGTTCTTGGCCACTTCGCGATCCAGGTTCTTGGCAATCGTCCCGAGGCCGCGATCGAGAAAACGCTGATCCACATCGCAGAGGACTACATTGAATCCGCAGCGTGCAAACACGTGGGCTATGCCATTGCCCATCGTGCCCGCACCTATTACTCCCACTACTTGAATCGCCATAAATTGCCTCGCTAAGGACGGCCTTGCTAAAGAAGGAAACTGGAAAGTCTAGCAGAGCGGAGTGAGAACTCGGATGTGCGGCACCCAAATTGTTGAAGTCCCGCAAGAGAAAAAAGGCGTAGCCAATGGGCTACGCCTTACTTTGACGCCACCGCCGCAAAGGCTTGCGGCCAGCGCCGCTAGTTCTGGATGATCACCTTGCCGCCGATTGGGTTCGGAGTCCCGCAGGGGTATCCGCCAGTGTTCGTATCGAAGGTTACGCCGAGGTCATACTCCCCCGGCATGGCGGTTGCTGGCACATTAACCGTCACTGAACCGTTGGCGGGAATGATGACCTGCGATTGACCGAGAAACCAGGTGGTTCCCGGCGCAGGAGTGACTGAGATCGGCACCGAGTAAGTGCTGCTCCAAGTAAAGCTACCGCCTGGAGTCGTGTCAGTCTCACCGCAGACGTTCGTAGTACCGGATTGAGCTTGCGCAGAGCTAGCTAGCGCAAAGAACAGGAGAAAAAGAGAGAGAGAGTCATTTTTCTCATTTGTTTTCCTCGGTTTGTTTTTCGGAGTGGATTTCCATCGCATCTCTGCCCCCACGGCAGAGAACCTTGCAGACTCCTTTCGCTGATAACTAGTCCGCAAGGGACGGCTCGCGGCAGAGTGACAGAGGTAGGGTTAACCTTAAAGTACTTAGTGTGGTTCGGTGCGCTGATCTCCGCCGGTATGGCTATCGGAGGATATTAATCCGGACTCTGTTTGCGGAAGGACAACGATCAGGAGAAACACCCATTAGCGGGGACAGAACGGGGTCTATAGTCTAGCTTGCTGCGGGGACTTATCCCTCTAAAATTTGCCGTCTCCTCCGCCTCTATCTACGGTCATAAGGCCGCTGCGACCAACTCAGCGCGGTCGCAGCGGCGGTGTCGACGTGCGGCAATGTTACTAACCCCTGACGATTACCGTGCCGCCGACCGGATCATCGTTCTGCTTGGCTCCGGCATAATATGGGTAGGGCGTATTCAGCGTGGCCGTGGAACTGACGGGGTGAGGAACGCCATCGGGCGAAGTGATACCCGGCGGAGTAACAAACGGGTCG
The DNA here is from genome assembly GCA_049512435.1 of Terriglobales bacterium. GTDB lineage: Bacteria > Acidobacteriota > Terriglobia > Terriglobales > Acidobacteriaceae > Acidiflorens. The sequence goes on along the minus strand of JBEKXC010000051.1, from coordinate 991 downwards.
CTGTTGTTGTTCCAGTTGATGCCGAAGATCGAGGAAGGGGAGCTCATTTGCAGATAACCCGCCCCCGGCGGCAGAGCACTGCCGAGAGGTACGGCCACGGTTGAAGGACTGTAAGTCGGGTTGGGGACAGTTCCAGCGACGCTGACGTACATAGGGCCCGCGCCCACCTGAATGACAAAGGGGCCGCTTAACAGGGCGGGCGGGTTCACATCCGCATTGTAGATGTAGTAGTTAGCGGCGCAGTCGGAGTTAGGCGCCTGGAAACCACTCGTAGAATTATTATCAACCGACAGGCTCATAGGGGGATACACCGGAGTCTGATTCTGGCCATCGAAAACATTGGGCTGGAACTCAATGAGAATGTCGACACCGGACTCGTTGTCGAAGTTGATTTGATCTCCCAGGTTGACTACGATGCCTTGTCTCGAAGGGACGAACGCAGTATTGATGGTGATGTCCCAAGTTATTGCTTCGGGACATGGAAGGTTGGGCGCTGCGGCCATGGCTGGCTCCTTTTCAAATTGAATTTGCTTACTTGGCACTGGGCCTAAAACTTGGATCCGAGAGCAAGCCTTGCAGGTCTGGAATATTGTTCAGGTCCGCAAGGGCAAATCCTTTCTGCAGGCTTTTCTCGACGTACTGTAACGCCTGAGCACGATCCCCCAGGTCTTCGTACGCTATGCCGACGACCGCCAGGACATTAGGATCGTCCGGGGAAAGGGCGAGGGCTGATTGTATGCGAGAAATGGCCTTTTCGCGCAACTTTTTCTTGCTATAGAGCACCCCTAGTCTGGACTGCGCAATGGCCTCGCGCGGGTTGTCCAGAGTCGCCTGTTCGAGCAGCGGGATTGCGCGTTCGCGCGCCCCGGCCGCCTTATCATTGTCTTTGAGGCCTTCGTAGGCTCTCATGAGGTTGCCCCATACCACATAATCCTTGTCGTTCAGTTGCAGGGCTTTCTCTGTCGCGGCAGCGCATTCGGCATACTTCTGC
>JBEKXC010000050.1:0-24793 GCA_049512435.1 Terriglobales bacterium | reverse complement strand
ATCGTCTGCAACGGCGCTTCCCTGCTGCGGCTCGACGGCTTTGCTCCCGCCGACCGCTGGGAAGAACTTTCACCCGCCAATCTGGACAATCCGCAGGTGGCCTGAATGACCTACAGCTACACCCAGATCAGCCAGTACCTCACCTGCCCGCGGCGTTATCGACATCGCTACCTTGACGGCTGGAAAGAGAAAGACACTCGGGCGGCAATGCTCTTCGGCCGGGCCTTCGAACAGGCTCTCGGTGCCTATTTCCGTCGCGAAGATCCCGGAGCAGTCCTCTACTCCGAATGGTCTGCGTGTCAGAACCAAGGCTTACATTATTCCAACGGAGACTCCTGGGATCGCATGCTCCGGCAGGGAATCATGCTATTGACTCGGTTCTGCCAGGACGATCGTGTCCAGGTCAGCCAGCCTCGACGTAATCTGCAGATGAAGTTCACCCGGCCAGTTGCCAAAAACAACGACTTCGTTGCCTACATCGACGGCATCGGCAAAATCGGCGGCAGTCGCTGCCTGCTGGAATGGAAAACGTCATCGAGCCGATACCCGGAAGAACCTGAAGGGCTGCTATCTCTCGACCCGCAGCTCGTTTGCTACTCGTGGATGACTGGCATTGCCGAAGTTGCTCAAGTCGTATTCGTCCGGAAACGTTTGGTCGAGGTTCAGTACCTGCGAACCACCATTACCGACGAGCAGCGCCAGGAGTTTGGCCACTTGGTGGAAAACACAATCAGCCGAATTGAGTCGGCGGACTTTCTACCGCACAGTGGCATCCGCTTTCCGCAGAACCCCTGCAGCAGCTGTCCGTATGTGGGACTCTGTCTCGGAAAGCAGGAAATCGCTGATGCCGCGTTAGTAAGGCGTCCAGGAGCAAAGAGTCTTGATTGGCTTGACGAGCTTAATTACTAAGAACCCGCCCATGCCTCCGAAGTTCAATCGCCGTCGCGCCCTGTTCGTACTGGGCAAGATTGACGAGATTCTGGCCTGGGAGCAGCGGAAAGAGACAGAACGCGACACCAAGTTCGTCGAACTCGGACGCTACCTATGCGAGGTGCGGGCGGGACAGTACTGGAGGCTGGAGGAATTGAAGTGCTTTGACGAGTTCCTGGAGAGACGGTTTCCCGGGTCGCGGCGGAAGGCCTATTACCTGATGTCGATTCACGAACACCTGCCGCCGCAGGCAAGAAAGCAGCTGAAGGAAGTGGGCTGGACGAAGGGACTGGAGTTAGCCAAGCTGGCCAGGCGGGACCGGCAGCACTTCGATTGTGCAACCTGGTTGCACCGGGCACGGGAGATGCCCAAGCAGCAGTTCAAGCAGGAGGTCGAGAAGGAACTGACAGGAAAAGAGACGGAGCCGTGGGAGATAGTCTATTTCAAACTCTACCAGAGCCAGATGCCAGTCATTGAGCGTGCGATCGAAACCGCAGCATTGATGCTGGGAAGCGACCGATCCCGAGGCTACTGTTTGGAAATGATCTGTGCGGACTTCCTGGCTGGGGCCAACCTGGACCACGGAGATCCAGAGATGCTACTGTTCTCGATGGCGAGGTTCTTCAAGTTTCTGCCTGAAGAGCAAAAGCAGAAGTTCCTGTCCTGCTTACATCAGGAAGCTTCGTGACAGAAATGGTGCCGATGCGCCCACGCTTGCGGGTAGGTCCCCACTCGTATAAGGAGCTTAGTCGCCAGGTCTGAGCGCGAGACAACTGGAGATGCCAAGTTTGTGGCTCAAGAAACAATCTGCAGGTACACCACCAGCAACTACGCAGTCAGCAGGGCTCGGACGAGGATTCTAATCTAATCACGCTGTGTGCGCGCTGCCATGCACAACTGCATGGCAGCCGCAGTGAGAATTGTCGGCTAAGGGAATGACAACGACCCAAACGCCCGCAGTTCAATCGCGACTACTGTTAGGGACTATGCCTGTAATGGAGAGCCTTTGCGCGAAGGCAGCATCGTCGTCATCGAGAAAGCGAATTCGAGTCCGGCGATTGCTTGTGGGGCGTTGAGAATTCGGACCGGCAGCGCTTCGATTGTAGAACCTGGTTGCTACCGGGCACGGCAGATACCCAAGGAGCACGGGGGACGAGATCAGTTCGGGCTTCCCTGCTGATGCGCTGATGCTGAGGGCAGTCTGGGCTCGCTTAGCCGAGGAGTTCGAGGTCGAGAGCGTGCCTGGAGATCATCTGGGGATAATTGCGACGCACTTCGAAAATCTTGCGTCAGTCCTGTCTCGATATCTGGAAGAAGCATGCGCCGATACTTCCAATCCTTAGATATAGACCGCGTTTCTCCTTTACATCCGGTGCAAGATATCGGATATGCGGTCCCCGCTATGACCATCCCACAGAGGAGGCGTGACACCTTTCTTTGCCTTGCCTTCCAGAATGTTCCTCAACTCAGTGGTTAATCTCTCCCTATTGTCACCGACTAGGATGTTCGTACCCGCCGTAACCGTGATTGGCCGTTCCGTGTTGGGCCTCAAGGTCAAGCAGGGCACTCCCAAATAGGTTGTCTCCTCCTGGATTCCGCCAGAATCTGTAATCACAACCGTGGCGCGGCTTTGAAGGGATAAGAACTCGATGTAGGGCATCGGCTCGAGGAGACGCAAACGATCAGAATTCACTCCAAACTCGGCAATGCGTGTTCGGGTCCGCGGATGCACCGGGAAAATGATGTTGAGTTCCTCGCTCACCCTCGAGAGGGAGTCCAAGATCTCTCGCAGGTTTTCGATATCGTCGACGTTGGACGGTCGGTGCAGAGTTACGAGAGCAAACCGTTCTGGAAATCCATTTTTGGCACAGCTCCTCGCGGCCGGCAAGAGCCGTACCAGCGAGTCGATCATCACATTGCCAACAAAGTGAATGCGCTCTCTCGCCACACCTTCGCGCAAAAGATTCGCATCCCCGTCTTCCGAGGGTGTGAACAGCACGTCGGAGAGTTGATCCGTGACAATCCGGTTAATCTCTTCCGGCATCGTGCGATCGAAGGAGCGCAGTCCGGCCTCAACATGGCCTGCTCGAATCAGCAGCTTGGAACAAACCAACGCGGCGGCGACCGTGGAGTTCACGTCGCCGTAGACCAGCACCATATCCGGTTTTCGCTCCAGGACAACAGCTTCGAATCGGCGCATGATCTCCGCCGTCTGCCAAGCATGGCTGCCAGACCCCACCTCGAGGTTGACGTCAGGTTCCGGAATCTCAAGCTCGGTGAAGAATACATCCGACATGTTCCGATCATAGTGCTGCCCAGTGTGCACCAATGTCTGCCGCATACCCCGCCGCCGGATGGCACGCAGAACCGGTGCCGCTTTCACAAAATTTGGGCGCGCGCCAACAACATGGAGAATATCGTTCATTCTGTCTGGGACCGCGGCCTGCAGATCACTCGGGGATGGACTCGGAACAAATCCCAATTGCAATAATCACGGTGTACGCAGGATGCATGCATAACTACATGGCATTCGTAGTGAAAATTATCGGCCACGGGAATGACAGAAAAGTCCTAGGCAGTCAGCAGCAGGCATCCCGGTCACTGTCCCGATTCGCTTCAGGAACATGTCTCATTGGCCCTATCCTTCTGGGATCTACGCTTCCCTATCGATGCACCCTAGTATTTGTTTGTTAGGCCACGTCGTCGAACTTTGCTGGTGAGATCGGATAAGGACAATGTCCTGTGTTAAACTTCCCTCCGCTGTGCTTCTTCTTGTTCTGTCGGGTCTATACCTGATTTCCCTTGGCTGCGGAAGCTTGCCGCCTGGCAACTTACCGCTTTCAGCGCCGCCGAGTGGGTCTGCTGGAGCCGTTTCCGTTTCCATTTCTCCCCAAAAAGCTGCCCTGGGCGCCGGTGATTCGTTGCAGTTCACAGCTACGTCGTCTGGACCGCCCACGGCTGATCTCGAATGGCTGGCAGATGGAGTTCCAGGAGGGAATTCAGCCTCGGGCACGATCTCGCGATCTGGTCTTTACATAGCTCCGCAACAAGTCACAGCGAATGCCACAATCGTTGTTGCGGTAAGCAGCAAGACTCCCCCCACAAAAGTCAGCAGTGCAACCGTAACGGTCCTGCCAGGGCTTGCCCCGATAACGGTCTCCCTAGCCCCGGGTGTGGCAAGCCTAAACCCAAGCCAAGCTCAACAATTCACAGCAACGGTAAGAGGGACGACAAATCAGGGAATCAGCTGGTTTGTGAACGGCAATGAGGGGGGAAATTCCAGCGTCGGTACGATATCTTCTACAGGCACCTACACCGCTCCGGTAAGCGCACCGGCTGCGCCTTCAGTGACAATAACTGCAGCGAGTACGTATGATGCAGCCAGCTTAGCCACCGCGGCGGTCACGATAATGTCTGCTCCGGCGGGCACAAGCTCCAGTACAGGCACTCCACCCGCTGCTTACTACGTGGACAACTGCGTGACAGTGGGTTCGGACTCGAACAATGGCACCTCGACCTCAACTCCGTGGCTGACCGTTGCGCATGTAAACGCGCAGAGTTTCAATCCCGGCGACTCCGTACTGTTCCAGAAGACCTGTACTTGGCGCGAGACGCTGACCGTGCCCACGTCAGGCAGTTCGGGCAATCCAATTACCTTCGGCTCGTATGGCAGCGGGGCGTTACCAGTCTTCGACGGCGCTAATGTGTTCTCAAGTTGGGCAACGGAGTCATCGATCTATTATGCGAGCGCAAGCGCCAATCCGTACCAAGTGTTTCGGGATAATGTTCGTCTTACCTTGGCTGCTTCCAAGGGTGCTCTGGCAACTGGAGATTGGTGGTGGGACCCTACCAACCTACGCATCTATGTGTTCGATAACCCGTCCGGTCACACCATGGAGGCCAGCGTCCGCAACAACGGGATCAACATAAACGCGCAGAGCTACATCACACTGAATGGCTTAGACGTTGAGAAGGCTTTGCAACAGGGAATATACAACTCTGGTGTGGCGTCCTATCTCACAATAAAGGGCGTTGCTTCTAATTACAGTGCCTTGGATGGTATGGTGCTCGCTACTGCCGCGGACCTCTCTACCCCTTTGCTGGGAGCAGTGATTGAAAATTCCACCTTCTCATACAACGGCGAACACGGATTCATTTCCGAAGGGTACACTCCGGGGTTGCTGGTTCAGAGTAATGTGTCTCACCATAATTGTTTAGCAGTCAAATCTGGTTATAGTTCTTGGTGTGCCGGACTTAGGATGCTTTCTAATGATCCACCCCCGGTACGAGCAACGAATGTCATCTTTCAATACAATCTTGTCTACTCCAACGGAGTAGACGCCTCGAATCGTGGGGTGGGAATACACTTTGACACCACGGGCGCTGGAAGTCAGATTCGATATAACTTGGTTTACGGTAATAGTATGATTGGAATTGAACTAGAAAATACCAGTGACACCAGCGACACCTCGGCCATGTCCCAAGCGATTATCGGAAACCTGGTCTACAACCAAACTTCGGTTCCTCATACTTCCGGCATTTATCTTTATCGCGGAAGCAAGTACAACGTGATCGCCAACAACACCGTCTACGGCAACGGCTATAACATCCAGATCTCCGGGCTCTATGGTGGCAGCGATCCGGTTGGCATGATCGGTAACATCATCTCCAACAACATTTCCGAGAGCTGGATTACCAACAGCCTGCTGGCGCAGTACGGCGGAGAAAACGATGGCAGCAATGGCTCCGGGAATGTCTATACATACAACGCCTTTGGGACTGCGGCGTCCGATTTCATCCAGTGGGGCAGCGGCGTCTATCACAGCACCTACTCCACATGGGAAACCGCGAAGGGCGGTTGCGGCACGACCGGGTGCTCGCACTCGATTCAGACTGCTCCCACATTCACCAACGCCTCGGTCGGTAACTTCACGCTCGTCTCCGGCTCCTCGGCCATCGACGCCGGGACGAATTTGGGTTCGACCTACCAGATGAGCCTTGACCCGCGCACCAGCTTTCCTTGGGGCACGCTGAACCAAGACAGCCTGGGCTCGGGCTGGGAGATCGGAGCCTTTGTGTTTGTTCAGCAGATTTCCCCGGCACCACCGACATCGCCTTCGCCTACAGTGAAGTGAACGGAACCCCGAGAGAACTGGGGTGCAGGCCGGCCAATGGGGAACCGCCGGTACGAGCGGCTTCATCACTCTCAACCAGTCGAAGTTATCGAATGTGACCGCGAACCCGGTAATTTGCGGAGGTGGCGAAATACGGTCACGTCTGGGGAACAGGGTCAGCTTCGCGTGAATTCCTGTTTGTAGAAGATGCAGCAGAGGCTATATTGCTGGCCGCGGAACGTTACAATAAGCTGGACCCGGTGAACATCGGATCAGGACATGAGATCACCGTTCGGGAATTGGCGGCAGTGCTATGTAAATTGACAGGGTTTGAAGGCGAACTCATCTGGGACGCAACGCAGCTTGATGGCCAACCCCGACGTCGCCTCGATGTCACCCGTGCCGAGCGCGAGTTCGGTTTTCTAGCCAAGACTTCGCTAGTAGACGGCCTGCGTCATACTATCGAATGGTACCAGAACTGTGGAACGCATAAGAGAACCTGATTACGCCCTGTGCCACAGGCGCATATGCATCGCGGTGCGTAGCGGAATCACGCGAGGACTAGCTCACATTGCGTTCCCTTTGGCGGCTGCTTTGCCGTCCTCGCGGTGGCCACGATGAATCCTGGAAACTCTACCTGGCCTACCGAAAAATGCAGCCAACAGCGTGGCTATATCACAAACAGGCACCCCGCCTATAAAAGAATTGCGCTGAACTACTTGGTCGCGAAAACAAATGGGTGAGGATCGCCATTACTCTTCAGGGGAAAAATGCGAAATTCAACTTTCTTGAAGCCGAGATTGGACAGAAATAGGCTAAGAGAGGTGATTCGATATCGCGTGACTCTCATTATCTTCACGCCCAAACGTCTCTTTATGTCTGCTCTGATGTTGTCAAGGTGCCGATACACAGCATACTGAGACGTCATCAGAGCTCCGAATTTGCCGTCGGGAAACTGGTAAAGTGGTAAGTGCACCATGATAGTTCCGCCTACACCGAGCACGCGAAAGAACTCACGAAAGTAAGAGAGGCCAATTTCCTCAATCTCCAGATGCTGGAGAACGTAGGTAGAGAAGATAGCCTTTACGGAGCCATCACCTTGCGGCAGATGCAAGCCATCAATAACCGAAAATTCCACATTCCCACTTTCAACTGCTTTCTGTGCGCGACTGATCATGTCTTCAGAGACGTCCACTGCATAAACATGGTCAAAAAACATCGCAAGTTGTTTCGTAATACGCCCAGCGCCACACCCAATTTCCAAGCAGTCCGTTGTGCTGACTCCATACTGTCGCCAATGACCCAGGAAGTCGCGCCAGTCAGATTGTCCGAGCGCATAGAACTCTTCCTCCGTCCACGGGGAAGTCCCATTCTTCTGTTTGCTTGCCCATGAAGCGACTCCCCAGAGAGGATCGTCCTTTCCCCACTGCTTCCATTCAGCATTTGATTTCAATCCCGTCATAAAAGCATCTTCCGTCACCCAAGGCTAATCGCAGTATTGCTGCTGATGCAATTCTCGCACTTCACGAGGATTCAGCGGTTGGTTCGTCCGGTTTGGATCGTCGCGCTATCATCCTTCCCAGCGTAAGATTACCGAAGAACAGTGGGACCACACCTTCAATGTGAACGTCGTGCAGTTTGGCTGCGTTCTCCTGCCGCGTTACCCCACATGAGAAAAGTTGGCGGGTTCGATTATTAACGTGGCTTCCACGCTGGGAGTTGTCGGCGCTATCCGAACCGCGCAGCCCATGCTCCATCCAAGGGTGCGGTAGTCCTGCTGACCAAGAGCATGGCGATCAATCACGGACAAGTTGAGCCAGCCAACAACGGGCCACAACTACGACACCTTCGCCGCGGCGGACCTGTATGAGCTCGTGGCGCAGCTCAAACTACCTGATTTCGCGCTGGTCGGTTTCTCGCTGGGTGGCGGCGAAGTGGTGCGCTATTTGGGGAAGTACGGATCGAATTATAGAAGGCGGCTTGCACCCAGCTTCAGCGGTATCGAGCCAAAGGTGAGATCAGCAGGCCGCTGGCTCTTTGACCTCCGCTGGTCCAGTCACTTGTTCCGCTCCGAAAAGCCGCGAACTACGGCTGTACGCCCCAGCCATCGTAATCCTGGTGCGATCGCGACTAGGATAGGAAGTACCGTGCGCCAAATGCGGCAGAAGCGTGTCGCGATCTCCACTGTGACCGGCGGAGGACACAACACGCGACGCGGGGAGAATCGGCCTTTGAAGCGGCTCACGAGCAGACTCGCCGGGCCCAAACTGTAGTAACGGGCGCCGGCGTGGAACATATCTCGCATGGCTACCCAGTGCATCAGGGCGGAACAGCTTGGCTTCCTCAACTCTGCTACTGCACGTAGCGCGACTGCGGTGTTTCTGTCGCGCACCACAAAAGTCACGCCGATTGCACGCCCATCGGAATACACCGTGTAAGTGCGCGCGCATTGGTGCGGCCGCGCCAAGCGGATCATGTCAAGGTACGATTCCACTGAGCGATTCATGGTGAACCGTTTTCTCTTACTGCAAGCGAGGAATAACGGCCAGGCTTCAGCAAACTGTTCGGGGCCGTCCGAGGAGCGGACCACGTAACCTGCTTCGAGTCCTCTTCGTATCTGCCGCCGCGCCTCACGGTGAAACCCCGCCAGCATAGCCCGATCGTCGCTCTCTTGATCGATCACGAGCTCGAATGGGTCTGCTCCGTACCCCGGATGCAGGGGAAAGCTGTCAAAGCGCCGAGCCGGTCGAATCCTCGCAAGCCGTGCCAGTAGGTCAGCATCGGAATGGCTGAAGCGCAAAAATGCATAATGACGCGATTTTGCCCATTCATAAAGACTGTAAAGGGCCTCGTCCGTCAGAGCTCCCGGCGCCAGTTCCACGGGTCCTCTTTGTACCAGGCCAATGCGGAGACCTGCTTGCACGGTCAGGATGCACACGTATGCGAGCGGCGATTGCGCGTCGCCCCACACCAGGTAAATGGGTTTGAAGTGCAGTGAGCGGTAAATTTCGTTCCAATACGGGAACTGCAAGAAGGAGGCACTCGTACGCAGGAGATGCCGATTCCACTGGGGCAACTCTGATCCATCGATTTCCCGCCAGTTATCGGCTTTCCGCATCAATGCACGCCTCTTCTGCCGGCGTCGGCAAGCGACCCACGTACCTATTAGGGGCCAAATGGGGGAGGCCCGGGACGGGTCGAGTTAGTGTCTCCCAGGCCTGCATACTGGAGCAGTATGTGCCAGATGAACTTCGGATTATTGATGAGATACCGTTTCCAGAGGCGCTGCGGCTCCTGACAAAGCCTATGCAACCACTGTAGGCCAGCATTCTTCACCCAGTCAGGCGCATCCCGAATACCACCGGTGTGCACATCGAATGCAGCACCCACGCCCAACATGAGGGTCGTGTCTAGCCGATCCAGATAGCGAGCCATGAATCGCTCTTGTTTGGGTGTACTCAGTCCAACCCAGAAGAAGTCCGGTTTGCACTTCGCAACCGTGCTAAGCAACTCTGCTTCCTCAGCGGGATCGAGGTCCCGGAACGGAGGGGTGAATGTTCCTACGACTCGAAGCCCCGGGAACCGTCGGCTGAGTTCAGTTCCTAGCTGTTCAGCGAGACCCGGCTTCCCGCCATAGAGAAAATGCGTGTAGCCCCGCGAAACGGACAATCGGCAGATCTCCAGCATCAACTCGGGACCGTAGACCCGTCCCATGCTGTGAAAGCCCTGCCACTTTCCCACCCATACGGTCGGCATGCCGTCCGGGGTCGTAAGAAACGCGCGGTTCAGGATCGCCTTCAGTGCCGCATCCCGCTGGGCCTCCATCACCCCGTGGACTCCAGTTACGCAGACGTATCCCTTTCGGCCTCTCGGGATCGCAGCATCGATCAGTCCGACTGCTTGCGCCATGTTGATGGCGTGGACCCCCACGCCCAGAACATTGACGCGTGGAGCTTCAGTCGGCAGCGGCATAGCTGACCCCGACCCCGGCTCGCGGAATCCGCCCTGCGTTGCGCAGTTCGCTTTCAATCCATCGGTGGGTAATGGCAAGACCTTTTTCCAAACTGGTGGATGGCTCCCACCTCAGGACTTCGCGCAGCCGGGTGTTATCGCTGTTGCGGCCGCGCACTCCCTGCGGTTTGCTCAAGTCGTGGCGCTTGATCAACCTCTTGCCAGCCACCGCCGACACTAGGTCCACCAGTTCGTCAATCGTGACCAGCCGGTCAGTGCCGAGGTTTAGAGCGTGTGGATAGTCCGATGCCATCAGCCTGATCAAACCTTCCACGCAGTCGTTGATGTACATGAAGGAGCGTGTCTGGCGGCCGTCGCCCCAGATCTCGATCTCGTCCCCGTCGTTCAGCAGCCCTACCTTTCGGCAGATTGCCGCCGGCGCCTTTTCCTTCCCGCCTTCGTACGTGCCCAGCGGACCGTACACGTTGTGGAAGCGCACGATCCGGGTTTCGAATCCATAATCGTGGTGGTAGTAGCGGCACAGTTCCTCCGCGTACAGCTTTTCCCAGCCGTAGCCGGGCTCGGGTTCGGCGGGGAAAGCATCTTCTTCCTTCAGCGGTGTGACGTCGGCACTCTTCTGTTTCGACTGTGCATACACGCACGCTGAGGAGGAAAACAGGTAGCGGCTCACGCCATTGAGCCGGCTCGCTTCCAGCATGTGCGCGTTGATCAGGATGTTGTTGCGCGCGATGTCGGCCAGGTACGCGGTGATGTATCCGATCCCGCCCATGTCGGCCGCAAGGTTATAGACCTGGTCGATTCCGCGCGTAGCCTGCAGGCAGTTGTCCCACCGGCGGAGATCGAGCAACTCGAACTCATCCGCAGCTGTCGCCTCGTACTCAGGTTCTTTGATGTCAACCCCGCGGACCCAATGACCATCGTTCTTGAGCCGCCGTACCAGATGATGGCCGATGAATCCGCCGGCCCCGGTGACAAGAATGCGTTTGTTGTTAGTCATGATAATGTGCTCCTTTGGATCGTGGAAACGTGGGAATGCTTGCCGATGCCAGACTGGATAAGTGAACTAAAGGAGCCAGCTTGCTAATTCAGTAGAACGGCTCCCGGAAACGATAAAGCAGCCAATGAAGGGGCTTTGCAAGCGGTGATTCGTATCCGACATACGCCAAGGTACGTGAGTTGAAGGTCAAGACTCCGGGATAATCGGTCCACCGCCTCACCAGGTAGAAGTTCTCGTTTCGAAAAGCCCGGTAGTCGCAGTTGAACTGGACCGTGTCCACTGACCGGATACCTTCTCGTTGAAGTGCGTAGCGGATGTACGGAATGTTGCGCCAGTCGAACCCCATCAGTTCCGAGACGATTCGGTCGGTGACATACACATTGTCGCTAATCAAGATCCAATTCAAATCCAGCACATCACCCCGCATCGGACCGCTGCGAGTCAATCCGTATTTGCCATCCACGACTACGACCGTCTTCGGGAGCGCCTTGTTGACCTGATAGATAACCTCTTTGAAGAACGGATGCAGTTTCAATCGCAGCGCCGGTTCCTGGATCACTCCCCACTGATTTTTCAAGCCGATGCTCACAATCGTATTCAGGTGGACCTTGGGTACAGGCATGGTGATGAACCGGTCGGTCTCATCGAGCAGGAGCGTGGGCAACGGAACTGACATGGTCCGGAGGTGTCGGCGAAACCGGATCAACCGCGACGGGGAGTGCGACATGTTCACGATGCGGACTCCCATGCGGTTCGCAAATTCCGTAATCCCGGTGTTCCGGAACACCTCATCCATGGAAAACGGGTTGTAGCCACCCGAATCCGATTCGCAGATCGTGATCTTGTCGGTGAAGTTCTTCAGGTATGTGACGAGCGCCGTCAGAGCGTCTAAGCTCGTCATTACTCCGGGACGATAGGTGGGAAATGTCAGGTTCGGCTTGATCGCGATCCGGTCCGATGTCCGGATCGTACCCGCCGGCCCGAGAAAATCGAATCCCCTCGCAATGCTGGCTCCATAGCCAGCCCGCAATGACTCGATAAAGACGTTCATCGTAACATTACCTGACGACCTGCCTCCATCTGACATTCATCGCCATGGATTCAAATGAGTCCCTGACATAATCCTGGGAAAAATCGAGAATCGCCGCGTAAGGCTCCGATCCCGACTGCGTCACAATGACGAGCGTGTCGCGGTTATGTCGCAGTGTTTCCATTTGCGAGTCCATTTTTCGGGCGCACCACACCGGGCGATTCGTCGCAATCCTGGTGCGATCGCGACTAGGATGGGAGGTACCGTGTGCCAAATGCGGCAGGAGCGTGTCGCGATCTCCACTGTCAGGGAAACGTTAACTTCGGCTTGACGCAAACCTTGTCGCCCCATTTTTAGGAATGACCGAACCGCAACCCAGTCAAAGCCCTGCTGAACGGCGGGCAGGTAATCGTCTCCGAGCGTTTCTATGTAAAGCCGAGAGGCCTTCTTGGTCATTGCCTCGACACCTTATCAAATATAAGCTGTAAAAAAAGTCTAACTAATGGTGGACCACCCTAGCAGAGTGCATGACTTCCACGCACAGGTTTTCTAGCCGTTCGACGCCAGCCTTCCAGTCGTAGAATCGGCGGACGAACTGGCGAGCGGGCTCGCGAAAGTCCAGGTAGCGTCGCTGCTCCAGCAGCCACCGAACACACTCCGCGAACGGCTGCGGATCGTCCCGGATGAACAGGCCGTCGCGTTCGGCGGCGGGGATCCCCTCGGCGCCCACCGAAGTGGTCACCACCGGTTTCCCGCAGGCCAGGGCCTGGACGATTTTGCCCTTAATTCCGGACCCCGATCGGAGTGGAACCACGACAACGCAGGCACGGGAGTAATACAGCGCGACATCCTCGACGTACCCGGTGACGCAGACCTTCTCCCCCTGCATTCGCCGCAGGCGCTCGCTGGGCCGGCTGCCCAGAACGGTGAACTTCACTTCGGGGTTGCCGGCGCGAATCCTGGGAAGAATTTGCTTCACAAAATAGCAGACGGCCTGCTCGTTGGCGGTCCTCCACATCGCCCCATAAAAGAGTAAGTTCTCTTCCTTCGGTTCTTCTCGCACTCTGCCGGCAAAGGAAAGGTCCACCCAAGGCGGAAAAATCTCAATCCGCGCGGCCGGCAGGAAACTTTGCAGAAGTTGCTTGTCGTGGTCGGTGCGCACCAGGATTCCCTGGAAACGCCCACAATAGCGAATCTCGTATTCTTTCAGCTTGCGCGTGTCCCAGTTGAGCAGCAGGCGCGCTGCCCGCGACTCCGTGGTCTGCGCGAACCGCTCGCGGCGGACAAATGCAATGTCCGATTCGTCTAGAATAGCGGGCACGTCGTCGATCAATTCGACGTAGTGAGCCATCTGCGTGAACTCGACGTGGACCAGATCGAATGCTCCGCGGGTGATTCTCTCGCGCAGGGCCTGCACCATCGGCTTCGAGTGAGACATCCGGGCGATGGCGGGGAGCTTCGAGGCGAAACTCAGTCCCGTATAGAAGAAGTACTGGCCGCTGCGAGGCAGCGCCGGCGGGTCCAGGGCCACGACTTCTCGGCACATCGTTTGCAGGCCGGGGATGTGTTTCCGCTCTTCCGCCGAGGCGAAACTTAACAAAGTTACCTCGTGCTTCCGGCACAATTCCCGCAGGACGTAGTGCGCGTCCAGGACGCCAGCGCTATCGGCCGCGGGTGACGGCAAAAACGCGGATAAGAAGAGAATCTTCGTTTTCGTCTCCGTTCGGCCAAATGAACTTAGCTTTGTTGGACACCTGCCTGAGCGGGAGAAACACGCGCTGCCGGATCCGAACCATGCGCGGCTTGGCGCGCGACCGCAATCATGCCATTCCAGAAGAAGTGAAACCGTCCGACGAAGTGGAAGCGAGCCACTTCGAACCTTTCCTCCTTGAGTAGTCGGGCAAGCGTCTTGGGCGAAAAGAACTTTATGTGCCCACCTTCCTCAAAGGAGTTGTGATGAAAATCCCACTTATCGAGGATGGAGATCGCGAGATTCTTGAGGTACCCATGGTAGGGCGTGCTGACAACCAAATGTCCTTCTGGTTTGAGAACTGCTCGCGCGAATCGCGGTACTTGGCGTGGAATGTATAGGTGTTCGATGACCTCCGCGCAGACCACCACATCAAATTCTGATTCATTCAGTTCAGAGGGATCGTCGTAAGCCCCTAGTTGAAGAAACCTGACTCCTGAATCAACTTGGGAGGCAATCTCGATTCCTCTTCTATCCACGTCACAGGCGGTCACCTGAAAACCAGCTTGCGAAAGGAGCCGCGCGAGGGCCCCATTTCCGCAACCGAGGTCGAGCACGCGCTTTGCCCCCAACTCTTCGCAGATCTGAAGAATTGTTTGGGCGTTGTATCGGTAGGATGGCGGTGGTTCGGCGTTCTCCCAATGGTAGTTAACGGTGATTTGGCTTTTCTCGATCGCGTGGTCAGCACCTCTAAGGGATTTCATCATTTTTGTCCTCTAAATTCTCCGCGAGTCCGTGGTCTGCGCGAACCGCTCGCGGCGAACAAATGCAATGGTCCGATTCGTCTAAAGCCGGTTTAATAACCGCGGTAGATCGAATCGTGGTCATCGATTGGGGTCAGTTATCCACTTGAATGTAAAGTCGGCATCCGTTAGAAGTGAAGCCAGTCACTATCCCGCCGGAGGCACTCGTTGGATAAGTCGTTTCATGCCACGCTTAATTGCTTGCACAAATCGACCGACTCCGGGGAGCCAAGCCTTTATCAATCCCTTAGTGAGGTCACAAGGGCCACAAGTCAGCAGGCGCCGAAAAGTAGCGATGCTCAGGGTCCCGGGCGCCGTATACCAGTCATTGCACCCCGTGCGAAAAAATCTGGTGTAGCCGCGGGCTACCATGAACCCGACGACCGAGGAATCCCGGAGGTTGCTGTTGTCCTCCAAGATTACGAGCTGCGGCTTCTAGCGGTTTAGATCAAACCCTTCCAGTACGTCTAGCTCATGACCCTCAACATCAATAGAAACGAATTCTAGATGTTCGACCCGGCATTCTTCAAGCATGTCGTCGAGCCGGCGCGTTCTAACCGGAACGTCGCTGACTTGAGCGCCTTGTTGCTTGATCCGCTCAACGCTGGATGCGTCCAGTGTGGAATAGACGTCGTTGCCATCTCCGACACCGACATGCAAAATCGCCCGACTCTCACGCCCCGAGGCTGCGCATTCAAACAAGACCGCCCGTCTGGCGTCACGAATAACGGTCCACATCACCGGATTAGGTTCGACTAGGATGCAACGCCATCCGAGTTGTTCGAAGTAATACGTATTGCTTAGATCGACTCCGTTGTGGGCGCCAACTTCAACGCAAGTTCCCTTAAGAATGCCGGCGAAGATCCGGGCCAATATGCGATCTTCGCGGTATTGGGATCTAAAGTTGTTCACACGAGTTTGCTCGCGTGCAGAAACAAACATCTAGCCAAACTAAAATATTGCACGTCGTCGGTCCATTCGACGTAGTGAGCCATCCGCCTGGCTGACCAACCAACAGCAGCGTATCCGCAGCGTCCGTCAACGCTCATGCGTGCGCACGTGCGTTTTCTAAGGCGCTCACAACACACTCTCCAAAAGCGACTGGCGTATGCAAAGCGCCGCTTTGCCGCGCGTTCCGGCTCCAACGGCCGCGTACTTCCCCATCGCAAAGAACTCGTGTCAGCGCGCGAGCAACGGCCGCGGAATCGTCTGTGTTGACGGTTTCCCCGATGTCGTTTGCCCGAATCTCCAAAGCGATTAGCCCCGTGTGGCGCCCTAGAACGGGAAGCCCAGCCTGGGCAGCCTCCCAAAGGATACTGCTCGATCCGAAATGATCACGGTAGCCCAGCCAAACGGCGTCAGCGGCCGAAAGAGCGGTCGCCAAAGCTTTCCTGTCGTAGATCCCGTCTTGGATCCATACCCTCCCACTTGCAATTAAGCCAGCCAGCGCGTCTGAATGGAGCCAAGCTGCCAGTTTCGCGTCGACAGATCCCATTAGCATGGCGCTCACGACCTCCGGGCATGCGCGGTCGGCCAGACCCGCTATGAGTTCCGGGACCCCTTTTCGATCGCCTAAGCCGCTGCCGAGACAAATAATGACGCGCTTTTCCTCTCCTATTCCTAGTGCCTTCCTCGCCTCTGTCCGATCCGTTAGACTGATATTCTGACCCAAATCGGGGATATACCACACTTTCCGTCCACACCCGTTACGATCGTGCGAATAGTGCTCGGCCAAGGGCCGGTCGGGCGTCAACACAGCCTTCAGGAGACGGCATCTCAGAAGGCGCTCGAATACGGCTCTCTGCAGAAAGCCCATCCGGACGCGGTGTGCGGCTCCGAAAGTGAGTAAACTGTGATGGTACCTTAGTCTCAGCATGACTGTGACCATCGGCACCCTTTCGATCGGGATACCCTTCACGCAGCACGGAAAATACCAGCCATCACCGTCAAGCACATAAGCAACGTCGTATTGTTCGGTGCTCCCTGCTCTTTTCTCCGCCTCGCGCACCAGCGCCCATTGTCTCAATTGTCCCTTTACGTATCCCAGGACTCCGGTCCACTTTGGGGTCACATCTGGCACATATGGAATGTCCACGAGCCTGCCTCCGGTTGACTCGACGACGCGTGTCAGGTCCACGCCCGCCGGATAATCTAGATGAAAAGTTGGCGTTGCCAGATCGACTTGCCAACTCCGATCCCGCGCAGCCTGTGCGACCGCCAGTCCGTACAGCGCATGGTGCGCCCCCGCAGCTGAGGTCGGCAATATCATGAGAAGCTTCACTTTGTTGTCTCGCTCGCTGCGCCATGATCAGGTGCGGCCTTGCTTTCGACATGACGCCTGCGCCATGCGTCTGCCATTTCGTCCACGATAACAGGTAGTGTCTTTGTGATTGACCAACTCGGATAATGTGCTTTAAGTTTGCGCAGGTCACTGTAATAGCAGATGTGATCCCCTATCCGGTTTTCTGGAATGTACGTCCATTTCATGGACCTGCCTACGGCAGCCTCACTCAGGGCAAAGGCTTCTAACACTGAGCACGAATTGGTTTTCCCTCCGCCGAGATTGTAAACCTCGGCAACGCGCGGCGCCTTCCAAAACTCGAACATGAAACGTGCGACATCCTCAGCGTGGATGTTGTCTCGCACCTGCTTGCCCTTGTACCCGTAGACTTGGTACTCCTTGCCTTCTACATTGCACTTGATGAGGTAGCTCAGAAAGCCGTGTAGTTCGACGCCTGAATGGTTCGGTCCGGTCAGACACCCACCGCGAAGACAGCAGGTCGGCATGTCGAAGTACCGTCCGTATTCTTGGACCATCACATCGCCGGCGACCTTGGATGCACCGAAGATCGAGTGCTTGCTCTGGTCGATCGAAAATTCCTCCGGTATGCCGTTGGCGAAGGCTGGATCATCGTACTCCCAGCGCGTTTCGAGTTCCTTGAGCGGGATTGCGTTCGGTCGATCGCCATAAACCTTGTTCGTCGACATATACACGAAGGGGGATTCGTGACAGAACCGTCGAGCCGCCTCCAGCATGTGCAGCGTCCCGAGAGCATTCACTTCAAAATCGAGGAATGGGATTGCGGCGGCCTTGTCATGTGAAGGCTGCGCAGCACAGTGGATGATGAGGTCGGGACGAACCTCCTCTACCAGCGCTAGCACGCGCTCACGGTCCCGGATGTCAATTGCCTCATGCCGGTAGCCCGGCAGGTCGCGTTGCAGACGCTCACGCATCCAACTGGTATCACCTTCAGGCCCGAAGAACGCCGCGCGGTGATTATCATCGACGCCTGTGATGTGAAAGCCTCGTTTTCCAAAGAACACGGCTACTTCGGAACCGATTAGTCCACAACTGCCTGTAATCAACGTTCTCTTCTTTCTTATCACTCTACTCTGTTCACCTCCCGCCCGCGCGCATCAACATGTCGACACGCCGAGAAATCATCGGCCAGACTGCTGGATGAGCAGTCGCTCGCTCATCAAACGCTCAGGCTGCGGGTCCAGTAGTGGAGACAAAGAATAAGAAACACACTAAAATACTGGTTCAGCGTGAAGGTGGGGCTTATGATCGCAACAATCAGAAGAAAGCAATGGATTGCGAGAGCTGATCGTCCTGTCTTTGACTTGAAACACTTTCGAACTGCAGATATCCATCCCGCCAGAAAACTTATCAGCCCTGCTCCCCCAGCCGCCAGAAGCAAATCAAGAAACCCGTTATGAGCCTGGCCGGACCACGGCCTTAGGCGGAAAATCTGGTCCCGCGCTCCGTCGAAACCGAATCCAACGAGAACGGAGTTCCCGAACACCCCCGCAGCGTCCTTCCACAGTTCCACGCGGCCGTCCAGTTCCCACGGCGATTGCTCAACATCGCTAACGTAGAATGCCTGGACGCTGTGATAGATGCCAGCACCGAAGCCCGAGTACGCGTTGCTCGCGAGGATTAGGGCGAGAACGACTGCCACCGCGCCTGCCGCGACTATACCTATCCGCAAGCGGAAGTCCATCGCTCTGCATAGTTGGATAGCTGCCCAAATCACGATAAGAGCGCAGGTGCACGCCCTGGACCCACTGGCAACCGTAAGAACCACTAAAAACGCTTGGAAATACCAACGAGCTCGTACAGCGGGAAGTCTCCCTATAAAAACCCCCAATCCAGTCATAGGGGCGGAATCGCCGGACGTATAGATGAAAAGGGCAAGGCGTTCTCTGCCTGATGCCCCGGTCACTGTCAGAGGGTAAGTGCCTGGAAATGCGATACCCATCAGAATGGCGACGATGAACACGCTGACGATGCCATAATAGATGCTGCGCAGAATGGCACCAGGTGAAAACGTATTACAAAGGAGCTCGGCCAAGAGAAGAACGACGCAGAACAAGCACCCTTTCGCTATGCTGAGAGCAGGCCAATACGATCGGACGGATGAGACCAGGGCTATGAATCCGAGTGTCAAGAACAGCCACAGGGAATTCGGGGGCCTGGCGACAACCCCGTGCATCGCCCAAATGGCCCATGCAATCGTAACTGATACCAAGAACAGCGCCAGTTCTGCGTAAGCATTCCAGCCGAGTGAGGTTCCCAGTGGGTCGCGGGAACCCAGGGCCTGCCCCGAAAGCAGATAGCAAAACGTTGCTACGGCCAACCATCGCACCAAGAAACCGCTGCCTATATGCGGCTTTGGCCTTCCGACCAGCGATGCTTCTAATAACAAGCTCTTCGAATTCATGACCCCTTGCCGAATCAGCATTGCATCCAAAGCCCTGCTATCGCCCCGCTCCGCTCCTTAGACAGAATCGAAATCCAAGTTCCAGTGCTCCGGACATCCTGGAGATCGTGCCTTGTTTACCTCCTCGTAAATTCTGGCAAGGAGCCGGCCTTTCTCATCCCATCCGAAGTGTTCTTCAACGCGGCGTCGCGATGCATGAGCCATGCAAATTCGCAGGATTGGTTCGGTTGCCAGATGAAGCAATGCTGCTGCCAAGTCGGCCACCGCTTGGTCCGCCGTCAAAGCTGGCACCTTTATTCCCGTCTCCCGGGTAACTTGAAGGGCAGGGCCGCCCAGATCCAGACAAATCACGGGACGACCCGCAGCCATGGCTTCCGAACAAACACAGCCTCCTGATTCGTGTAAGCCGGGGTGGACTAACGCGTCGCATTCTGCCAACTTCTGAAACCCCTCAGGCCGCGCCAGCCAACCCCAGAACCTGACGCTCTCCGCCACACCCAGTTGCAGGGCCAGCCCTTCCAGGGCTTTGCGTTCCGGACCGTCACCGATAATCCAGTATTCGCTCGCCGGGAACTGGCGGTGGAACTCTGAGAACGCCCGCACGCTCAGGTGAAAGCCTTTCCAGTGTACAAGCCGACCGATGCTGATTAGCCGAAACGGGCCGCTATGACACAAGGGGATTGTGGCCAAACGCCGGATGTCCTCTTGAGGCAGACCCACTTGAGTGAGCACAGATACCCGTCTGCAACCCAGCTTTCGCATTCGCTTGGCGGTCTCCTCAGTCGTCACCAGACAAATTGTAGCCTTCCGCGCAGCGTGTCGAACGAAGGGGTCACACTCAAGCATCTTGCGGCCGAGGTCGCGTGCCAGCTCGAAAATTTTCCCCCGGAGGCTGAAAGACGGCCAAAAGGTACGTGGCGCTGACTCGCCCCCCCCGACAGGCCCCCATATGAAGGGCACTGGAAGGAGCGCCAAGAAACTTGGTCTCCAGTAGCAAGCATAGGTTACATGGTGGACGAGGTCGAAGCTTTCCCGGCGATGCAATCTCCGGCCGACGAAGTACGCGGCAATCTGCCATGCGTAATAGAAGATGTTTCCCCCCAGCGGTCCGATCCTCATAATCTTTCCCCATCGTGGCCAATCCAGAAAGATGAAGTGTGCGTTGGGGAGTGGTTGTACGGACAAAGCGCGCTCGATTGCTGGCCGGTGTTCCCCGCAGGTCACCACCCAGACCTCATGGAACCGCGCGGCTTGCTGTGCCCAGCCCCAGCCGATGCCAAATTCGGACCCCCGCCCGGGTTCGCAATGATAGGCGGAAAGTAGAACTTTCATATCCGTGTTATGTACCTCTCGCGGTGGACGGATCGCATAAGGAAGAAAAGCAGGAGGACGCCCATGAGCACATAAGACACCACGAGTCCTACGAGAGCCCCCCCGACTCCCAGGGTGGAGGCAAGCGGAACACCGAGCGCAAGCGTGACGGCGCAACTTCCAACAGAGGACCAGAATACCAAGTCTGGTCGTTCGAGCGCCCCAAGCGCTCCCCCCATGACATTCGGCAGGCTCTGAGCGAAAGGGAGCAGACCTGCCAGCAGCAGCGGCCACGAGGCGTACGCGGCGTATTTGCCCGCGTAGAGGAAGTGGAAGATCTGCAATCGGAATCCCCAAAGCAGCGCAAGGTAGCAGGCGGAACCCAAAAAGAACAAGGCGAGAGACAGCTTGATGGTTCGCTTCATGGCACGAGGGCCGCCGGAATCGCGGTCAAGCACTAGGATCGGCATTAGCAACACTCCCAGCGCACCGATGGTTTGCAATGCCGGCATGGCAAGGTTCAGCAGGGCTTTCAGTGCGCCAACTTCAGCGAGGCCGACCCAGGCGGGCAGTACGAGATAGTAGATACTTTCCGTGACCCAGCCGGGGCCAGCGGCAGCGGCACCCCATTTGCCGTAGCGCCAGTGGTCGGCGGCGACAGCGCGGATGGAGGATGAATCCGTAGCCAACGTGGGTCGGAGCAGGGCGAGAAGAAAAAGGCAGGTGATGAGACTCCCGGCGGCCATGGTGAGAAAGCCCGTGGCAGCCGTGAGGCGCCCGGCGGCACGGAGCGTTAGGGCACTGGCGAGGAGGATCAGGAGGTAAACCACCCCGCCGGCCGCCGCCCAGCCGGGATTGAGGCGGACGTAAAATGCCCGGCGCAGGAGCCAGAGGAGGAGGAGGATCGGTCCGGCAATCGCCAGCCCGAGGAAAGCTCGCTCGACCGCCGGGGAATAGAGCCATCCGAGAAGAAAAGCCGTCGCCACGAGCAGCGCCGCGCCGGGAAGCATCAGCGCGAAGTGCCCGCGCAGCAGAATGCCCAGGTACTCGGGAAAGCGCTCGCGGTATATGCCTGGACCGAAGACCAGCATGGGCCCGGTGAGCAGCGAGTTGTGGAGTACGAGGAGCAGCAGGAAGACGGAATACGCCAAAGCGAAGGCGCCGTAGTCGGATGGCGCGAGCCAGCGGGCCAGCAGCACGTTGAGCATGAAGTTCGAGCTGGCGAAGAGTCCTTGGTCGAGAATCGCGAGTGACCCCTTCCCGACCCAGGGCATCCAGCCTTTCAGTGAAGCGCGAAACTGCTCTGGCCTGGAGAGAATTTCTAACTCTGGTATTGCCAAAGACATGATTTCCCTATGTGGCTCCCGATCTCTTCAGAACGGCGGGAATGGTCTTCGCCAGGATTTTGAAGTCGAGCCCGAGCGACCAGTGATCGATGTATTCCATGTCGAGTTCCATCCATTTTTCGAAGGGAATGGAGCTGCGGCTGTTGATTTGCCACAGGCAGGTGATGCCCGGGCGGACGCTGAAGCGGTGGCGGTGCCTGTCTTGATCGAATCCCTGGTAATCGCGCACGGGAAGCGGCCGGGGGCCGACCAGGCTCATGTCGCCCTTCAGGACGTTGAAGAGCTGCGGAAGCTCATCAACACTCGTCTTCCTCAGGAACTTCCCCACGGGCGTGAGGCGCGGATCATTTCTGATCTTGAACACCGCCCCGCTCGCCTCGTTCAGGTGCTCGATCTCGCGTTGCCGCTCGGCCGCATCCGCCACCATGGTCCGGAACTTGTACAGGTGAAACCTTGGCTTGTTGCGGCCGACGCGCTCCTGAACGAAGAAGCCCGGCCCGGGTGAGGTGAACTTGACGATCTGTGTGGCCAGCAAAAACAGGGGCGACAGCAGCAGCGTCACCAGCAGCGAAAGCGAGACATCCAAGGTGCGCTTGAGGAAGTGCTGCCAGCCGTCCGGCGCCCCGGTGGAAAGCGTGTAATGGCCTCGCCTGCGAACTCTCCCGCCCTCGACTTCGCCAGGCGCAGGTTGAAGATGTCGGAGAGCACACGCACGACAATGCCCTGCTCCTCGCAAAGAGCAGCGACGCGCGACGCCTGAAGGTACATCGCAGATCTTTTGCCAATGCCCCTACCTGCTCCAGCGTCGGAAGGCCGCCGTTCTTAGCCGCCGAGTCACGCGATGCAAACCAGAGATTTTCTGTGATCCTTCTCATGAGCTTGTGGGTAGTCCAGCCTTCCGAAAGAGGTAAACTGTCGGACGGAAACACCTCAGACAAGCTTGCTGGCCCACGTAGGTTCGCGTTCACGACGCAGACTTGTGGCGGAACTTCCTCTTCCAAGCGACGTGCCACGCCTGCACATAGTGAATGGCTGCCATCGACCTCATCGATCCCGCAGTTCGCGCGCGAAGAAATCCTCAGACTCTTGCAGTACTTCACGCTGCTCCGGTCCCTTTTAAGACCGCAGGCATCGTCTTTGCAAGAATCTTGAGATCAAGCCAGAGAGACCAGTGGTCGATGTATTGCATGTCGAGCTCCATCCACTTTTCAAAGTGCACGGAACTTCTGCCGTTCACTTGCCACAGGCAAGTGATACCTGGTCGTACACTGAACCGGCGTCGATGCCAGTTCCGCTCAAGGCCTTGGTAGTCCCGCACCGGAAGGGGCCTTGGACCCACGAGGCTCATGCCCCCAATCAGGACATTGAAGAGCTGCGGCAGTTCGTCGATACTCGCTCGCCTGAGAACCTTCCCGACCCGAGTGATTCGGGGGTCATGTTTGATCTTAAACACAGGACCACTGGCTTCGTTCAGTTTCTCCAGCGTTGCTTGAATCGTTTCGGCATCATCAACCATGGTTCGGAACTTGTACATGCGAAATTTTCTCTTGCTTAAACCGATACGTTCTTGCACAAAAAAGACTGCCCCCCGCGAATCGAGCTTTATCAATATTGCAACGATCAAGAAAAGCGGAGAGAGCAGAACAAGCAAGGTTAGGGAGATGATAATGTCCAGGAGACGTTTTGCGACAATAGGCCAACCCTCGAGATGATCCGCGTAGACCGGAATCGCAATGTTGTGTCCAGGAACATCCCTGTCGGACTGCGCTGGCGTCACATCAAAGATGTCTGGAAGAAACCTGACAAGAATCCCCTGTTCCTTACACTGAGCCACAATCTCCGAGGCCTTCGGGTAACAAGTCCTCATTGGCAGTGCGAGGGCGACTTCGTCGACCACGTGTTCGCGGAGGAAGCTCGGAAACCGATCCAAATCGGTTGCAAAAGAATATCCGGTGGCGAGAAAGTCCTTGATTCCAGCCCATTGCTCATCTACGAATCCGACCAGTCGGTAACCAAGTTCTGGCATTCCTTCGATGGATCGCGCAAACCGGACGGCTCGCGGGTTGGTGCCGACGATCAACATCTGGCGAAGGTTGCGCCCATGGCTGCGAACCAGCTTTAGAAAGGAGCGCAGCAGAAGCCGCGCCAAAATGGAAATCGAGTTGCTCAGTGCCCAAAAAACAAAAATGAAAATCGGTGTGACCATTCGAATCCGGAATAGCAGCGCAGCAATGATAATCACCAGCGTCCCCAGAGAGGTGGCCTTGACAACGTCCTTCACTTCACTCCGTCTATCAGTCAGACGCTTGGATTCGTATAGGCCGAACATCGAGAGTATGAAGTGCCACCCCAGCATCAGCATCAAGAAAACCAGGATGTTCTGCACTTTGATTCGCATGGAGAAGAAACTAAGAAAGGACACCTTGGTGGTCAGATGGGAAACCGGCATGGCCGCTAACGTAAACGAAAAGCCTAAGACGACCAAGTCGAAGAGCATGAAAGCTTTTAAGAGGATCTGGCGGCGAAAGCTCATAATTGCACAACCGTGAAGTCAGTCAACAATCGAATCATGGGAAGGTTGTACTGCGGACATTTGGCGGGAGATACTTGACCCAATCCGGCTAAAGCACGCGATAAAGACTTTCTGGTATCGGAAACTTCCGGTTATTGAGCACTGTCCCGAGTACCAGCACATTGGCAGCCTCGAGTGCCAGTTTGGCTCTACGGGCAGCTGAGCGCCGGGTGGAATGTGCTTCCAACACCAGGACCACTCCGTTGGCGACTTGCCCTAGCAGCGTGGCGTCACTGTACAGTCCGATGGGCGGCGCATTGATGACAATAAAGCCGAATTCATCGCCGAGATCCTTAATCTTCAC
>JBEKXC010000049.1:0-24948 GCA_049512435.1 Terriglobales bacterium | reverse complement strand
CTGATGTCTTTCCTTGGTCATCGCGACGCCATCCAAAGCGAGAGCGAGGACACTGTCCTGCTGCGCGAAATTGACGAGTTCAATCGCACCGACCCCGACTGGGATCACCCGGGCCGCGTCGTTGGCGCAGAACAGATGTTGCGCGACGGTAGCGACATGTCCCTGGTCATCCGTGCCTACGGTCAACAAATCGCATTCGAGGCCGCCCAAAACCTCCACGCCTCGAACCGTCCAGCGGGCGCTTATTCAACCTATACGCCGACCCCGTCATCGCGAGCGGAATAAGAACCCAACAATCAAGACGTGAAGAATCAGCGCCCTTAGTTTTTCACGCACATTCTGAAGCGTTGGGCTAAGCTCGGACGCCCCTCCGGGGGCTGGACCTAGCGCCCTCTGTGGGATCCTCGCGCACCCTTCGGGGCTGGATTCCTGGGCCGAAATAAAAAACCCTCCCGACACTCCGAGAGGGTTTGCGAACTGGTTTGGAGAAATTTTATGCCGCGCGCACGACGTTGCCTGCCTGGAAGCCTTTCGGGCCTTTGAGCAGATCGAACTCGACGGTCTCGCCTTCGTTCAGCGAGCGGTAGCCGTTCTCCTGAATGGCCGAGAAATGCACGAACACATCCTCGCCGGTGGAGCGCTGGATGAATCCGTATCCCTTCGCCCCGTTGAACCACTTCACAGTACCCTTCTCTCTCACAAAGAAACTCCTTTCGCCTCTTCTAAGAATTATTCTGCCATCGCTTGTCTGTCTGCCCTGGTCTACTGGAACTCGATACGGGGAAGCAATACCAAGGACACCCCCTCGAAGCGACAGTAAGAATTTTGGTGGCGTTGCCGGGCACAGGGTGACACTTCACCAACAGAAACGGCTCCCTCATATTTCGTCGAACGGTTACCCGCGACGAAATACTGTGGAGCCGTGAAGACGAAGGCGCGATGTCGCACTGCTAAGCACAGAAACGTCTACCTGCACACTCGCCAACCGGGTCCGGCTGACGAAGCACCAGATAATAGCAGGAAGATGGCAGTTGGCAAGAGCGAAGTTGCAGCATGAAGCGAAAATGGCATGACTCGGGTTCATGCCGACGCTTGGCGGCTGGGGCTCAAACCTGGCGGGCGTCTGGTTGAAATCCGGCGAAAAGCCGTAAGTGTTTGATAATATTTGAGAAACAGTGTCTTCACTCACTCCCATCGAACTTTCCGACCAGCAAGGAGCCGCCGAGCTTCGTGCGGCTCCGGCGGATGGTCTTCTGCGCTCTACCGTACGCTACATGCTCCGGACCGAGGTGCATACGTTTGCCTTCTCCGTTGCCGCCAATTCTATTCTGAGTCTGTTTCCGTTTCTGCTGTTGCTGATGACGCTGATCCGATACGTGTTTCATTCGCGGGTGATGTATGGCGTAGTGGAGAATCTGTTACGCGATTATCTTCCGACCGGCCAGGAATTCGTGATCCGGAACCTGAATGCGCTGGTGGGCGAGCACCACCGGGCGCAAATATTCTCGCTGGTCATGCTGCTGATTAGTTCCACCGGAATTTTCCTGCCGCTTGAAGTTGCGCTGAACCGGGTCTGGGGATTTCGCAATAACCGCTCCTACTTTGGAAATCAGCTGATCTCGCTCGGGCTGGTCTTTGCCTGCGGATCGCTCGCCCTGCTCTCGGTCGGATTGACCGCCGGAAACGTAGCCATCTTGAAGAACGTGCTGCACGGC
Source organism: Terriglobales bacterium (assembly GCA_049512435.1). Classification (GTDB taxonomy): domain Bacteria; phylum Acidobacteriota; class Terriglobia; order Terriglobales; family Acidobacteriaceae; genus Acidiflorens. Next base: position 23,233 of record JBEKXC010000049.1, on the reverse strand, counting down.
TACGGCGCCTGGTATGTGACGCTGGTGGACTTTGTGTCCATGAAGATTTTTGCGATTTTGGCTAGCATCGGTATCTTCTTTCTCGTTTACTGGCTGTTGCCGAACGGTAAGGTGCCGGCACGGGGAGTTCTGCCAGCGGCGGTGATCATGGGATTGCTCTCGGAGGGGCTGAAATATGTTTATATCTTCGCCTTGCCCCGGCTGAATTTCGCCGAAGTGTATGGGCCGTTCGCCATCTCGGTGAGCCTGATATTCTGGGCGTTCTTCTCGGGGATGCTGCTGCTGACGGGAGCGCATCTGTCGGCGCAAAAAATACTGCGGAAATTGTAATTGGTAATTTGCAATTGGTTTGACGTGGCCGGAACGTAGGCTTTCAAATTGCAAATCAGAAATCACAAACTACAAACTCTATAATTTCCATCATCAATCCGCGGATCGTGGCGCTTGCCCGAGCCGCTGCGCTCGCAAACCGTTCAGAAATTGCTCCGCTGTCAGCGTAGGACCTTCGCGGATCAACTCCAGAAGTGGATCGGGCGATTCGGCGTCCCGCGCCGCGCCGCGCGCCGGATTCGCCGCGCCGTGCTGGCCTTCTTTCTGGCCTTCTTTTTTCTGGCCTTCCTTTCGCCCGACAAAAATCTTCGGGACCTCGCGATTGCTCACCAGCCGAGCGATCAGTTCCTCCACTCGCGCCCGCTGATCGTGTGCTGGTGCACCCGCAAACTCGACTCCCATTCCGGTTTGCGGATGCGACACCCGCACCACTCCGTCAAGCAAACACTCCGTGTCCAATATCCGGAAACTCAGCAACACCGGGGTTTCGGCGGGAAAGGGCGCGGCTGTTTCGAGGTAACAGGCGCCGGCGCTGATGTCGGTCAAACGCCAGCGTCGCGAACGAACCGGCTTCGTCTCCGCGCTCGGCTCTTGATCTGAGCGCTGGTGCGCTGCGGCAGGTAATGTGCTTTCTTCGATTTTCCAATCGGAAGGAGCGTATTCGATTCCCCAGAAATTGCCGGGAACGTCGAGTTCCAGTCCGACCAGCCAGGTCTCGGGATCGCCGCCCAGTGGTACCACCTCCGCCACCCGCGCCGTAGTGTGCCGTTTTGCCGGGACGATTTCAAGCCGGACCTGAGTGCCTTTCTCGAACTCGCGTGGAGCGATCACCCCGCATCCGTGCGCGTTCACCAGAGTGGTATTGCAGGGCTCGGAAAATTGCCGGGCGGGGTCAAGGCTGGTCACCAGCACCGGAACTTCCAGCGGCAACCGCGTGCTGCGCCGAATGGCGTGCTGTGGCTTTTCGGAAAGGCCCATAGAGTTAGCAGGCAAAAGTTTCCTCGGCCCGAAACCCTTGCTTTGAGAACCAGAAACGAGTTGAAAACCGGCGCCGACAACTCCTGGCACAATTGTCCATGCATCATGCTAGATCACAAGAAAGGCGCGGGCACGGAATTTCGCCGCCCCCGTTTCCAGTTAGACACTAGTACCGCGACCGCGAGAGCGCAGCACGGTTACGCGGAAGACCGGCGTTGTTAAGGTTTGACGAGTGAAGGTTTGGCGCGCGGGAACCTATTGAATTGTCACCACGGGGAACTGCGGCCGCTCCCAAATCCCGAGAATGCGGACCAGGGGCGGCCGACAGAGGAGGGCTGCGGAAATCAAGCTCCGCATCCGGAACTAACCGTGCTCAGAGCAAACCGAGTCCGCGGCGGTTCACTTGCCCGCATAGGTTCGCGCTGAGCCAATACCGGCGCACAAGTCCCAGCCGACCATGCACTGCGGGGCGCCCTGAGTAATGTCATTGAAATCGGCCGCGTACTCGGTCGGATTGGCCAACTCGTCGTACATCATGGTCAACTCGTCCGCGGTCGTCTTCTCCAAACTGCCGGCAGCATTTACGATGCCGGCAAAGGTCGGCGAAGCCCAACTCGTGCCTCCGACGGAATACCAGCCGCCCTCGAGGTAGATGACGGCGCAACAGAAATCGGAGGCAACATCGGGATATCCCCGCTGCGATCCGACGATACTCTCAATGCCGTTCTGATACTTCGGGCGGGGCTCGTACGGACTGAGGTCGCCGCCGCCTCCGCCGTAAATCTCGGTCTCAAAGTCACCCGTTTTGGAATTGCGTTCGAAATAGGTGCCGCCAACCGATACCACGTTGGGAGATGCACCCGGATAGATGCTGACGCCTATACCCGAATCACCGGAGGCGGCAAAGTAAACTACGTCTTTGTGTTTGAAGTATTTGTCGAAACTGGTTTCTTCCGAAATTTCGGAATCTCCCCAGCTCATGCTGATGACGCCGCCGCCATTTTCGGCCACGAGTTTCGCCCCAAGCTCGACTGCTGCCCAGGTCGGGTCGGTCGCGCACTGTTGGTTGTTGCAGAGCACCGATTCGACCAGGAAAAGCTTGGCCTGCGGCGCCATGGAGTGGGCCCACTCGATGTCCAACGCCTCCTCCACTTCCCAATCTGAATACACCGGAGGCTTCTTCTTACCGGGCCACGTCACCGTAAAATCGGCGGCCGGTATGCCGTAGTAACTGGAGAAGGCTGCCAGATCGGATGCTGCGGTTGGATAGTCGCCGGCGTCGATGATGGCGATTGCGCCAACGCCGCCGGTCGGAACGTTCGTGCTGGTGGTGATCGGACAACCGGCTGGTCCAGTCACCAACTGATAGACGCAGGCCAGGGATGCTGGGGTCTCATTCCCAGGAGGCGGCTGGGGTTGGGATTGGTCGGAATCGACGAAGAAGTAATTGGTGTGATGGCGGCCGGGTTTCGGAAGGCTGGAATCCGGGATGATAATTTTGTGTCCATTGAAAACCGACTCGGTTCGTTGAGCGATAGCGGGAGAAGAGGCGACACCGAGAAAGAGGGCACTCCCGGCAAGCATAGAGATTACAAAGGAACTTTTCATTCGTTGACTCCTGTACGTGGTCGGCTTTATGCCGTCGGTAATGATGACCGGTGCCTTGCAGAAATGCAAGCCCGAAACCGGGCGCGGGGGGGGCGTGGTCAGTGCAATGATTTGCATAGTGGAAAGGTTGGATTTCCTTATCCACTCTGCTTGCAAGTCTGGCCGCAACTCTGCTCGCGAGGTCAGGTATGCGCTACGTGGTGACGGGGCGGCCGCCTTTTCGATATCGCCACAGGATCAACACCAAGCCGGAACTGAGCAACACCATGGATGAGGGCTCGGGAGTGACATGCGGTTTGTGTTTGTGACGGCAGTGCCGGTCAACGATTTCATCTCCGGCGGGGCAACCTTTGGGGGGAACCGGCACTCCGATCGGCACGTACGGGAAAATGAAGTTACCTGCGAAGAGCGGAGGCGATGCCGGCTGGACGCTGGGCAGAGGGACGAAGGGCCGGGACGGAAAGGGTGGTGCATCCGCGACCGCTACGGGCTGGTCCAGTACATCTTCGGCCGGCTCTTCCTCGGAAACCTCGGGCTTGGCCGTATCGGAAATCTGGTTGCCGCAATGCGCACGGGCGGTGATTTTGCCGTCGGTCAACAGCAGTTCGCCAGGGTGGAGGCGAACTTTCTTGCGCGTCCAGTAGACGGTGTCACGAATGCGATAGGAAAGATAAACTTCGCGAGCTTCTGTGAGGCGCAGCAGATGCGCGTTGGCAAAGTTGAAGTTGGCAAAATGCCGGCGCACTACATAATCGCGTAACGCCGCATAGCGGAGATCGTCGGCATCTTTGACGCCTCCGGGCACCACCGAGTAAGGATAGACACCGGGAATTCGCGCGAAAAATTTCGCGGGCTTGGGCGAGGCTGTCGCCATCAACGCGAGATTCTTGCGGATGTTTCCCCGAACCCACAAGGAGTCGGGCAAAACCTGAGAACCATGCCAGGAGGACAACGAAAAATAGCTCGCCGCATTCTGCCAGCAAGCGCCGGCAACCAGCGTCCCAACGAAGACCGCAATCAGGATGCGCTGCATGCGTAGACGGCGCCGATACCAGGTTCGCCTTCTCCGCACGCGTTTTCCAATCGCAGCATCGTTCAAAACAGGGTCGCTCAAAACAGCACTCCTACCCGGACTAAGTCAGCGAGCGGCAGAGGGAGAGCCAACCTGACTATAGAACTTTCCTTCATCCAAGACCGCGCTCCGGAGCCGGCTCGGATAGAGGAACTTGCACTCCAACAACAGCTCATCTTACCAGAGTTATGCACAAAACTTTACTCCAAAAGTACTCGGGCAACTCCACTTCCCAAATTGGAAACTACCTTGCACACCGCAGCGGGCGCCAGCCCACTTCCGTGGGGGGTCGCCGCTTTGGCAAGTCGTCTCGGGAGGGCAGATAGCGTCCCAACCGCGTCCGCTTTGGAAAGAGTCGTCAAAGGCCGTCCCAAACCAGACCTTCAATGCCCTAAAATGCCCACATTGGAGACCTTGGAATGAACTCAGAAGGCAAGACAAAGCGATGGGTCCTATTCGGGAGCATTGGCGCAGTACTGTTTTGCTCGATTCTTTTGATTCCGGCGAAATCGCAAGATAAGCCTCGTCCCAAAGTGGTCGAGCTCGACAGCAGGGGAAAGGATTATCTTCAGGTGCTCCGAGGACCCCCGGAAAGCGTCACGATGAAGTCTGGACTGGAGGTTCTGGCACCAAACAAATCAGTCGGGAAACACAGCACCGGACAACATGAGGAATTGCTGGTTGTGCTTGAGGGACAGGGTGAAATGAGTTTCAAGGACGGTTCCAAGCTGGACGTGAAAGCAAACCATGCCATCTACTGCCCGCCGGAGACCGAGCACAATGTGACGAACACCGGTGGCAGTGTGCTGCGGTACGTTTACGTTGTGGCGAGTACCAAATAGCGCACAATGTCGGGGCTGCTGTGGTGTGGCCTCTGTGTCAATGGCTATGCGGATGATCGTGCGTTTGCAGCTTCTGCTGGAGATCACGAACTTCCTGCTGGAGTTTCTTGAACTGCTCTTCGAGAGTCTTGATCCGCTGCTCGGAGTCGGGGTGCTTGTGACCAGGTTTTGACTCGGCCATGAATCCTCCTTGGAATCGACATGTTACTCTGCCCGCTGGGACAATTCAACAGTGGGGATCGTGCGGGGAATTCTCCGCGCCTGCAAGCATCCGCGCAGCCGGCACACAAACCACAAGATCGTCTTGCGACCTCCAGAACTCGGCCCTAGAACGCGAATTTCACGGCGAGCTGGAGCAGGCGTGGAGCGGCGGCGCTGACGACTTGTCCGAAATGGGGATCATTATTCACTTCCCCGTCGACCGCGGCGGCGCCATAGAACTGGGCATGGTTGAACACGTTGAATGCTTCCAGCCGGAATTCAAACGACTTCGACTCGGTTACTCGCAGCAGTTTGGTCAGCGTCATGTCAAAGTTGTCGATCCCCGGGCCATAGAAAAATCGTCGCGGAAAATTTCCTAATTGCCCGATCCTCTCCGTGGTGAACGCCGCCGGCGTGTTATTGAACTCGGGCCGTCCATTCCTCGGATTGGTATGGATATCGAGCGGCGCCCCGTGATACTCCGGTGTATCGAGCAGGTAGTTGTTGATGCCGTTCCCCAGCGTTCCGAGCAGGGAACGGTCCGAGTCATCGTAGAGAGTCACGGGCAAGCCGGTACTGAAACGAGTCGTACCGGCCAGGCTCCATCCATCCGTCAAACGGTCAGATCGCTTGAAGAGCTGATCAAAAGGCAGGGTCACTTTGTAGCTGGCTACAAAGTTGTGCCGCATATCCCAAGCCGAAATCGCGCGAGTCGCCGCGAGGTTCAAGGGATTGAGCTGTTCTCCCAGATTTGAACCTTGATCGATGGATTTGCTGTAGGTGTATCCCAGCAGAAAATCCGACCGCTTCCCGACGTAGCGCAGATTGGTCTCGAGCGCGTTGTAACTCGAATTCTCAATCGTTTTTTGCGCGGTATCCTCTTGGTAATTGGGGCCCAGACCGACTCGCGTTCCGTGATAGACATGGCCGCTGCTGCTTTTAATGACGGCATCCTCGCCAAAAGGACCGCAGGTGGGGCTGCCCGGTGCCACCTCGCTGGGTTGACTTAGGCTCAGGCAAAGAGCCTGGTTACTTGGGTTCGTCGATACCACCGCGAGAATGTGGTGTCCCTGATTTCCCACATAACTCACGGTCAGCAGGGTGCTGGTCGTGATCTGCCGTTCGAACGAGAACATGTAATTCTCGGTGTAGGGAACCGTATTACGGTAGTAAAAGTAAGGGTCGGCGGTGATGGGAATAACATTGGCAAAACTTTGAGTGTCCGGATTCTTCGCCGAAACGTTGTGCGGAGGAAACGTCAGTGGAAACGGATTGTTATTCTGCCCACCGTCCGCAGCGCTGATGAAGGGCGTCGTAAACAGTGGCGTCTCGGGCGAGAGGTAGCTGTAACCAAAGGGAGGCACGGCATACATGACACCCGCCGCGAGCCCCGGAAACGCGGTATAGAAGATGCCATAGCTCGCCCGAAGGCTGCTCTTGCCGCTGTCTCCAAAAAGTTTATTCAGAATTCCTTGATCGAATCTCGGCGCGTATGCGAGACCGATTCGCGGCGCGAAGTTGTCTGCCTTCGAGGGCGAAATCGTACTCGGGATTCCCGGATCCCCGGGAACCACCAAATCTTCCGGCAACCCCGGATAGAGGACCGACTGCCTTCCGGGGATGATGGTCTGAATCTGGTTGTACTTCTCCCAGAAAGGCATGATGTAGTCCCAGCGCAGCCCGACATTGATCGTCAAATCGCTTCGCGCCCGCCAACTGTCTTGCGCAAACAGTCCCGCATAACGGTTTCGCAAGTAGAAAGGCTGGCCCGAGGATTGCGTGAAATTGCTGGGCGCGCCGATCAGGAAATCGGCGAAGGCAGAGCCGGTTTCGGTTCCATCGATATTGAAAGTTCCGTTGAAGGTAGCGTTGGGATGCTCGTTCACCTGATCCATGTGAAACTGGCCGCCAATTTTCAGGGTGTGCGTTCCGAATACCTTCGAAACCGTGTCACTCAAATACAGCGTGTTGTTAATCTGCGTTTCATTCGTGATGGGAACGCCCATGACGAAGGACGGAAAAACGATATTTTCCACGCCCTCAAACTGCGGCGCCTGCACCGTGAAACCGCCCGTCCCTGTGCTGGTCGAGAAGCCTTGAGCGGCTTGGCTCACTCCCAACCCGCCATGCGGTTGCCCAATCACATTGGCATTACGGAGATACCCGACGTGAAACTCATTGACCGTGCCGGTCCCGAAAACCTTTGTGTCTCCCAAGCTGACGAGCTGGGCGCGTCCGAATGTCAGCGCGTCAAAGCCGGGGATGCTCGCGCCACCCTGCTGCCCTGGATACGGATTGTCGAGGCGGTAATCGTCAAGAAAATAATATGCGGAAAGCTGGCCCCATCGGCCGCCGTTGGCGTCGATTCGCCCGGAAGCCTTATCGTCACGTACCGTCTGCGGGTATGCCGATGTGGAAAATTGATCGGCGCCAAAATTTGGCGAGGGAATATATTGCAGCAAGTTCTGTGCGGGAGCGGAATAAGCAGATCGAGGGATGACCGCACCGAGTCCGCCTGCGGTGTTCGGAAAAACACACTGTGTGTTGCTGGTGCAGTTGAAACCATAGGGGAGTTCCGTTGCCGGGTTGATCATTTTCGCAGTGAAGTAGAACGGCTCAGCGCTCGTGACTGCATAGCCCAGCGACTTCTGGAGAACAGCCGCCAAACATTGATCGTTCGAACAGGCACTGTTCACGGTGGATGCAATCGGAGTCCCACTGCTGTTGGCGCTGGTGCTGAACAAGGTCGGGGAATCAGAGAAATTGCCAGCGCGGTCTTGCAGGGAAGGAACCGAGATATATCCCGTTTCCACACCTTCGTTGGTCCGCGTGCCTTGATAATCTCCAAAGAAATAAACTTTCTGATGCTTCACTGGACCGCCGAGCGTGCCGCCAAACTGATTCTGCCGGAACACGGGCCGGCTGGGATCGAAGTAACCGCGGGCATCCAAAGCTGTGTTGCGTAAAAATTCAAATGCATTGCCGTGGAACGAGTCGCTTCCCGACTTGGTGATCACGGTCACCATGCCGCCGTTGTAGTTGCCATACTCGGGATCGAAATTATTGGTCAGAACGCGGAATTCGTCGATCGAATCCAGGTTCGCGACGACGGACGTGCCGCCGTTCATGTGCTCCTGCACATCGATTCCGTCCAGCAGGAAACCGTTCGACGACTCTCTTTGTCCTCCAATCGACAGATTCCCCGGATTCAAATCGCCGGAGGGGGAAAGACCTCCCGTCACTCCTGCCATGATCACCGAATTCGGCAGCAAGGTTGAGACCGGCGTGACCCCGGGCTGAATGGGAAGCAAATCGGTATAACTCCGTCCGTTCAGGGGCAGCGCCGTCATCTGCGCATCGGTTACGAGTTCGCCCAGGTGAGTGGACACGGTATCGACTTGCGCCTCGACTGTCGCCGCTTCGGCCGCCACGGTAACAGTCTCATCGACCCGGCTCACTGCGAGCACCGAGTCCATTTTGAGCGCGGCGTCGGTATCGACCGTCAGGTTCGTTTTTTTCTGGGCGTTAAATCCGGTGGCTTCGATCGTCAGGTCGTAGCGACCGACCGGAAGCGTCGGGAAAGAGTAGAAGCCCTGCCCGTCCGAAATCGTTTTATATTCTGATTTTAGTGCGATGTTGACCAACCTGATGGTTGCGCCCTGGACAACGGCGTCGCTCGGATCCTTCAACGTTCCTGAGAGGCTGCCATTGGCCGCTGCCCATAACGAAACGGGAGAACCGACAAAAATCAGGGTGCCCCTGACGATGAGGAGCAGGAAGAAAATAACAATCTTGCGCCCGCGCATATTGCGTTGTGCCCTTTTTAATTGAGGCTGAGTCGTAGATGAGGTCAAAAAGTTCAACGTCCCGCCTAGATGAAATTGAATTTCATTTTCATAATGCCCGGGGGACGACTTGCCTCGCTGTGATTTCAGTCACGCTATCGTGTGCGCCGCCGCACGCACCCCTTGGTGTTGTCTCCCTCTCGCGCTACCCCTGCATAACACGAATTCCGATCGAGCCGAAACCGGCAAAATCGGGACGGGATGATCTTCATAGGGTACGTGGGAGTACGCGGCTTGAAAATATGGTGGAGCTAGTCGGGCTCGAACCGACGACCTCATCGTTGCGAACGATGCGCTCTCCCAGCTGAGCTATAGCCCCTTACGGCGGCGAGTTTACTTTCTTGATTTTAGCAGCCGTCGCTTGATTTCGCCTATGCATGCGTGATTCTGGAATTGTGTCGGCTGGGTGCGGAGGAGCGCTCCACCCATCGAGCACTAGCGCCACGAACGGAGCCATGACGCCTCGAAACAGTAATTCGGTGAAATCGAAGACTATAATTTAGTGGTGAGTTCTTTAAAGATAAAACAAGTAGCCTCGGCGGACTTCCCTACTCGCTGGGGGCATTTTCTGATCCATGGATTTGCGACCCGCGCGTCGGCCACGGGTGACGGCGCCAAGACGGAGGAGGCGGTGGCGCTGGTGATGGGCGAGGTGCACTCCGGGTCGCCGCTGGTGCGCATACACTCGCAGTGCCTGACCGGCGACGTCTTTGGCTCGCTGCGCTGCGATTGCCGCCAGCAATTGGAAATGGCGCTGTCGATGATCGCCCAACTGGGGGCGGGCGTCCTTATCTATGAGCAGCAGGAGGGACGCGGCATTGGGCTGATGGCGAAACTGCAAGCTTACGCGCTCCAGGACAGCGGACTGGACACGGTGGAAGCGAACGAGCGCCTCGGTTTTAAACCCGACCAGCGCGAGTTCCTCATGCCGGTCGAGATCCTGAAGGCATTGGATATTAAGCGCGTGCGCCTGCTCTCGAACAATCCCGACAAAGTCGCAGCCCTTGAACGCGCCGGTATCCAAGTGACCGAGCGCGTCCCCTGCGAAGTCGCGCCCACCGAACATACCGTGGAATATTTGAAGACGAAGCAGGAAAAGCTGGGGCATCTGTTCACCCGTCGCCGGAGTCAGCATTAAACCCGAGTCAGCACTAAATCAGATCGGCACTAAGGGACGCGCAATAACCGCTTCAGTCCTTTCCGATTCTTCACAGGCAGTCCGCGCAGCGCGGCTCGCGCCAGCGCCACATAAACCTCGCGGGCTCCGGGACGCTTCTTCAGCACCGCCAGATGTTTCGCCACCGTCTCTACGTCGCCGCGAATCAGCGGCCCGCTAAAAGACCGGGCTGGACCGAGGCGCGAGTAGTTTGCCAAAGTCTGGCGGATGATGGGCAGGCTCTTGTGGCGCGCATCTTGACGCGTGAATCCGGCGGCCTGTGCGGCTTCTTCGAGTGCCACGAGGAACGCCAGCAGCAACGGCGAAGTAAGAGTGGCCCAGGCGTGGTAGGCCGCCTTGCGCGCCGCGGGCAGCGTGAAACTATCTCCTCCCAATTTGCGGACGATCCGGCGCGCTACACGCGTGGCTGCGTCGTCGCCTTCTATGGCAAAAGGCACACCCGTCAAACCAGGACGCGCGCCGGCAACGAACGTCATCAGCGGATGCACAGATGCAACCGCAACACCTGCCGTGTGCAAAGAATCGAGTTCGCGACTAGAGAGCGCCCCGCTGGAGTGCAGGGCGAAACGGACCGTAGCTTTCTTGTGGGCAAGCGCGCGCGCAATCAGAGCATCGGCCAAGAATGACGCCGCGCCGCGAATCGCACGATCGGGAACCGAGAACCATAGTAAGGCGGCGTCCAGCGCGGCGGAATTTGCGGTGACTGCCTTTGCGCCCACCGCTGCGGCGAGCGCGTGCGCGCGCCGGCGTGATCGGGGCGAATCGCGCGCTACGATCTCGGTGATCGTGAAACCGGCGTCGTGCAGCGCCACCGCCAGAAACGTCGCCAGGCTCCCGGCCCCAACGATGGCAATGGTGGGTTTGGCGGTTGTCGTTTTTCGATTGTCAGCAAGTTTTCCCGTCATCTTCCCTGTTGTAGGTTTTCGGCTCACCGGCGCAGCATAACAGGTCCCAGTTGTCAGGTCTCTGGTCTCACGATAAAACCTTGTTCTTAAAACCATGCTCTTGGATTCCCTGAGACCTGACACCTGGGACCTGAGACCTTAATATTGTTGTCATGGCGAAATCGGCAGAAACGAAATCGGTCAAGACGAAGGCAGTGCAAGCTCGCGTGCTCTCTTCCCGGGTCAGTTACAAAGGCCCGGTGTTCAGCGTCACCACGGATGAAGTGGAAGAGCCTGGAGGCGTACGCGCCCGCCGCGATGTCATCCGGCATTCCGGCTCCGTTGTTGTTTTGGCGGTTGACGATGCAGACGCGGCGAAGGCCGCCCGCAAAGCCGAGCCGCACATTCTGCTCGAACGTCAGTATCGCCACGCCGCACAGTCGATGATGTGGGAGCTCCCCGCCGGACGCATTGACGATGGCGAAACGTCGCTCACCGCAGCCAAGCGCGAGCTGCTCGAAGAGACCGGCTACTCGGCACGCCACTGGAAGAGAATCCTGCATTTCTACGTAAGCCCAGGTTTTCTCGACGAAACCATGACCATCTACCTGGCTTGGGGTCTCCAGGCCGGCACAGCCCAACCCGAAGCGGACGAGAGGATTGCAACCAAATTTTTCACGCTATCGGAAGCGAAACGGATGGCGCTCCACGGCCGCATCCGCGATGCCAAAACCATCTCCGGCATCCTGTGGCTCGCTCAGACGGCCCGACCCATGCGGTAGAAAGTCTGCCCGGAACCATTTCGTCACCCCCAGTTTGACTCTGCCAACGATGTGTGACGCTAAGCCTTGACAGCACCCCCTGTGAGCAGCACAATTCCTAGACATTTTTTGTGGGCCCCTGGAATCGCGCCCTTTTCGGGCAAATCCGCAAAAAAGGGGGGACGCACGTGGAACGTTTGAAAGGCACTGTCAAGTGGTTCAACAACGCCAAGGGATACGGCTTCCTCGGGCGAGACGATGGACCGGATGTGTTCATTCATTACAGCTCAATCACTACCGAAGGCTACAAAAGCCTGCAGGAGGGCGACAAGGTAGAGTTTGAGATTGTGCAGGGACAGAAAGGGCCGCAGGCGGCCAATGTAACCAAAGTCCCCTGAGCGGAGGTTTTTAACGCCGCTCTTTACGGACCTAACTCTTCGCTCGATGCCTGTGTGCCTTCCGGCTTCTGGCGACTCCCGGCGGCTCCGCTTCTTCAGCGTTACAATCATTGTCTTACAATCATCGTCTTGCAATCACTGCCTGACAATCATTGCCTCAGGTTGAAAACTCTGGATGGACAACAAAGCCATTGCCGGAATTCTTTACGAGACTGCCGATCTGCTGGAAATCGATGGTCAGGATTCGTTTCGCGTTCGCTCCTATCGCAATGCAGCGGAAGCCATTGAAGCGCTGCCGCAGCAGGTGGCCGACCTGATCGCGGAGCCGAAAAAACTTCTCGCCGTGCCCGGCATTGGCAAGGGGATGCTGGCAAATCTGCAGATGCTTTTCAAAGATGGGCGCATCGAAGCGCACACCCAACTCCTCGAAAAATACCGGCCGTCGATGCTTGAGCTGCTCAAGATTCAGGGACTCGGACCGAAGACCATCTCCTTGATCTGGAGCGCTTATCAGGTCTGCGATCTCGAGGGCGTGGAGAAACTGGCGCGCGAAGGGAAGATCCGCACGCTGCCGCGTATGGGCGAAAAGCAGGAAGCGAAGCTGCTGAAAGCGATTGAGGATTATCGCCGCATTGCCGGACGATTTCTGCTCGACACCGCCGAAGAACTGGCGGAAAAACTCGCGGAGCACTTGTTGGCGGTTCCGGGAATCGAAAAAGTTACGCCTGCCGGATCGCTGCGTCGCGGACGCGAAACTGTCGGCGACCTCGATATCCTCGTTACCGGCAAGGGCTGCATTGAGGGCGAGTCGCGGCAAAAACTCATCGAACATCTGCTCCGCCTCCCCGGCCTGATGGACATCATCGCGCAAGGAGACAACAAGGTCAGCTTCCGGCATCGCAACGGTATGCAGGTGGATGTGCGGCTGCTGCCGCCGGAATCTTTTGGGGCGGCCATGCAATATTTCACCGGCTCGAAGGCACACAACGTGGCCTTGCGGCAGCGCGCGCTCAAGATGGGCTTCACGCTCAACGAATATAGCCTTGCGAACGTCGAAGATAACAAACCGGTCGCGCGTAAAACTGAAGAAGAGATCTACGCCAAGCTCAAGCTCGACTACATTCCTCCCGAGCTGCGCGAGAATTTGGGAGAGATTGAAGCCGCCGCCGGACACACGCTGCCGGTGCTGATCGAACTAGCCGACATTCGCGGAGATGTGCATATGCACACCGTCGAAACCGACGGCCGCAACACCATTGAAGAAATGGCGGAAGCGGCGCGGGAACGCGGCTACGAGTATATGGCCATCACCGATCACTCGAAAAATCTCGCCTTCGCCAACGGGCTCACCGACAAACGCGCACTCGACCACATCGATAGAATTCGGGCGGTTGAAAATCAGATGAAAGGCATCCGCATTTTCGCGGGGATCGAAGTCGATATTTTGGGCGATGGCTCGCTCGATCTCTCCGACTCGGTGCTCGAACAAATGGACATTGTGATCGCCAGCGCGCACTCCCAGTTCAACCAGGATCGCGCCGCGATGACCGACCGGCTGCTGAAGGCCATTGCCAATCCCAACACTTCGCTGATCGGGCATCCAACCGGACGCCTGCTGCTGCGCCGCGACGCCTACCAGTTCGACCTCGACGCGGTTCTTAAAGCGGCGGCGAAACATAAAGTGGCCATGGAATTGAACTCCTATCCCGATCGGCTCGACCTCAGTGACGTTCATCTGCGTCTCGCCAAACAGCATGGGGTAAAGATCGTAATCAACACCGATTCCCACCATACTTCACACATGGAGAAAATACGTTACGGAATCACGCAGGCACGGCGGGCGTGGGTGACAAAGGAAGATGTGCTGAACACCTTGCCTATGGCCGAGTTTGCGCGCGCCATGAAACATGGCTGGTAGTGTCCCGGCAACGAGACTACGTGAACGTCCCGTCTGTCTCCGGTTTCTCACATGCAGACGTAGAGGCGTGTGTTTGACCGCAGATGAATCACCCGGTGGAGGTGATTACAAATGTTCAAAATAATTAGGCGCATCGATAAATTCCTGCTCTTTTTTGTTGCGCTAACTATTTTAGGTTCGGCGATAGGTTGCGAGTGGTTCCCCGAGTCAACCTTTGAACTAGCGAGTGAGTCGAGGTTGCCGAAATGGATTACCCTCCCCCCGGAACTTACACGCGCCGACGTTTCGGTTTCGATGAGCTACTACGTTATGCCATGGGGTAGGAGTGCGACATTCATATTAAAAGACACGAAAGGGAGAATACGGACAAAGGTAAATGGCAGAACGAGAGGCTTAGGGCCTAACCAATTGAAACATCCTCCGCCTGGATTTCCTCCTGGCTATCCAGCCTACGAAGTAATCACTGTAAACGGCATAACTGAAATTATCGAACATAGAAAACCGGAGCCGATATTTTATATAACGGATGATCCTGCTGTTTGGAAAGAACTAGGAGTAGGGCAATAGTAAAAGTGGACCGACAAACCGGGACAGTCCCTTCGCCAATCTGACCTAACTCGCTACCAGCAAATTCCTTCATACGCCCCAGCGCCCTCAGGACGCCGCGCCTTATCCAGGTGGATGAGGTCAATCACAATCTGTTCGGGTCGAAGATATTTGGCAAGCTGATCTTTGCTCGCAGATTTGTTGCCCAGGATTATTACTTCGGCGGTGCGCATCACGCCCTCGAGATCGGCGGAAAGTACGGACCCGATATGCGGGATGACTTCTTCGATGTACTGACGATTGGAACCGGCCAGACGGCCGAGGGAGACGTCCTCGTCCCAGACCTTGACTTCGAGGCCTTCGCCCAGAAGGCGCTTGATTAACTGCACCTGCGGGCTCTCGCGCAGATCGTCGGTGCCGGCTTTGAAACTCAGGCCGAGTTGCGCAATTTTCTTTTTGCCGGTGCTCATCACCATTTCCACTGCGCGGTCGACGTGCTCGGCGTTACTCGGCATGAGCGATTCGAGCAAAGGAAGCTTGAGATCGAGTTCTTTAGCCTTGTAGGTGATGGCGCGCAAATCCTTTGGAAGACACGAACCGCCGAAAGCAAAGCCGGGAGAAAGATACGCAGGAGAAATGTTCAGCTTCGTGTCGGACGTGAAAATCTTAGTGACCGCGTGCGCGTCGACGCCGAGGTGTTTGCACATCGTTCCCATTTCATTGGCGAAGCCGACTTTCACTGCGTGATAGCAGTTGGAAAAATACTTGACCATTTCGGCGACCGGAATCGTCGTCTCGTAGAGCGTGCCGGGAGTGTTCTTGTAAAGTTCGCGGAGCGGTGCGAGGTGGTTGGTGTCGCGGGCTCCGAGAATGGTGTAGGGCGGGTTGAGGAAGTCGGAGACCGCGCTACCTTCGCGCATGAACTCGGGGTTATAGCAAACCGTGAAACCGTGGCCACACTGCTTGCCGCTTTCTTTTTCGAGGATGGGAAGCACCACTGTTTCGGTGGTTCCGGCCAGCACGGTGCTGCGCAGAACAAAAACGTGGGGTGATTTCTTCTGGCGGATGGCGCCGCCGATTTCGCGGGCAACGCTCTCGATGTGGCTGAGGTCAAGCTTGCCATTCTTGAGGCTGGGTGTTCCCACGCAGACAAACGAGACTTCGGAATTCAGCACGGCTGCGGTGGCGTCGCTGGTCGCGTGCAGTAGGCCGGCGCGGTGCGCCTCGGCGACCATCTCGCTCATGCGAGCTTCGATGATCGGCGTGCGGCCCGAATCCATCATGTCAACCTTGGCGTGACTCACGTCGACGCCGATGACTTTGTGGCCCATGGAGGCGAAACAGGCGGCGGAGACGGATCCGACGTATCCCAAGCCAAAAATGCTGACCGACAAACCCAAGCGAATTCTCCCGGCAATCGAGCGTCTGGCAGGCGGAGCCCTAGGGCCGATGCCCAGCCCCTAAAGGGGCGATTAATTTCGACGATTCATGCGGCATCGCTAAAGCGATGCCCTGATACGAAGCCTCAGTTTTTCTGCAGCCTGCTCGGGCAACTCGGTGGCTCTAAAGAACTATACCAACTCCTCAGCCGGAGGCACGGGTAACAAGAGTAACAGTTGATCGAGAGCGGCCCTTTTCGGCATGTAAGATTGAGACTTGGGCATCTCTATGGCTTCTGGATGGCAAGGCAAGCTGAAACGCGTTTCCCGTATGGACTGGGAAGAGGTACGGGTGCGCGCGGGGCAGGAATTCCACAAGCAGTGTGACCTGCTCATGCATCGACTAGGCGTGCGAAACGGAACGGCGCGGCTCAATGTGGGTTCAACGGCGGGTTCAGCGGCAGATACAGTAGCGCAGAGGGGACAATTCTTTTTCGCCGGCAATGAAGGGTCAGAGCGCGCGGAGTTGTTGCGCAAACATCTGCCCAGCGAAGCGGCGGAAATTCTGCGTG
Organism: Terriglobales bacterium; assembly: GCA_049512435.1. Classification (GTDB taxonomy): domain Bacteria; phylum Acidobacteriota; class Terriglobia; order Terriglobales; family Acidobacteriaceae; genus Acidiflorens. The sequence goes on along the minus strand of JBEKXC010000049.1, from coordinate 6,722 downwards.
AGGCCGATGAGATCTGCGACCATCGCTTTCGCCTGCTCGGCTACGAAAATCTCCGCTTCACTCTTGACCGCGGGGATGAGATCGACTGGCATCTCGATCCGGTGCACGGCAAGCGCGCTCCGCTCGATCCCTGGTTCAAGATTCCCTTTCTTGATTTTGCGACGGTGGGCGACCACAAGGTTATATGGGAACTGAATCGGCACCAGCACCTCGTGACCCTGGCCAAGGCGAGGCTACTGAGCGGAGACGATAAATACGTTCGCGAACTGATGGCGCAGTGGCACAGCTGGATCAAAATGAATCCGTATCCGCTGGGGATCAACTGGGCAAGCACGCTCGAAGTTGCCTTCCGAAGTTTGTCGTGGATTTGGGTGGACCAGTTGTTGGCAGAAATTCCCCACTGTACACAGTTTCGCTCGGAAATGGCGCCCGCGCTTGCGTTTCACGGACGTTACATTGAGCGATATCTATCTACTTATTATTCTCCGAACACGCACCTGCTGGGGGAGGCGGTCGCGCTGTTCTTTCTCGGCACTTTGTATCCTCAAATTCCCAGAGCCACGGGCTGGAAAGAATCCGGGTGGCAGATTGTACTGCATGAGGCGGGGCGGCAAGTGCGTCCGGATGGCGTTTACTTCGAGCAATCGCTGTACTACCACGTTTATGCGCTCGACTTTTTTCTATACGCGCGCTTGCTCGCGGATCGGAATGGAACGGAGATTCCACCCGCGTATGACGCGGCGCTCGGACGGATGCTCGATGTGGTTGCGGCATTGGCGCAGGCGGGACCGGCCGAAGGTTTCGGAGATGATGATGGCGGGCGCTTGTGGAATCCGAGGCGCAATCGGACCGAGCACATGACGGATCCGCTGGCGCTCGGCGCGGTGATGTACTCGCGGGAATTTTCCGCGGCGCGGTTAACGGAGGAAGCAATTTGGCTGTTTGGCGAGCGAGTCTTTGGCGAGCGAACGTTTGGCAGTCAAGCTGTCCACGAACTCGCGCACGCGAAAACAAGCGCGGAAGCGCGTTCGATTGCGTTTCCCGACGGCGGAATTTACGTGCTCGCGGATTCGCAGCCGTACGCGCAGGCGATGGTGGTGGATGCCGGTCCGCAAGGCGTGGACCGCTCCGGCCATGGACATGCCGACGCGCTCAGCCTGCGGCTCACCATGGATGGACGGCGCTGGCTGGTCGACGCCGGGAGCGGAGTCTATATTTCAAAGGATCCGGCTGACCGGGACACGTTTCGTGGCACTGGCGCACACAACACCATGCGCGTGGATGGAGTGGACCAGGCAGTTGCGGATGAGACTTTTTCCTGGACTCACATTCCTACCACGCAGGCGGAAGAGTGGATCGCGGGGAAAAGCTTCACCTACTTTGTGGGCAGTCATAATGGATATGCGCGGCTGGAGGATCCCGTTGTACATCGACGGCATGTTCTGAAGATCGCGGGCGTTGCACTTCTGGTGCGCGATATCGCGCTCGGTCGCGCGGAACATGAACTCGAGATACGATGGCACTTCGCGCCCGATCTCGAAGTTCGGAGCATGGGACCGGGACGAGTGGAAATATCGAGAGTTGGCGCTCCGTCGAGTGAATCTTCGCGCGAAACTCGGCTGTGCCTTATCGTCCCGGAAGAAACGGTCTGGCAGACGGCGACGGAAGTTACGAAAACCTTGCTTTCGCCTGCTTATGGTGCGTTTCAGCCGGCGCCGTTGGTGCGATGCCATGCGCGGGTTTTACTGCCGGCGGAAACCGCGACTGTGTTGATTCCTGGTACCGGCGCGATTCGGCAGAAGGATGAAGCCCTTATCGAACCACGAGTGGTCAGCACGACGCGGGCGGCGGTGCAGGCGTACAAACTCGATTATGATAACGAAAGCCATGGAATCTTTTTTGCTCTTGGCAACGAGGGGTGGAGTTTCGGCCCGTGGTCTTCGGACGCGCGCGTGCTCTATTGCCGCATCGAGAATGAGCGACTCTCGCAACTCGTCGTAATCGGCGGAACGCACGTCGCGTGGCAAGGACAGCAACTGTTGACGGCGGCTGGGCGGTCTGGATTTTTCGAGTGGCGTACACAGGATGCGGTGATGAACTCAGCACCAGGAGAATTTTTGGTTACAACTTTGTTCGAAGAATTGGCGGGCGGATCGCGGCTTTCATCGGCAACCTTGGACCCTACGTCTAGCCAAGCTTCATCGCCCTACGCGGATCAACACTAAATGTGCGGGATTGCTGGGATTCTCGAATTCGGACGCGACGCGCGGGCAAGCGCCGGCGCTCTGCGCGAAATGTGCCGCGTAATCACCCATCGCGGCCCCGATGACGACGGCTTTTATACGGATGGCTCGGCGGGAATCGGCATGCGGCGGCTCAGCATTGTCGACGTCGCCGGCGGGCATCAGCCGATTTCGAACGAGGACGGCACGCTGTGGATCGTGTTCAATGGCGAGATTTACAACCACCTCGCCTTGCGCGAGCAGCTCATCGCGCGCGGCCACCGCTATAGCACGCGCAGCGACACCGAGACCGTCATCCACCTCTTCGAGGAATACGGCGCGGACTGTGTGCAGCACCTCCGCGGAATGTTTGCGTTTGCTATCTGGAATCGCAATACGAAAACGCTTTTCCTCGCGCGCGACCGCCTGGGCATCAAGCCGCTGTATTACACGTTGACGCCGGAGCGACTGCTGTTCGGATCGGAAATCAAAGCGCTGCTGGCGCATGGTGGGATTCGCCCGGAGTTCAATCGGGCGGCGCTGCCGGAGTATTTGGCGTTTGGATACTTGTCCGGCGAAGAAAGTTTCTACTCCGGAATCCTCAAGCTGCTGCCCGGACACACAATGATGATTGGTGCGGATGGCAAGGCGCAAATCGAACAATACTGGGATCTGGATACATCGAAGCCACAGGAACCGCGGGGTGCGAATCACGATGAGGATTACTACGTCCAGAGCTACCGCGAGTTACTCGAAGGCGCCGTCAACAGCCACTTGATGAGCGACGTGCCCCTCGGTGTGTTCCTGAGCGGCGGCGTGGATTCGAGCGCGGTCGCAGCCCTGATGACGAAGATACGGCGCGAGCCGGTCGAGACATTTTCGGTAGGCTACACCGAGCAGATTTACAGTGAACTGCCGTTCGCGCGCGCAGTTTCGGATCACATTCATTCACGGCATCATGAAGTGCTGGTCAGCGAGCAGGATTTTTTCGCTGCGCTTCCGCATTTGATCTGGCATGAAGACGAGCCGATCGTGTGGCCTTCGAGCATCTCGCTCTATTTTGTCGCGCGCCTCGCCCGCGACAGAGTTACGGTGGTGCTGACTGGAGAGGGCGCGGATGAAACCCTGGCGGGCTACATGCGCTACGCCTTCACGGTGAAAAACGCGGCCATGGATCGTGTGTACCGCGGTGTGGTTCCGGGTATTTTGCGGCACGGATTGCGCAAAACGATTGCCACCTCTTCGTTGCTCGGAGCCAACCTGCGCCGGAAACTGGAACACACATTTCTGGCCAAGGATGGAAATTCCTGGGCTTCGTTCTACTTCGATAATTTCTTTTCCGCCTTCGGCGAAGCGGAGCAGAAAGGATTGCTGACGAGTGAGTTCGCGCGCGAAGCCGCGCCCAGCACCGCATATAAGAATGTTCTCGATTACTGGGATCACTCGTCGGGCGAAATGCTGCAACGGCTGCTCTACACCGATATCAAGACTTACCTGGTCGAACTGCTGATGAAGCAGGACAACATGAGCATGGCAGCATCCATCGAAAGCCGGGTGCCGTTTCTCGATCACGTGCTGGTCGAGTTTGCGACGCGAATTCCGCGCGAAGTGCAGATCCAGGGACTCGCCGGCAAACGAATTCTGAAAAAGGCGATGGAAGGTCTGCTGCCGCACTCGATTCTGTACCGTCCGAAGCTGGGATTTCCCACACCGTGGAGTGGCTGGCTGGCCGGACCGCGGCTGGAAATGATTCGCGCGATGCTGCTTGAACCGCGGAGCCTGGATCGCGGATACTTCCGGCGCGAAGCGGTTGAAAAACTGTTTGACGAGCATCGCGCGAAGCATCGCGACAATTACGATCGCATTTGGCGCTTGCTCAACCTTGAGTTGTGGCATCGCGTTTGTCTTGAAGGCGAATCGCATGACGAGGTCGGCGAGCCGGCGATGAAGATGGCGTCAACTCTGTAGCAGGGTTTCCCGATCTCAGTCTGCTATCGTCGTTAACTTATGCGAAGTTAACTTATGCGAACTTTCCCCCGGGTGTGTTTTTTTCTCGCGCTCGCTACGCTCTGTGCTTTTGGTCAACAGCCGTTTCTCAGCGCGACTCAGTGGACCGCGCTGCGAGATGAATCGAGTGGCGCTGCTCCCTACGAGAACCTGCGCTACTTGACGGGTTTGCATCGCGTGCCGGCAACTCCAGAATTTGATCAGGCAGCACAATTCGTTCTGCAACGTGCGCGCGAATATGGCCTTGCCGATGCTCATAGCGAGCAGTTCCCTATCGACGGCAGCAAGAATTATGGTCTGATGCGCTCTTACCTCGCTTGGACGGTCGAAGAGGCTCGGCTGTGGGAAGTCCGTCCGCAACATCTTCTTCTCGGGGATTGGAAAACCGATCCCATCCACCTCGCAGATTACAGTCACAGCGCCGACGTGGAAACTGAACTCGTCGACGTCGGCAACGGTGCGAGCGAGGCCGATTATTCCGGCAAGAACAACGACGTGCGCGGCAAGATCGTACTGGCCGACGGAGTTCTGGCGCGCGTGCAGGAGTTGGCGATCGCACAGCATGGCGCCGCGGGCATCGTCAGCGACATGCCCAACCAGACCACGGCCTGGTCCGGCTTGGACACAACCGTGGTCCGGTGGGGCCATCTGAATGCGCGTCAACCGTCCGGCTTCGCCTTCATGGTCTCTCGCCAGACCGCCGAGGCATTGCGGACTCGCTTGCGAAACGGCGAATCGATTGTTCTTAACGCTCACGTGAAAGCCACCGTCGGTCCCGGCCACTGGACGGTAGTCACCGCCACAATTCCCGGCACGGACCCGGCTGCGGGAGAAATTGTTTATAGCTGCCATCTCGATCACGAACGTCCGGGAGCCAACGATAACGGAAGCGGGTGCGTCACCATTCTTGAATCGGCGCGCGTGCTGGCGCGCTTAATCGAATCCGGCCAACTGCCGCGACCCAAACGCACATTGCGTTTCATCTGGGGCCCGGAGGTCGAGGGCACCATGGCTTTTCTCGCCACACATCCGGAGATCAGGCAGCGGTTACGCGCCAACATCCACATGGACATGGTTGGCGGCGATCCCTTCAAAAACAAGTCGGTGCTCCATGTCACCGGCACGCCGTGGTCGCTTCCGAGTTTCGTAACCGATGTGGGCGCCGTGTTTCTCGATGCAATTCGAGCCGCCGCCAGCGGATACGCAGCCGGCGAATTGCCTGCCGACGCCGGTATTGTCGAGACTCGCGCCGGCGGACAAGGCACCCGCAATGAACTCTTCGCCGATGTGACGCCGTATGCAAGCGGCAGCGATCACGATGACTACGACTCTTCCACGATCGCTGTCCCGTCACTTTACCTTCGCGACTGGCCCGACATCTACATCCACACCGACCATGACAGCCTCGATCAGATCGATGCCACGAAGTTGCGGCGCGTAGCGCTGCTCGGAGCCGCTTCGGGATATGCGTATGCAAGTGTCACTGCGCAACAACTTCCAACGTTACTCCCGTTCCTCGCTGCCCAGGCGGAAGCTCGATTCGCCCAGGTATTCGGAGCGGCACAGCAGTTAGTGGATGATCCTCAACTCGAAGCGGGCGTCGCCTGGTATGAAGCACACAATCTTGTAAGTCAAACACTGCAGCGTGAAAGCGCAACCCTGCATTCCGCGGTCGAATTCACCGGCGGACCTGCAGACGCGGATTCGGAGGAAGTAAAAGCGCTCGCGGATCAAGCCTCACGTTTCCAACGTTGGCTCGACACAAAGGCGAAGCTACGTGGAGCGAAAGGAACGGCGCCCAGCGCACCTTGGGCCAGCGACGGCAATGCGAAACGCGTGCCAATCCGCGTGGGCGAATTCGGTCCGCTGGGTTACCAGAACGACGACGTTCTGTTGGCACGCCTGGGCAAAGAGCGCTACGCGAAAATCAAGCTGATCAACGGCGAAGCCAGTCACCTGCTGAACGTGCGTGACCAGTCTGAGCTTTATGCCTATGAGATCGTGAACTTCGTGAATGGCAAGCGCACCGTGGGCGAGATACGCGACGCGGTCTCTGCCGAATACGGACCTTTGCTGGTGAATCTTGTCGCCGACTATCTTGATGCTTGCGCTGAAGCGAGGGTAGTCCAATGGAAGTAAACTTACATGGTGGATGTGACCACGAACCAATGCACATAATGTTTTCGGGTGAAAGGTTTTGCACTTACACATAACTGCGCCTGCATTTTGATAACAAGATCAGTTGCAAAGCAAGCTGGAGAGCACTAGAGTACGTCCAATACGGAAGCTCGCGGCTGGGTCGACGGACGCGGTAGCGGCGACCGAGAATCGCAGAAAGCGGTTGGAAAGGATACGGGATTGAAGATCTCGCAAAAAGGGCTTTACGCGCTGCAAGCGATCATGACCCTTGGCCGCCGATACGGAACTGAGACCGTTAAGATCCGGGACATCGCCATTGACAGCGACCTGCCGGAGAAATTTCTTGAATTAATT
>JBEKXC010000048.1:0-25281 GCA_049512435.1 Terriglobales bacterium | reverse complement strand
CGGAAATCGAGCTACAGACCGTCCGGTAGCTCGGCCGTTTGTGGTGGAGACCTTTCAATAACCTCGACTGATTCCAAGGCACTTAACTGGATCAGGAACGCCCAACTGCGAAAGTTCGGCTAGGACTTCTCCTCACGCGATGGGAACCGATCCTGTTTCGACGCGTTCGCCTGCCCATTCGTGAGATTCTCCTTCTAGGCAGACCCGGTGCCATAACTCCAGGTTAAGCAAACGCCAAATGCGATCATAGTGGTCGCGATAGCGAGCTCGATGTTCGCGGAGGAGCTTTTCCACGGCGGCTTTTCTAAACAATCCCCGGTTCAAGCTGCGAGGTTCCAGCAGTAGATGTTCGATCTCATCCAGTTGAGCGCCCACCAGCCAGCCACTCCACGGCGTTGGAAATCCCAACTTCGGCCGGTAAATGATCGAGTGGGGTAGCAAATCCTCCATCGCTTTCTTCAAGATACGCTTGCCGGTCGTGCCACGTATCTGGATGCCGGCTGGAACACGAGTTGCCCATTCCACCAGAACGTGATCGAGGAACGGGACGCGGCTCTCGATCGATGCCGCCATGCTCATATTGTCTTGCTTCATCAAGAGTTCAACCAGGTAGGTTTTGATGTCTGTGTAAAGAAGCCGCTGAAGAAGCTCTCCAGAGGATTTCCCCCAGTATCGGAGCACGTTGCGGTAAGCGGTTTCTGTACTGAATTCGTGGCCAAACGCATCGGTCAGTAGCTCATGCTGGTCCTTCTGGCTGAATGCGGAGAAAAAATTGTCGAAGTAGAACGAGACCCATGAAGCCCCATCGAGGCCAAGAAAGGTGTGCGAAAGCTTGCGGCGGGCGGCCGCGCTGATCCAGGCCGAGGTTGCGATGGAGTCGCGAATGCCACGCCGGATCGACCGCGGAACAAGACCTCGGTAGATGCGGTCGAAAGCCATATTGTTCAAGGTGAATGCGTAGCGTGAATATCCACCCAGGGTTTCATCGCTACCTTCGCCGGTGAGGACTACTTTGACGCTCTCGCGAGCCAACTGGGCAACGAAGAACAGCGACACGCTGGAAGGCCAGACGATCGGTTCGTCCTCATGCCAGATCAGTTTTGGGAGCGCTCCGAAAAAATCCTGGCGGCTGACGAGTACTTCATGATGCATCGACTTGAGATGCTGCGCTACGGTTCTGGCGTAGGGCAACTCGCTGTATTTTTGTTCAGCATATCCGACAGAAAATGTCTCGATGGGCTCGCGCCGTATCTTGGTCATCAGCGCCGCGACCGCGCTTGAGTCCAACCCTCCGCTGAGGAATACGCCGAGAGGAACATCGCTCATCAGATGGCTACTCACCGCTCCTTCGAGCAAGTCGCGATAACTCTCGACGTAATATCGTTCCTCGCGAAGTGAATCGTCGGAAGTCAGCGGGAGATCCCAGTACTGCTCGATAAGCAAATCACCCTGCTCGTTGATTTCCAGTCGGTGCCCAGGCATGAGCTTACGCACCCCACTGTAGAAGGTTTCATCCCCGGAAAGGCAGCCGAAAGCTAGGTACTCGGGAAGCACGGCACGATTGAAATCAAGCTGCACGCCCGGATAAGCCAGCAAAGCTTTAATTTCTGAACCGAAGAGGAAATTGCGGGGCGTGAGGCGATAGTACAGGGGTTTGATGCCGAGCCGGTCACGAGCGATAAAAAGAGATTTTCGCTTTGCATCCCAGATAGCGAAGGCAAACATGCCTCGCAAGTGCTGGACACAGTCCTTGCCGTATTCCTCGTAGAGATGAACGATGGTTTCTGTGTCGCTCTGGGTACGATAGCGGTGGCCACGACTCATTAGGTGGTCGCGCAGGGCCCGGTGGTTATAGATTTCGCCGTTGAAAACAATCCACGCCGATTCGTCTTCGTTGCTGATGGGCTGATGGCCAGTAGCGAGGTCGACGATGCTGAGGCGGCGCATGCCCAGGCCGATACTACCCCGTGTGAAAAACCCGTCGTCATCCGGACCGCGGTGGGCAATGACGTCGCACATGCGTCGCAGAGCGCTGGAATCAACCGGCGCATCTTTGCCGAACTCGAGAATTCCCGCGATTCCACACATGCTGTTCTCTCACCCGAGCCGGTCGACAGCAGAGACCCGTATCTCCCATGTTACCGCGCCCAGGGGGCGAGCGGACAACGGACGTTAACCATCCTCATCCCTGGCGTGAGGGATTTCAGAACCGCCTCACGTGAGTGATTGAATCTTGGACCTCACAAATATCTTGGAGGGCGGGGTGACTTCGGTTTGGCAGGGACCCGTGCGTTGTGCGGCTAGCGTTGCTATAGTGAGTGGTTGCCGATCCGCAGGAGTTTGACCGTTTTCTTAGCCACGACCGCGAGTGCGCGGGATTTCGGGACAGAGGAGTCTGAAGAGTGGGCCTCTCGATCAGTGTATTCGGTTTAGGATACGTCGGCTCGGTGTCAGCTGCTTGTTTCGCTTCCATGGGACACCGCGTCATCGGTGTGGACGTGAATCCGGCCAAAGTGGAGATGATGGAGAGCGGGCGGAGCCCCATCATCGAGGCGAGTATGAATGAACTTGTTGCCGAGGGAAATCGAGCAGGCCGGATCCATGCCACGGTTGACTCGATCGCGGCGGTGCTGGAGTCCGAAATTTCCTTTGTGTGCGTAGGTACGCCCAGCTTGCGAAATGGCAAACTTGACTTGAGCCATATCGAGAAGGTTGCATGGGAAATTGGCGCCGCGCTGACGCAGAAAAAATCAGGGCACACTGTTGTCTTGCGCAGCACAGTATTGCCGGGAACGACCGAGTCGATCGTGCTGCCGATTCTCGAACAAGTGAGCGGACGGCGTGCCGGAGTCGATTTTACGGTGGTTTACAACCCGGAATTCATGCGAGAGGGGAGTGCAGTGGCCGATTTTCTCCAGCCGCCACACACGATTCTGGGGGCGCGGGATATTTCTCATCTCGGTCCCTTGCGCGAACTCTACAAACAAACTCCGGGCAAAGTGTTTGAGACCAGCATCGCCGTGGCCGAGATGGTGAAATATCTTTCCAACGCGTTTCACGCAGTGAAGGTTACCTTTGCCAACGAGGTTGGAACTTTGTGCAAGCACCTTGGAGTGGACGCGCAAGCCGTGACTGAAATCTTCACATCGGATACACGGTTGAACATTTCGCCGGCATACCTGTCACCGGGTTTTGCGTTCGGTGGATCGTGCTTGCCGAAAGACGTGCGGGCGTTGACCTATAAGGCAAAGGAACTGGATCTGAAGCTGCCCATGCTGGAGTCGCTGTTGCCCAGCAACACCGAACACGTGGAGCGTGCCGTGGAAGCCGTGATGCGAACGAACAAGAGAAAGATCGCGCAGCTCGGGCTGAGTTTCAAGGCAGGAACGGACGATCTGCGCGAGAGCCCTCAGGTGCAGCTGGTGAAGCGGTTGCTGGGAGAGGGATACGAAGTGAAAGTGTGGGATCGGGATGTCAGTCTCGGCCGCCTGGCCGGCTCTAACTGGCGATATATCGAAGAGGTGATTCCACACATCGGGTTGTTATTGTCAGCCGATTTGGAGGATGTGCTGCGATGGGGCGAGGTCGTCATCATTGGGAACAAGTCAGTGAGAAAGGATGAACTGAACAAGCATCTCCGCAAAGATCAAATTGTCATCGACCTGGTGAATCTTGACAAGGCGCGTCGAACCGGTGGCGCTTCTTCCTACGAAGGGATTTGTTGGTAGGGGGATCCGTGGTAATTCATCCCTTTCGCAGGAGCCATTGTCGAGCGGCCAGGTAAGGCCGGCCAGCGGCTATCTTGGCGAGTTTCTTAAGATTCCAATGCAGCCATTGTCGGGTGCGTGCTGGGGACTGAACTGAAACTAGTTCGCCCGAAATGCCAGGGGGCATTCCTCTGAAGATGTTAAACCGGCCGACCACGATGCAGCCGAGAACAGGATAAACCGCTGTCGTGGGTTCAGAATTGAACAATACTCGAATCCCGGCTGCGGCGGCCGTCTCCGCAACTCGCTTCGAATAATATCCTCCGGGGACGGAAGCGGTATCGACCTGCTCGCCGAGGATATCGGAGAGCGTTTGGATGCTACTGGCCCATTCGGTGGTTAGTTCCTCCTGGCTGCAGTGTGACATCCTCACGGGATGAGAAAATGAATGGCTGCCGATTACATGTCCTTTTTTCCTCAAGGAGCGGATCTGCTCTGGGTTCAGAAAGCCCTTCTTGTTGATTTGACCGGCGGTGACAAAGAAATGCCCGAGCCAACCATGCTTCCCTAATAGCTCCGCTGTGCGGGTGGCAGCGCTTTCCCCGCCGTCGTCGAAGGTCAGAAGAAAAGGGAACGTCGCATCCTCTAGATTAGCGAGTTCATGGGCAGTGCTCGCGGGGGAGTCTCGTACTTTCGCGATGGCCGCAAGATGGGCTTCGAATTCGGGACGGCTCAGTTTGTATTTCGCCGTTCCGGGGCCGGTGAAACCGCTCGAATCCCAGTCGGCGCTCTCGACCACGTCGTGATAGAGCAGGCAGGCGGCCCTCATGAGCGGTCCTTCTTCGCCTGGGATTTCCAAGCCAGGTATTTGGTCAACCCAGGCTGTCCCCAGGCGGCGGACGGCCTTCCTGAGGCCTTCAGGGGCACGGCGGTCCCATCAAAGATCTTAAGCAACTTGCCGCGTAGGGCATCGAGGTTCTCCAGCACGACCCGGTGCTGGATGACGATGTGCGATTCCTGTACCTCGTCAAACGCATAGCTGTAGTAGCCGAATGCCGGTCCGGTATCGACTCCCTTGTCGATTCTGAGCAGCGTCATACCAACCTTGGTCAGGTCACGATTGGCGAGCGCCCAAAAACATCCATGAGCGTTTCGATACTCGGGACAAATGCCAGGATGCATCACAAACGTTCCCTTGGACGGTATCGAAAAAATGCTTTCTTTCAGCAACACCTTGCAGCGCGCGAGAACAATGTCGGGGTTCAGTCTCCTGATAAACGTTTCTGTCTCCTGAGTGTTTGGGCTTGGCGTTTCCAGAATCGCGGTCCTCGAAGGAATGTCCCCATAGATGAAGCACTTCTCTCGCAGCTCCTGGCGCTCCCATTGCTGGTCTTTGCCGGAGAGAAAAATACGGTAATACAATCGCAACGCCAACACGTCGAGAAAACGAAAGGCTCCAATTCGCTTGACCTCGCGCCGTACCCGGCGCCAAAGCAGGCTGGGCGGCTCCTGTATGATCACTATCCCCACAAGATTCGAGAACGAACTCAGCCACCGGGCCAATATCACCTGATCCAATTGAGCACCGTCGTGGCATATCAGGAGTATTTTCATTCTGTGTGGAGTCGCCGTCAGTTGCCGTCCGGATGATTTTAAGCGACGGGAGTGAAATCTACACGCAGCGCGCGACTGAACGGTAAACCCTCCTTGTTACTTGCCTACGTTGCGAGGCCTGAAGGAGGTGACGGCATCCCGTAGAGTGCGGGCAAAACTCTCCGCCACTCCCGGCCAGCTGTATTTCGCCTGTACCAGAGTTCTCGCCGAAGTGGCCAATCGTTTCCGCTGGTTCGGATCACTCAGGAGGAAGATCACAGAATTGGCAAAATCGTTGGGCGTGTCTGCCAGAAGGATATTGTCACCGGCCTTCACGGGCAGGCCCTCAGCTCCCACTGACGTAGAAACGACCGCTTTACTCATCGCCATGGCTTCAAAAATCTTGAGCCGCGTGCCTCCGCCGATGCGCAGCGGAACAATGCAAACCGAGCCGCGTGCGACGAAGGGCCGTATGTCTTCCACCCACCCCGTGAGGCGCACGCTCTTTTCTCGCTCGGCCAAAGCTTGCAGTTTTCGGGAAGGGTTTCGTCCTACAACTTCGAGGGATACCTGAGGATATTGCTGTTTGATCAAGGGCAGGATTTCGCCGACAAAATAAAAAATCGCGTCTTCGTTTGGAAGCCAGTCCATCGAACCGATGAATACCAGGGAATTTGCGGTTTCTGCCACGGGCATGGGTTGGAAATAATCGACGTCCACCCCGGTGGGAATCACAGTGAGCCTTGTGGGCTCAAGGAAAGATGCGAACGCGTCACGGTCCGTTTCAGAAACTGTGAGCACCCGGTCGGCAAGACGCAGATACCGTCGCTCAGCGGCTTCCATTTTTCGCCATTCCTGCCACGAGATGGCTTTCCAAATCGGATTGGTGGCCACTTCATAGTGGCGCCGCCATATCGTAGCCTCCACGTTGTGCGTGAAGAGCACTTTGGGAGTTGGCCAATCCCAGGGAATAACGCCGGCGGCGAAGATGAAATCACAGAGGATGACGTCATATGTTTCCTGCCTGAGCAGCGCGCGCAATTTGTGCTGTACCGCGGGACGGCAATACTTCGTAATGCCATAAGGCTGTGAAGAGAGAAGACCTAAGTAGTAGTGGAGCATTTCTGCGGGAGATTTCGGCGCGGGCAGGTCAAGCGGCACGCAGATCGCACGGTCAAAGATGTCCTTCAAGCCGGGGTGCGAGTCGCCAGCGTGCGCGGCATAGAAGGAGAAGAAGGTAACGGAGTGCTGGCGCGTCAACTGGCGAAGAATGTTATAGCTGCGGATTTTTCCACCAGTATCGGGGGGGACGAGTCCGCCAGCTTTTACCCAAAGTATCCTCATGTCACGGGGATGGATGCGCTCGGGAGTTACTCCACGCCGGCGATGGCCGAATGGATTGCATCCACGTCTGCTCCGAGGTCCTTGCCATCTGTTCCTTTACCCTTGTAGGGGCTTGCAGGTTGCAGGTGATAGTCACCACCATTCCCGCCATTGTAATTGGCGAATCGAACCGCTCCCGCCGATGACGGGAAGAAGTTTTTGTTGGGCCAGTTCGCCATCGGCGAAGCGATGATTGCGTTGGCGGCGAAAATAGAGCTGGCAAAACACTGGTTGAAGGTGATGAGAGGGGAATTGTTGAAGGCACAGTTTGCCGGCCCACCACCCGTGGACCATACCGGGTGAGTGCCGGCATTCACGATGCTGTTGGTAAAAACAAAGTTCTTCATCTGCGTGCTGATGGCGACCATATCGCCAATCATGAATATCATGGACGGCGGGAAAGCTGTAACGTGGTTGATGGTCACGTTCTGGAGGACGGGGGCGCCTGCACTCACAGAAATCTGCACAAATTCACCTGGGCCGCCGAATTTTTTCCCATCGATATCGTCGACCACGATGTCATGGATACTGTAGCGCTGGCCATCGAGCGCCGCGCCAGTCCCTGCCAGGGCATTGGCGATCTGAAGGCCGGCCGCCACATGGCTGATGGAGTTGTAGCGGATGGTCACATCCGTGACCTGGCAAGCCGGGCAGAGATTCGTACCCATTCTCCCGCCTTGATTTTTTGGGGTTAGCAGGATAGCGAAGCCCACCTGGGAGAAACCAGCCCAAGAGTTCTCCATGATGTTGCCATCGATCACAACTCTTTGCGCGTTCTTCAGTTCGAGGAGATTCTTGACGATGAATGGATTCCCGTCTGCACCGCCAACGTATCCCGCTTGTCCTCTCATCCAGGTTAAGGGTTTGAACATGTGATTGCGGCGGATTTCGATGTCCGTGGGCGTCGTAGTGGCGTAGCCGCCGCCAAAGAGGATGTTCTCGCCCGCCGCCTCAAGAAAATTGTTCACAATCTTGTAAGGCCCCATGGGCTTATCGCCTAAACCCCCGCCGATCGTTTGCGTGTCCCCGCACGAACCACTTTTGGCGATGCAGTGGAGGTCAGTAAAGGAAGAATCCACGACAGCGACATACCGGCTCGAGCCCAACAGGATGCCCCGGACGGTCTCGTCCTGGGCAGTGCCATGCACCCACAGACGGTCGAATACGAGATGATCGGCTGGGCCGTTAAACTGGATGAGGTTGTAAACGGGAGCCGGGGATGTGGCTCGCGTCACTTCCAAACCAATCAGCCGGTAGTGGCTGGCCCCATCCGCGAATGTGATGGGTCCTGAGCCGCTCCTACCAGTGAATTCAATCTTGGCCAGAACGTTTGCGGTGGAAGCACAATTCAAGGCAGGTCTGCCGGCCAGAGACGGCACGCCTGCGTAGCACGGGGTCATGCGAGTGCCCTCGGCAGGCAGAGTGGAATCAGAGGCACTCGTGCGGATGATAATCCAGTGCGAATCATCGCAAGTTTTGGCTGGGATCACAAAGTTTCCGCTAAACGTGGCGCCTGCCTGCAACTGAACGACATCGCCGCAGGAGGCGCTGGCGAGAGCTTGTTCCAGATTTTCCCCAGAATGTACCATCCAAATTTTTCCGCCGGCAGGAGTATCTTTCAACGAGCTCTTTACGTACTCTCTTGGAAGCTCGGCGGGACCGTCGAAATTCTTGACGCTGGACTGGGTGGAAGACTGACCTGAAGCCGCAGTACAAAGACAGGACGCCAGAATCACGAGAAGAAACACCGCCTTTGGCACGGAGGTAGACCGCCTGGCTATCTTCATGGTTTTTCGGACGCGGTAGACCCGTTCGAACAAGTCACCGAAGGGCTTGGATGAAGCTTATCAGGCGATAAGTCGGGGGGTCAATTTCGAGTGCCTTCCCGTGCCGGATGAGGTGCCGGCCGCTATTCCACGCCCACGATCGCCGCATCGACCGCGTTTATATCCGCCCCGAGATCTTTACCATCTGTCCCTGCGCCCTTGTAAGGGCTCGAGGATTGCAGGTGATAATCGCCGCCATTTCCGCCATTGTAATTCACGAATTGGATGGTGCTGGCAGAGGCCGGGAAAGAATTTCCGGAGGGCCACAGACTAGGCGGATACGAGGATGGACTTCCAATCACCGCGTTGCTGGCGAACGAGTACGGACTGAAGCAGGCGTTGAAAGTGGTCAGTGGCTGGTCGTGATATGCGCAATTCGTGGAGCCGCTACCCGTCGACCATACCGGAAAGGGGCCGGCATTCAAGATGCTGTTGGTGAAGACGAAGTTCTTCATTTGCGTGTTGATTGCGACAAAATCGCCGATCATGGCCATGATCGACGGGGGGAATGCTGTAATGTGATTGATGGTCACGTTCTGAAGAACCGGCGCACCAGCACTCGAAGAGACCTGCACAAATTCGCCTGGGCCGTTGTACTTGGTACCGTCGATGTCGTCGACCACAATGTCATGGATGCTGTAGCGCTCGCCATCGAGCGCAGCGCCAGTGCCTGCCAGAGCATTGGCGATCTGAAGTCCGGCGGCCACATGGCTGATGTAGGTATAGCGGATGGTCACGTCCGTGACCTGACAAACCGGACAGAGGTTCGTCCCATCTCTCCCGCCTTGATTTTTTGGGGTTATCAGTATGCCGAAGCCCACTTGAGAAAAGCCGCCCCAGGAGTCCTCCATAATGTTGCTATCGACCAAAACGCGCTGCGCATTTTTCAGTTCGAGGAGATTCTTGACGACAAATGGCTTCCCATTTGTCCCGCCGACAAATCCGGCTTGTCCTGTCATCCAGGTTAAGGGTTTGAACATGTGATTACGGCTAATCTCAATGTCCGCCGGAGTCGTGGTTGCCGAGCCTCCGCCCAATAGAATGTTTTCCCCTGAAGACTCGAGGAAGTTGTCCACAAACTTGTAGGGGCCCGTCTGATCGTTACCCAGGCCGCCATAGATCGCCTGAGCATCCGTGCAGGATCCGAGCGAGTCGCAGTGAAAATCCGTGAAGAAAGAATCCACGATCGACACGTAGGTGCTGCTCCCGAGGTCGACGCCTCGAGTTGTTTCGTCCTGCGCTGTGCCATGCAACCATACCCGGTCAAGAATAAGGTTGTTGGCAGCACCATTAGATTGTATCGACGACAGCGCGTAGACCAGTCCGGTTCCAGTAAGGCGCGTCATCTCCAGACCAGTCAGGCGATAGTGGTTTGCACCCACTGCAAAGACGACGGGGCCGTTTCCCGGCGCCGCCATCACCAACTTAGCCACAACATTGTTTGTGGAAGCGCACTGAAAAGCTGGGCGGCCGGGTAGGGAAGAGACGCCCGCGTAGCAGGGCGTAAGACGGCTGCCTTCGGCAGGCAGCACCGAATCATCGGCACCGGTGCGGACGATGATCCAATGATTGTCGTCACAACTCTTGGCAGGGAATGTGAATATCCCGGTAAAGGTCGCGCCTGCTTGCAGTTGAATCGTGTCGCCACAGTTAGCGTTGTTTAGAGCGGATTGCAAATCTCCGCCAGCGTTGACAGTAGTCGTAGTGCCGGGCGCCGGAGCGTTCGCCATCGCGCTTTGGATGTAGACGCGGGGTAACTCCGCCGGGCCGTCATATCCGTTGGCCGAGCCTGCGGAAACCACAAGCGTAAGAGCCTGCGTGGCACTATTTCCGGAAGAATCCGTTACCTTCGCGGTGAAGGAATACGACCCGGTGAGGGCAGTCATTCCCGTTATAACGCCGGTGGTGGCTTGCAGCTGGATTCCTGATGGCAAGGCCCCAGTCGTGAGACTCCACTGATATGGCGTCATGCCGCCGGTGGCAGAGAGCGCGATGGTATACGGCATGCCGGAATCGGCTCCCGCGAGTGAAGAGGTGGCAATCACCAACCCAGCCGCGGGCGTTACCGTCAGCGTTGCGGAAGCGTGCGCGCTGGAGTTGTTGGCGCTCGTAGCCGTGATGATCACCGGAGTGTTGCTGGTCACTTTAGGCGCCGTGTAGATTCCAGTGCTGGAGATTGTTCCCGCGCTTGCTGACCAGATCACAGCCGTACTTGCGGTTCCACTGATGGTGGCGGTGAATTGCTGCTGTGCCTGTGAGGCCACGGTCGCGCTGACGGGTGAAATCGACAATACGGTTCCGGAACCGTTGGTGGAAGCGACGATAAGTGCAGGACTCGAGCCATACGCCGTCCCTGGAAGAGTCGGGACACTATGTACAGGAGAAGGTTCATACTCTTGCTTTGAAACAGTCGAGACGTAGAGCGTGAAATTGTAAGTGCCCGCAACGGAAGGCGTGCCCGTGATGGAACCTGTTGTTGGGTTGAGGGCCAGACCCGGGGGCAAACTGCCCGCGCTGATGGTAAAGAAATAAGGTGCGGTGCCGCCACTGACTGAACTCGCTGCGTTATAAGCGACCCCAACTGTGGCTTGCACTGGCGGAGGCGAAATCCTGAGTTGCCCGGCTGGGCTGGTCGATGTTCCAGTAGGCGTGTTAGCAGCTTGCGACGGAGCCCCGCACGCGGTGGTCAAGCCGGTAAGGCAGAGTAAGAGAGAAAGAATAAGGACACTCGGAATGAGATTCTTGTTGGCGCTGCAACTTTTTGCTACTCGCAAGGGTCGACTGTCACGCATTCCGGTAACCTCAAAAATGGGTTGGGGGGACACCGTCGTTCGAGTCCTTAAGGAGCACTCTAGAGAAGGGAAGACCGAGAGGGCAGATCACGTGGGGCCAATGGCCTGTAGGCCACACTAGTACATCGCGAAGGCACCATGCACTTCTAGGTTTGAACTGAGAGAGAAAAACAGCCAACATGGGCGACCCCGCGGGGCGCACCTTTGAAATCTCTTCCTGCTGACAGGTTTCGATCAGACCGACCATTCCTTGCGCGCCAGATTGCTCACGGAAATTGGTGAATCCGGCGGTGCTGGAAGCGTGCCCTAAGGACCATCAAACGTGGAGCGCTTGTCAGACCCAACCCAGAACAGCACGAAGCTGGAAAAAAGCTGGAAAGGCGATCTGGGGCACGAGGGAAGTTATCGGCGCGGGACCTGCACGCGCTTCAACGGTACAGGAGTTCGGCCGTCGATCAATTCCACATAGGCGGCCCAGTTATAGGTATGAATTCCTGAAAGTCCTTCCCAATGTTCGGGAGTGATGGTTTTAAGGGGTCGTTCAGAATACCGCTGTTTGGAGAGTTCCGTGATCTCGCTAAAAGTGACGCTGTATCCGTAGGAGGGAGCGCAGCTCTGGCTGGGCCTGATCAGGCAATTATGACTTCGAAAGACACGACCGGCGCCGCGGTTTCTTCGGATGTCAGTGGAGATCGGATTTCCAGGATGAAAATGCCAATCGCCGGTGAGCGATGCCGAATAAAATAGCAAAAGACTACCGGCGCCCGCACTAAGCTCGGCGCTCGTGGTTGTGAACCACCAAAGTCCTTCGTGCTCCCAAATCGTCGTATCTACGAACTTTCCCTCCAAAAGAGCTGCTTCTCGAACCCATTTGTCGGGAAATCGCTGACAGCGGAGAAGATCAACGGAATTGGAATCGGCAGACTCGGGAATCATGAAGATCTCGGATCCAGCCCGGAAGATGTGGGGATAGGAATAGTGGTGGCTGGGGTGGTCCAAACAAGGCACTGGCGGCCCCAGTTGGCCCTGGGGGGAGACTTCTGAACATGCTATTCTTCCCCGTTTCTCTTGATAGGAATAGTCCTCGAAAAAGGCCCAGCATTTGCCGTCGTGTTCAAACGCAAACGGATCGGCCCAGAAGTGACCCTTAGGAGAATCGATCCACTGAAATCCAGAGAAATCAGAGTCAGACTGGTAATCGTGGAGCGGTTTCCCATTGGCCCGGCTGGCAATTCTCCAGTGCTGCACGGGTGCGGTGCGAAATGGATACGAAATTGCC
The DNA here is from genome assembly GCA_049512435.1 of Terriglobales bacterium. Lineage (GTDB taxonomy): Bacteria > Acidobacteriota > Terriglobia > Terriglobales > Acidobacteriaceae > Acidiflorens. Next base: position 12,701 of record JBEKXC010000048.1, on the reverse strand, counting down.
TTCTTCAGGAGAATTGGACCGACCCAGGGGAGCATATCCCGGTTACTGGGCGTCCTGTAGATCGCTCTTTTCCCTTGGTATGGCGTGGGCGGAATCGCTCTTTCGAGCAAGGAGTCCCAACCGAAGCGGTGCAGTTCATTTAGTTTCCGGATCATCAGAGAGGAGGAGCCCCAATAGGGTGTGTATCGATTCCGAGAGAGACTTAGGGTGTGCTCGGTCGCGAACAGCGACTTACAAAGCACCAGCCCGCCATCCAGTTCTTCGGTGAGAACCTGCAGAATCACGCCGGACAGCGGAGAGCCCTCCCGCAATTCCCAGAAAAGCGCAGGGCCGCCCCGATAGAACTCATTGTCTCCGTGGTGATACGACCAAACACCGTAGCGGGCGGCTTGCAAGATGTCCCCGTGGAGAATATTGAAGCCGAATCGCATGAGGACGTCGAGATCCTTAGACCGGATTTTCTCCAGAGCTTCGGCGGGGAAGCGATGAACAAAGGCTTTCCCCGCCGGTTCCACATCGAAGTTCTCGATTCCGGATAGCATACCCCTGCAATCGACCATGGCGAGCGGGTCGTTTGCAGGCTTCATTCGAGCGTCGAGGCGAAGGTAAAGATCGTAGAGCAAGCGCTTCCTCAGTTTTGGATCCGATAAACGCCGCAGAAACCTGAGAGCAGGTGAGTTCGGTGGTTTGCTTGGCTTCGGCTTGGCCGTAGGCTTTCTGACAACCAGCAATTCGATCCCTGCGAAATTGCTGGCCTTGATATCCTCGATGGCCCTAGCATAAAAAGCGGGAATCTCATCACGAGAGTCCAGAAGCAGGCCAATCCGAAGGGGAGCGCGATTGGCAGGAGAAATGCGGTAATAACTATTCGGGGTGCTAGCCATCTTCTTAGGGCGCACTAGACAGCGTGAGAAACAAAGCGATTCATTCCTTTTCAGGTTATCACTTTTGTGAATTGGCTGATCGCGAATGCGTTCTACCTAGGGTTGGCTACACTCGGAGCCGTTGTGATCGACCAGGACTCCTGGGGCAGGAAAATTTCAGCGTATCCCCAGCCGGCGAAACACGCGAGAAGCAAGTCTATTCCCACCCTGAAGCGGAGATCTGACCAGTAGAGGACGGCTGCGATCGACAGGAGATTCAGGATGACTAACAGGGTGAGTAGCAGACGCCCAGAGTCGATCCGCTTGAGCGGGAAAACCATCCCGAGGAGTCCTGCTGGGAACACCAGCAACCAGTATAGGAATAAAACGATTCTTTCATACGGATGCTGACTACCCCTGGGATCGTAGGGGAGCAAGGTCGTCCAGAATCTGCGGAACGCTAGTTTCGCATAAGCCGCGGGATGGTCGGATACGAATTGCACAGCGATGCTTCGGGAGAGGTGGTCGCGACGTACTGCAGCTGGGACGCGAGAATCGGCGGTTCCCGCTTCACGCCGTACCAGGCGTTGCTCGTCGACCCACGGACACGGACCTTCCGCCCAATAGGGAACGAACACGCTTTCCGAAGCTACGCATGGGTTATTGCCTTCTAGGAAATCCTCTCCGACGATGCTGGCAACGGGTACGAAGATCCCAAACCGAACATAGTTGCGTATGGTCCACGGGACCACCACACCAACCGTGATTAACGCGATAACACCGTATCCTATCCAGGTTCTGAGCGTCCGCGGCGCTCTAATCACCACAACTGCTCCCATAGCAACCAGCAAGAGCAGACCATTCTCCCGCGTAAGCATGCAGAGACCGATCATAGCCCCGCAGAGGATAGCCCACCTCATCTGCTGCGTCTGAAACCAAACCAGAAAGGCCCAGATAGCCGCAGCAAAGAAGAAGAAAAACAAGTCTTCGTTGTAGGGCTGAGAGGCGGAATTCACTAGGATCGGGTGGACCCCAGCCGCGGCCCCCGCGAACCACGCCGCACCCGGCCTTCGGAAGACGTGCAAGGCAATCAAACCCATAAGTCCGGTCAAGAGTCCGCCACACAGCGCCTGGAGTGGAAAGAAGAGTTTGAAGGAGAACCCGGAGACCGCAAACGCTCCAGCAAGAAAAAATTCGTATAGAGGAGCCTTGAACAACGCTTCCTGCCCCGCAAAGTGGATCTGTTTTCCGGCTGCAAGGGGAGCGTCATCTACGGTGTAGCCCTTGCCCGATAGCAGAGCTTCCGCGATGAGAACGTGATAGAGGGCGTCGGCCTCCCACTTGTTGATGAAAGCGCGGCCCGAAAGATTGGCCAACGCGCTTCGATATCGAACTACGCCATAGCCCAGCCTGAGTCCGAAACCAAGGATTACCAGAATCACAAACAGGCGCGTTGGAGACGTGAATCGACTCACCCGGGATTTCCTTTTTGATCTCGAAAATGGCGATCAATATACATTCGCCGCCTGCTCGCCGACGTAGTTAGACCATCTAAATATCAGAGTTCAGCGGCTAGGTGAGTTTGCCTTGGCCGACGAGATCCGTCCGTAGAATGAATCGGCGAAGTTCGAGGGGTCCACTTCGGAAAGTTCATACTCCAGCGCGAGCATCAGATCCCCCCATGCCGACTCAATCTCAATGACCGAGGATTTGGGCAGGGCGGTTTTCCACGAGCCAGCCTTTGCCCCTCGAACGAATGGGATATCGTCTCTCTTGCCCTTTGTGGCCACCCACTGGTGCGATTGTAACTTCTCCAGTTCCCGCATGCGATCGGCGGAACTGGCCGCCACTGCCTGGGACAGTCGGTCTGGCGATGCCGGGGTGCCCATGAACTCAGCGATGCGCGCCAGAGAGGCAGCCGGGTCACGCTTCAAATCCTCATAGCGAACCAGCAGAAAATTGGGATTTCTTCCGCGCGAGAAGATCCAGCTTCCCACGTGCTCTCCCCAGGTCCCCCATGTGCTCCAGGGCACCGAGCGGACGAAAATGCTCACGTATTGTTCAAGCGTACAGGAGTCGTCAAAATGCCGGAACTTCCGGCTGAAATCGTAGTAGGAATGAGCCACATCCCGGGGATCGCGAACGATGTAGATGACTTTAGGATAGCGGGCGTCAAAATACTCATGGCTCTTGATGATGCGGGGCCGTGGTGTGCGCTTCAGAGCGCGGCTCGACTGGCTCGAAGTGTCGGGAATGAGGCGTTCGATGTTCGTAAAACTCACCTCGGTACCTGGATGCATCAGATTCGCGATCAGAAATCGTGTCCAGGTGTTGCCCGAGCGAGGAAAGGAGACAAGGAAGGTATCATCGGAAAAAACCGCAAGGTTGCGGCCGGCAACGTCGTTCCCGAGAAGATACTTCAAGACGAATTTGACGCCGTAAATCATGTTTTCGCTATCTGCGCTTTGCGCTTGAGACTCTCGCTGATTTGAGACCTTCCTTCAGAGTAACCCGCGGACCCACCTGTTGCCAAAGAGCCACGCCCCCTCTGACGGCTGAATGCGCCTGCCTTTCGCCCATCCTTCGATAAGGCGAGAGGTACAGCAGTTCCCGTTTTCCGTTACTGCCTCGGCCGAGCCGGATTCGCCAGCATACTTGCGGGAAACGGTCGTGGATATCGTGCGCAAGACGCTGTGCAAAATGCATCATAGTGCGAAAGAATCCGCCGAGCCTTGAGTAAGGCAGTGGCACTGATCCGGGATAGTCCTAAAGCAAACCTCGGGCTCTCGATTGAGCAATGGCCTTTCGTGCGATTTCCACAAGCTCGGATGTCCGGCTAGCCCAACCAAACTGATCCGTGACAAGTTCGTGCAGCATTTCCGCCCGAGCCTCGGCCTCTCGCGGAGCTTTCCATACCGCCATAATCGCTTCCGCCATATCCAGGGGGGAGTCCGCAACGGTGAGAAGACGCCGCATTGCGGGAGGGAAAAACTCCACCGCAATCGAGGTGGCCACTACGCTCGTGCGATTGACGATTGCCTCCAATACTTTGTTCTTAAAGCCTCCGCCTGAAACAAGTGGCGCGACAAAAACCTCGCTACACGCGATTTCGCGATTGAGATCCCCGACAAATCCGGTGACGACTACGTTCTTCGACGCGCGTTCCAGCAAAGCTGGAATCGGGTTCGCTCCCGAAATCACAAGGCAAACGTCCGGGCGTTGGCTCAGCACGAGGGGAAAGACGTGATCCAGGAACCACAGGGCGGCCTCGTAGTTCGGGGGAAAATTCATATTGCCTGTAAAAATAATGCGCCCTGGAATTTTCGAATACTTTCCCCGAGGAGTACCCTCCCTCACGCCGTTCAACAACACCGTACTCGTATCGGGTTTGCCGCTGACCGCATCGATCGCCTCTTTATCCACCGGCGATACCATGATTTTCATCACCGGCGTGCGACCGTAATAATGCTCTCGCGCATAGACGAACAGCGCCGGCCTCAAAGCAAACAGCAGGCCGACGAAATCCCAGTTCTTCGCCAGAAAGCGAAGTTGGCGGTGCGCAAAGAGCGTTCGGCAGTCGCCCAGATCGTAAATGAATGCGCAATCGCTTTGGGAGTACCGCGGCAGGAAAAGGAGCCGAATGCCGGAAATTAGAATGATATCCGACTTGCGGTCCCGCGCAATCGCATCGATCCGGGCGGCAAACCTGCGCTGAGCCGGGCGCAGGATGGAGTTGACTAATCCCGGATAGATGAGCCGCTCCGCCAGCCGGATCCGCCACACCGGTACCTCAAGATCCGCTTCGATGAAGTCGGTAAAAACGCCCCGCGCCTTCAGTTCCCGGAAATACTGAATGCTGGGGCCGCGATCCTGATCGAAAAAATTCACCGCAAAAGTCACGGTATGACCACGCGCAATCAGTTCCGGTGCAAAATTGAAGTAGCGAAGGAGTGCCCCATGGTGCAGACGCGTCTGATATTCGAAATCGATAAGCCACAAGAAATTCAAAACGCAACTCGGTTTAGACATGGATGGAACTCTTCGCTGGGATCACCATTTTAACCATCAATCTGTATCTCCAGCCGAGCTTTCCCATAGGCCCGTTCTCGACCCTTTCTCATGGATCTAGATGGCGAGCGGCGGGGGCGAGACATTAATCGTCTGCACCTTCACCTTGCCGATTTGATCAAGCTGTCGGTGGGCGAGCCTGACTTTAAGGAGCTGTCTGTAACGATCGGCAACACTCCATTTCCTCACGGAGTATTTCTGACGGCGCCGGTAAGTTTTCTGTTTCAGCAGCGAAGCTGGCGTTGAGCGCAAGTAACGAGCCTCGGCGCGCGGTGCCGGCGCCACGCTGGTAGAGCGAGTGTTGATCTGTGCTTCCAGCATTACCACAGATCATCCGTCCCTGAACGCGGCGGGATGTCCACTTCTCGCGCTCAGGCCGTATCGAGGCGGCTCGTAGTGGTTCTCGGCTGTGAACGGCTCGGCGAATTTATCGCCACAGAGATCACTGCGCACGAAGAATGCATTCACGCCCGTGAAGTCACATCCGACCAGAGAATAGCCGTGCTCGCGGCCCAGCAACTCCAGGGCCTTCAGGCTCGCTCCAAAATAGGCGCTGCGGTTCCAATTCGCATCGGGCCGGTACTCTACCTTCCAATCGACATCCGCCGGGAGCGAAGAATTGTACTCAATCACGACAGCGCGTGGGCGGCAGACAGTGCTCATCGCTTTCCACACCCAATAAGTATTTCGGTCGATATCCAATGAAAGGAGATCGATCTCCTTGGGAACAGCTAAGCGGTCAAGAAGTGAGACGATGTTCTCCGCGGTCACCAGCGCCTGAAGGACCGACAACCGGGCAGTGCTAATGGGCTCGCGGAATGTCGCCAGAATTGCACGGACGTTGTTGGGATCGCCGTCGATCCACCAACCCCGCCAGCCGCAATCCAGCAGGGCGGTGGTATTGTTTTGCAAGCCGTCGCCGGTGCCGATCTCGAGGAAGGTGCGAAGTGGAGCGTCAATGCGGCGGAAAATCTCGGCGATCATGCCATCTTCGCCGTGCTGAGAAAAGGTCTGTTGCGCATAGAGCATCAGACGCTTGGGGTCGCCGTATCGCGATGTGCGTGGCACCGTGAATTCAAGAAGCTCAACTAGTTCCTTGGCTGAGATTCGGCGCAGGTCCGCCTGTATTTCTTCCAGGAGCCGGAAGGTTGCTTTCATCTCTCGAATCACTGGAAGCCGCCGGTAAAGTTTGCTGAAATACTCGCTAACCGCCATGTTTGTGCTTCCTCGCCGGGGACGCGCCGCGCCTTGAGATCCGAGATTGAACCGAAATCCTCTGACTCCCGAACAGCGCCAGTGAGCGCACTGAATACCATTCATGCTACCTCACCGCCACTCCCGAGGGGTAGTTACTAGGTGGAGAGGTGTTGGTCTAATTTCAGACCGACACCTAATCCACCGGCAAGCGGACTCAGCTTTGACCGTCATTTATGATGATCCATCGGCTGCGTGGTAGAAAGTGCGCTATGCCACGGGAGCGAATCTCTCCAAAAGGGAAATGACGACGAAAAGCTGGCAAAAGATCTTTTCGAAATTGTGGAGAATGGATCGGCGGGAACTCATGGACCGCAGCCGTCAGGAATTTTCCAAACGTGCCGATGCGGTGGGGGCGCGGTTTGGGATCGATTTTGCGAAAGGAGAGCCGTCATCGGCTCACGTGCAGCCCGCCGCGTTCTTCTTCAAATTTGAGCAAGTAGAAAACCTGCTCCAGTTGATCCGCCAGCGCCTGCCCGAACAAGCCGAGAGGATAGTTGCCCTCGCCGAGAAAATTCGCGCTCATCGCTTCGATCTGTTGGGATATGAGGACCTGGACTACGGCTCGTCGATCAATTGGAACCTCGACCTGGTGCATGGAAAAGCCGCGCCGCGAAAGCCGTTTTACCGCATCCACTACCTTGATTTTGCGGAAGTCGGCGACAGCAAGGTGACGTGGGAGTTGAACCGGCACCAGCATCTAGTCACCCTGGCCAAGGCATACCGGTTGACCGGAGACGAGCGCTATGCGAACGAGATTCGTTCGCAATGGCGGGATTGGCACGCCTCGAATCCGTACCCTGTGGGAATTAATTGGGCGAGTAGCCTGGAAGTGGCGTTTCGAAGCCTGTCCTGGGTCTGGATGTATTACCTGCTCGAAGGCACTCCAGTTCTGGACTCGGGTTTCCGCCAGGAGTGGCTGCGGGCTCAAGCCCTGAATGGGAGGTACCTTGAACGTTATCTCTCCACTTATTTTTCTCCTAATACGCACCTGCTCGGGGAAGCTGTGGGACTGTTCTTCCTCGGCACTCTGTGCGGAGAACTTTCTGGCGGGGCGCGCTGGAAAACCACGGGTTGGCAAATTGTCCTGGAAGAAGCGCGCCGGCAGGTGAATCCAGATGGGCTACACTTCGAGCAATCGACGTACTACCATGTGTACGCGCTCGATTGGTTTCTCCATGCCGCGCTCCTTGCAAGTGCGAACGGGCAGAGCCTTCCGAAAGAACTGGAGCAGACTCTGGAACGGATGATGAACGCGCTGTTCCGTCTGAGTCTTGCCGGACCTCCGGCTGGTTTTGGTGACGACGATGGCGGCCGGGTTTTTGATCCTCGCCGGAGTCGCGCCGAGCACATGCCTGATCCCCTGGCCGCGGGTGCAATTCTCTTTAATCGCGCGGATTTCAAGCGACTCGCAGGCGGCTTGCGAGAGGAGACGATCTGGCTCCTGGGTCAGAGCGGGGTCGAGGAATGGGACCGTATTAAGGCTGACGCGCAGCCTGCCAAAATGGTTTCTACCGGGTTCGAGTCGGCTGGTGTATACGTGCTCGCGGCTGCTGGCAGTCAGTTGGTGATTCGCGGTGGACCTGCCATCGCACAGACCTACGGTCATAGCCATGCCGATGCGTTGAGCCTCTGTCTGCAGACCGGCGGACGCCAATTGTTGATCGATTCCGGTACGGGCGAGTATGTGGGCGAGGGCAATGTGCGGAATCTGTTTCGGGGTACGGCCATGCATAACACCCTCCGGGTGGATGGGAAAGATCAGCGGGAACCAGCCGGCCCGTTTTCGTGGGAACAGCACGTCCGGGTCCGCACTGAGCAGTGGATCACGGGAGAAAGCTTCAATCTCTTTTTGGGCAGCCACGATGGTTACGAGCGCCTGCCTGCTCCAGCAGTGCACCGCCGATGGATTGTTGCTCTGAAGTCGGGCATTTTTTTGGTGCGGGACTTAGCGGAAGGAAAGGGCGAGCATCGTCTGGACATCTCATGGCATCTGGCTGCAGAACTCCAACGGCAGCCGAAGCATGTCTTTCAAATCAAGAATCTGCCGCAAGGCCTGGCAGTTCTGTCGGTTCAAGGACACGGTTGGGCGGAAGAAATTCACGAAGACGTGTGCTCCCCTGTCTATGGCCAGCAACGGAAGACGATGGTTCTGAATTTCGGAACTGAAGTTTCGTTACCGACTGAATTCGTGACCCTGCTGATACCACTGACGGAAGTTGATCGCGCTCCCGGCACATTCACAAGCGTAGGGCTCAGCGAAGGCGCGTCGCCAGTTCGAGCCTACCGCTATCAGCCCAATGGATGGGACTATCGCTTCTTCTTCGGGCATAAGGAACAGCCTTGGGAATCCGGGGCCGTTGCCAGTGACGCGGAGTTTCTCTGTCTGTCGCATGCCGGCACGGCACAGCCGGACATCATTTTGTGCAACGGAAGCTATGTCAAAATCGACGGAACTCGCATCTTGAGCATGAAGCGCCCCGTGGCGCGGTGCGAGTTGACTCAGGGTAATGTCCGTCAGGTCTTTTGCTCTGATGCTGAGGCACTCGTGCCGTGACTACCGTTCTTCCATGGGAGCTTCGAAGAGGTTTGCTTCTACGTGTTCCAATTCCTTTCCCGCGCTAATCCCGTCAATTTCCCAAATGCGCCCCTTGGAAACTGCCCAGACAAGCCCGAGTCCATAGGGAACCAGGCCGATCACGATTTGCAATGCAACCTGCAAGTACGTGTGGGCGAAAAACCAGCGGCGCATCAGGAGTAGCGTCGCTATTGTAGGCAAGCACAACAATAGGGGAAGAGTATAGGCCTGCCGCAGGTAAAATCCGATCCGGACATTCAGTATCCGGCACAGGTGACGCGGCATAAAGAACAGTGTGGTACAGGTCAGAGGGATCGCCGTTCCAAGCGCATCGCCAAAAATGCCCAGGGGACGAATCAGCACCACACTGAGGATCAGGTTGGCGATTGCTTCCATCGCCGTGACCCATGCCAGGCTGCGGTGTTGGGCCATTCCGAGCAAGATTCGCGGAGAAGCGGCCTGCGCCAAGGCAAAAGTAGAAGGAATCAGCAACGCGACCATCACCGGATAACAAGGCTCCGCATAAGCCGTGCCAACCCAGGCGGTGATCACGGATTTTCCCAGGATAATCAGCGTGGCCGTGATGGGGAAAATGATCAGGGCGCAGGCTCGATTGCCCGCGATCAAGATGGTTCTGAGATGCTGCTTGTCGCCTTTGGCGTGCGACTGTCCTGACATGGGGACGAACATTTGAGACAGGCTGGTTACCACTTCGGCGCTGTAGTCTACCAATCGATCGCCGATCGAAAAGTACGTTACCCACGCGACTGAAAGCAGCGTGGAAACCACGATTTCATCGGTCTTAAATCGCAGCTTGTAGGCGATCATCAGAATAAAACTGACACCGCTGTAACCCGCGATCTCGCTGAGGGCGCTGCGGTCCACGTACCTCCAGCCAAAGCGGAGCGGAAGCACACGCACTGCGATGGCGGCACGCACAGCCGCGCTCAGGAGCGGAAGCGTCACCGTGATCAAAGCCACCGTGAGCAGTCCGTACTTGAAGTGCAGAGCCAGGACGATCAGCAAAGCACGCAGGAGTGTGGAAATAAGATTGGTGACATTGACGAAATAAAAGCGATTCAGGCCTTCCAGGATTCCGGTGAAAACGCCGGCCGGAAAGCCCAGAGCGACGGCCGTACCCACCATAAGGAACAACAAGCGGGCGGTGGGCAGGAAACCGGATGGCATACGGAACAAAGATTGCAGGAATTCGCTTAGAACCAAGGTGGTCAAGATCGCGGCCACGCCAATCGCCGTGTAAACCGCCAGGGCCGTATTGATCAGGCGCGAGACGCCCTCAGTGTCATTTGTCGCCGTGTAAGTGGAAACATAGCGAACTATGGAGGAGCGAATGCCGAGATCAAACAAGCCGTAGTAGCCGGTTACGGAAAACACCAGTATCCAGGCTCCATAGGCGGTGTTTCCCAGGCGATGCAGAATGAACGGCGATATAAATATGCCGACCAGAATGTTGCCGCACAGGCTGAACCAGCCCGAGCCGACATTCTTGATGAGTTCGAGTTTTCGCATCGTAGTCTGAGTGGCGAAGCGTATGTACGCATCTTATCGCGCCTAAGGGCGGAAAACCGGCGAAGTCGTCGATTCGAGGCATCGACGGCTATTTGCCGTGTCGCTATCGCGCTCCCGGGGGCCTGACAGGGCAGATAATTGTTGCCACCTGAGCAATTTCAAGCTAAAGCCTGATACCCATCCAGCGTCCCAAGCTCTTTATTCAGAAGAGAAGCGCAAGGACTTCACGCAAGGTCCCGACCACAATTTTCTTTGGAGTCTGCTGCGAGAAACGTAAAGGGTAGCCCGTCTGGCATTACGCGAAAGTTACCGGAAGATCAGTGTTTCGTGAATTTAGCAGCGTACGCCAGATTTTCAGGATTTTGCCCAGGCCACGAACAATTCCATTATTTAGCGATCTTCTTGCCGATGGATGCCGGTATGGCACTGTGTGCAGAGCGTGATTGGATTCTCTTCCGAATCGTTACCGGATCGCCTGCGAAACTCTCTGTGGTGGACTTCTAGGTTTGACATCGTGCCCCACGGCGCTGGTATCGGCGCTTTATACAGCTCATTCATGCTAAGTACGAAGAGGCGGCTGCAACGCCCAGTCTTTCGGCGGAGAGGTTAACACCTACACATTCACGCGCGATGTCTGTGGGCGGATAGCAAGTCAAAACATGATCGTGCAGCTTTGGCCGAGCGTACCATTTGTGGTTCTCAGGAAATCCAATTTGGAACCATCGGCCTATCGGCCAGTGGTTCGCTGTACTGTCGTAATCTTTTCTCTCGCTCTCAAGCGTTCAAACTGAATGGCATGCGACTCCCCCAGTCCATCATCCACTCTCTCTTCGTTCGAAGAATCCATTTTCTAACCATCAGCTTGGCGATCGTGCTTCTTGGCATAGTGCCCGAAAGCGCGGGCGCCGCTACCGCGCAACTCGTTTGCTCACCCGCTGAGCTTCGATTTGGCAGTGTCGTTGTTGGTCAGACCGAAACCTCCCTGGTCACCGTGACGAATACTGGACAGACGAGTGTGACGGTTTCGGGAGCCGTGGTGAGCAACCCTGAATTCAGCGCGTCCGGCTTGAGCCTGCCGCTGGTCTTGCTTGCCGGACAAAGTGTCGATGTGAGTGTCAGCTTCACTCCCACATCACTGAGCTGGACGTCAGGCACGCTCCACTTTTCCAGCAATGCCTCGAACTCTAACCTTAGGCTTGGGGTTGCGGGTGCCGGCGTGAGCAGCGAGGCCGTGACCGCCAGTCCCTCGATTGTTTCGTTTGGCCCAGTGGCGATGGGAACCAGTACCACCGTGCCTGTCGTACTTGAGAATGATCGTTCTTGGAAGGTGGCCCTCTTGCGAATCGAGACAACGGGCAGCAGCGAATTCTCGTTCAGCGGGCCTACCTTCCCTTTGAGTCTAGACCCAGGCCAAAGCGTTACGCTGAACGTTACCTTTGCTCCAAAATCGGCTGGTATGACCGGCGGTAGCCTGTTTGTTTATGGTGGCACGATGGCGGCTATACCGCTCACGGGTACGGGAACCACTTCGGGCCAGTTGACAGTAGCTCCGGTACCACTGAACTTCGGCGACGTGCCAGTGGGAACGACACAAACTCTGCCAATCACCATGAGTGCCGTTGGTGCAAGTGTCACAGTATCTTCTGCCGGCAGCAGCAGTTCTCAATTTGTCTTGAATGGAGCCTCCTTTCCCTTGACGATCGTTGCGGGCCAGAGAGTTTCCTTCAATGTCGCCTTCACACCAAAAAGCAGCGGGACCGTTTCTGGCTCCCTCTCATTTACTAGCAATGCGTCCAGCTCCGGGACGCTAGAATCACTCACCGGTATTGGCACAGCTAATGGCACAGCCGCGCAGTACAGCGTCAACCTCTCTTGGAATGCCAGTTCGGACGTGATGGGCTACAACATTTATCGCAGCACCGCCGCGAGCGGCACTTATTCCAAGATCAACTCGAGCGTGAACTCGAACACCGCGTATACCGATAGCACAGTCATCTCCGGGCAAACGTATTACTATGCCGCCACATCGGTGAACTCCAGCGGACAGGAGAGTAGCCTCTCAACGCCTCCGGTGGGGGCGGCTGTCCCTTAGCCGCCCTCTCCTTCAAGCAGCGAGATCGCCTGCGCCGTCCGAGGGGCTAGCGAGCCGCTTCGGCCATTCGGAGGTGTGGTTCCACCAGAGCGAGCAACTGCTCTTTCAAGAAAGGTCCGCTCGCCAGAAGGCCTGACAGAAGGGGGTCGTGGCGATTGGCGATCAAGTCGGTTTTCTCTAGTGTGCTGACAAATCCACCAGAGCTCTTCACCAGCGCTGCTCCCGCCACCACGTCCCACTCGTTCTTGGGAGTCAGGGTGAAGGTTACATCCGCCAGTCCAACCGAGACCAAAGCAAGCTTATAGGCGACTGAACC
>JBEKXC010000047.1:0-25396 GCA_049512435.1 Terriglobales bacterium | reverse complement strand
GAGACGCGGCAAGCCGCGTCTCTACCAGAGAGTACTTTAAGATTCCCGCTCGAGTATTGCCACCGCCCAGCGGGCGTGTTCCGCTACTACCGGGTCCGAATCCTCGCACAGTTTCTTGAGCGTCGGAACAAATTTTTTGCTGCCGCTGTTCCCCATGGCAATCACCGCGTTCCGCCGCAGCCCGGAAAGCTTGGCGCGCCGCACTGGCGATCCGCGAAAGACTTCACGGAATTCTTCCGGCTGCATTTCGGCCAGCCAACCAAGCGCCGGATTGACCAGGCCTTCCCGCGCCTCGAACTCCGCCGCGGAAGTCACCGGCGCCTTCCGGTTCCACGGGCAAACATCCTGACAGATGTCGCATCCGAAGACGTGCCGCCCTAACCCGGAACGCAGCTCATCTGGAATCTCGTCGCGCTTTTCAATCGTCAGATAGGAAATGCACAGCCGCGCGTCTAATTCGCCGGGCGCAACAATCGCCTGGGTTGGACAGGCGGCGATGCAGCGCGTGCAAGTTCCGCAGCGATCGGGCGCAGGCAGGTCGCATGTAATCTCGGTTAGATCAAGCGAGGTCAGGATTACGCCCAGAAACAGCCACGATCCAAGCTGCTGGTTGATAATGCAAGTGTTCTTTCCAATCCAGCCGATGCCAGCGTATTTGGCGTATACGCGCTCGATGAACGGGCCGGTGTCTACATAGGAACGGAAACAGTGGCCAGTAGCCAGTGGCCGGTGGTCAGTTGTGGCTAGTAGGGCGCGCAGCTCATCTTCTATTTTTCGCAAACGGCGCAGGACGGCTTCGTGATAATCCTCGCGGGACCAGGCATAGCGCGATATCCAGCCTCGGCTCGCATCTTCGGGCTGCATCTCAGTCGAGTACGGATGCGCGGTGTTGTAGTTGATGGCGCACACCACCACGCTGCGCGCCCAGGGAGCAACTCGGGCGAGCGAGGCGCGTTTGAGTTCGCCGGCCTCGTCGCGAGCTTCCATGTAGTGCATCTCGCCGTGCTTTCGGCCGGTGATCCAGACGGGAAAGACGCGCAACTCGGCGAAGTTCCCGACTGGCGCAATGCCGCAAAGGTCGAATCCGGCATCGCGCGCGCACTGCTTGATGCGGGTTGAAAGCTCGGGAAACAAGTGGGCAATGGCTCGCGGCGGGCTGCGCCGCAATTCGATACAAAAGTCCGCCCGGTTAATTGTGAATGTCCGAGGCGTGATTTTTACACATTCTTTACATTTTCATGACAACAGGCTCGTCGAAGCGGAATATACATTAGGCGGCTCACGGAGGGGAAATCATGCCAAGCAAAATGCATGTAGTGGTTTTTGCCGCGCTGCTCGCTTGTTGCGCTTACGCCGCAGGACAACAGCTAACGACCGTCCACACTTTCGTCTGCAGAAACCCGCAATATCAAGGACCCTGTCCTGAGGGCGGTGGGGCTACCGCTCTGATCCAGGGGTCGGATGGTAATTTCTATGGCACGGCTGAGAGAACCGGGGAAGGGGGCGCTGCTCCAGCCGGCGGGTTGATATTCTCGCTGACACCTTCGGGCACATTCACGCCGCTGTATAAGTTTAAGGCCGGAAAAACGAAAACCTATCCGAACGGAGCAGGCCCGAACCGGCTCATCGAGGGACCGGATGGCAAGCTTTACGGCGACACTGGCGGGGGTGGCTCGTTGGGCTACGGAACGTTGTTCCGAGTCGACAAAACTGGGAAGAACTTCCAGGTCCTGCAGAACTACTCGGTTAGCGGGTTTGCCCTGAACGGTTCCACGCCAACTTCCCTGGCTGCGGGGAACGACGGCAACGTCTACGGAACGACCCTCTTCGGTGGAAGCAACAGTTGCAGCTATTTCAATTGCGGAACGCTCTTTCAAGTCAACACGGCTACTGGAGCCTACACAGTTGTCGTCAACTTCGATGTTGCTACCAGCGGGGCGAATCCCACTAATCTGGTGGTGGGCCCTGACGGGACTTTTTATGGCAGCACGAATAACGGTTCGATCCTTTTCCATTACATCGAGGCAACGGGAGAGCTGCAGACGACTGCGGTGCCCTTCCCGATTATTGGCGGTGAGTTTACCGGGGGAGCCGTCACTGCCATCGGCCCCGACGGAAACCTCTATGGCACCTATACCGGAGCGTTCGTGGGTGGCATCGGGCTTTTCGAGGTTCAACTCGACGGCAGTAATCTCCAACTTTTTCCGGTCTACACGACCGACGCGTTTACCAGTCCTGATGGACTGGTGCTCGCCAGTGACGGCAACTTCTGGATGGCTGAATATTATGGCAGTGTCGGTTTCGGCGACATCGTAACGCTCTCGCCGGCGAACGGAAGCCTGATTCAGAGGCTGACACCATTTTCGTCAACGTCGGCGGACGGCGGGGCGCCGGTCGAACTCTTCTCTACCACCGGCGGAGCACTTTGGGGAGTGAGCTCACTGTACGGCCAAGCGCCCAAAGGTTCTTACGGATTCGGAGTCTTGTTTACACTGACGCCGTAGCTGCCAACCGCGCTTCCCTTCTGCGGCAAATTTGACCGGCTCGCCTGATTCACTGGTTTCTTAGCCTTTACAGTCGATCAGGCGGGCTGGGACTTTTCTCGCGGCAATTCGCTTCCCCCTGTGCCGCTCCCGACTGGGCGTGCGTTTCATTGTGGAAGGCGTCTAGCTTTTGCGACCTCGCGCAGTCGCCTTTTTCTTGGGGGCGGCTGTGAAGTGCTCGATCCGGTTTCGCCCTTTCTCCTTGGCGGCATAAAGGCCGGCGTCGGCCTGATTCAACAATCGTTCCACTTCGTTTTTTCCCTCGCAAACAGAGACGGCGATTCCCATGCTCATGGTGATGAGTCTCTCTTCGCCGGAACAAACCACCGGTGTACTGGCAATGATTTCGCGCAGCTCATTGGCGCGCAGCTGAGCGTTCGGCAAATCACAGTTGGGCAGGACCATAAGAAATTCTTCCCCGCCATATCGGCCAACGCCGTCATAGACGCGGATTTGGGCGCGCAGCCGCCGGCCGATTTCCCGGAGCGCCTCATCGCCGAAAAGATGGCCGAAGGTATCGTTCACACTCTTGAAATGGTCGATGTCGCCAAGAATCACTGCCAGCGGCGCGCGCTCCCGGCGCGATCTTTCCAATTCCCGCTCGAGCATGACGAGAATTTCTCCGCGATTCATCAATCCGGTGAGGCTATCGTGAGTGGCGGCGTGGCGCATGGACTCCCGGGCGGAAACCAGTTCTTCCTGCAAGTCGAGAATCCGCTTACCCACCAGCAGGCGAGCCCTTAATTCCAGCGCATCAAACGGCTTGACCAGATAGTCGTCCGCCCCGGCTTGCATGGCATCGAGCATATTCTGTTGGCCTTCATTACTGGTCAGCAGGATGACGTAGACGTAAGGACCGGACGATCCGGCTTGCCGTATGCGCTTGCAAAGCTCAATGCCATCCAGATCGGGCAGCACCCAGTCGAGCAGAACGAGCTTGGGAGAGTCCGGCTTCTCCAGGATTTGCCAAGCCTCCGAGCCGCTCACCGCCAGGGTGACGCCAAACCCCCAGCTGCGCAAATGGTCACCAATCAACTTGCGGTAGACGGCAGAATCCTCGACCACGAGCGCCTGCATGAGTCGTGCACTGCCGACCTCCGCCACGCCAAAAAACGAATGGCCCATTTCCACCTCGCTGCGAATCATTCACTTACATCCGGGGAACTTGACCCATGCGCTGATTCAACCATGCACTGATTCAACCATGCGCTGATACGACCATGATAAGACCAAGAGGCTGATTCCAGAGGACCCGTGATTCTGTCAGGTGCATGCCGCGACACCTTCTGAAGAATCGGCAACCGAAGCCAGATGCTTTAGCCGGCTGGTACAAGACAGTTGCCACATGCCGAAGTCGGGATTCAAGCGCTGAAAGCCTACCCCAACGGGTGCGTCCAGGCAAGCTCTCGTGCGTCGACAGCGTAGGATACAGGGCGTGGGCCGAGACACGAAAGCGCCCCAGACTCAAGAGTCATGGGACGCCCGTCGAACAGGCCTCATCGTGCGATTTCCTGCATCCGTTATTCTTCTGTCGAGGGTGCCCCTCGACCAGGTGTTTGACAAAATACATAAATACGTCAATAACCTGATCGCCAATGGTGCTCTTATCGGTCACTGGATCCTCAGCGACAAAAATAAACGGAACTGGGGCCGCGCGCCTGGGATAGACAAAAGGCGAATTGAAATGAACACTGGAGCTCCTGATCTTCGGAACAGACAGGCAAACTTGAACTTTCTGGTTCTTAAAGCTGGGGGCACACTTGTCAGAAGAACCGATTGAATTACTATCGGAAATGCCGATTGAATCGGCATTCGCTATGGCGCAAGCCAGCGTGACTAGGATGGTGGCGTGCCACGCTTTGGATATGCTTCGAAACACGTGAGTATCCTAACGAGCGTAACGCAAACGGCTAACCGGATAGAGTTCGACCCGTTTATGGTAGCTGCAATGGCAATTTGGACATTTCAACTGGAACGCATCCCGGGCAGCTTGCGAGTGTTCCGGCGTAAAGAGAATATCCACGAGCCGCTTTTCGTGCAGGTTTCCTAGCTTGAACGTCACGTAACACAGTTGCACTGTGCCGTCAGCACCGACCCAGATCAACTTGTAACGATCGCAGGGAATCCTCATTTTGGAACGAAGCAACAGCCAATCCGGGATCGAGCGGATAGCGGATTCGGATTGCTGGATGAGTCCGGGGTAAAGTTTCTTAAGCCGGAGCATTTCGGCGACGACTTCTTCAATCGCGGGCCTATCCTCTTCTCGGAACTGCAACTCGCGGTCCGGTCCTTCAGTGAAATAAGGGAGCGAATAGTGAATCAGACTTACGCCGATAGGGGCGTGATACTCCTTGGCTAACTCCCAGACTTCGTGCAGCGAGCGCAGGTTACAGGTCGGTCGCATGAGCAACCATCCGAGCACCAGGATTAAATCTTTGCCGCCATGCTCGCGGGCATGCGCAATCCCACGCAAGATCTCGCCATATTTGTTGCGGCGCTGCACGTATGGTTCATAACTCTCCGCGGTACCATAGATGCCCACACTGATCCTTCGCAGACCAGCGGCGTAGAGTTCATCAAATTTTTGCTCCAGCAGGACGCCATTCGTAGTTAACAGAGAGTGAAGCCCCAGGCGGCTCGCGTGCTCGACCATGCGGGGAAGGTCAGGATGCAACAGAGGTTCGCCGCCGTAAAAGCGTATGTTGAGAAGGTTGATGGCCCTGCAATCGTCGAGAACGCCCTTTACGATCTCCCACGATAGCTGGGAACCTGCCATGAAATCGCGGCCATAACGACATCCCAAGCAACGCAGGTTGCAGTTGGCAGTTAATGTTAGATATATCTCGGTCGGATCCGGCTCAATAATAGAGGGGAACAGCAATGCCGTCGTGTGAAGAAGGAACTCTAACTCTTTTTTCGCAGCTTGTGCGACCGGCCTTACGGCTGGGTGAGCCTGAAGAAAAGCGCGGGCACCCCGTCCCACCAGGGAATTTAACCGCATAGTTATCCCGTAGTATCTTCGTCATTAGCGGGGGAGTATACCTTAGTCTGAGAAAGTGCGCAATGTACTTCATAATTTTTCTTAGCCAGCCAGAGGCGCGGCCATCGTTCATCAATTCGCACCCCGCGAGCGAGCGCGTCCTGGGATACGACTTGGGATCCCACCCTTGATAAAGAACGTCAAGGATGGGGCACCCTCGCGCCCTCGGTCTGGGGGTAAGAATTCAGAAATTTGTGGGGGGTACCCCCTTCCCCCCCAAAATGAGTTAAGTCGATGATAGCAAAATAGTTAGAGGCAAAGTATTCAAAAGATGAGACTTAGCGTTGACTTTTTCCGTTTGGCGTGCACTTGCGGGGGTGCTGACCGGGGCCATATGTTGTCAAAATAGCGGTGAAAAGTTTGCGGCCGGAAATGGGTTCGTCTCTGGAGACGGGCGCAGTTCTCGATGGTGTAGTGTCGAGGTATCTTCTCAGCGATTGCGGTGCAAGTCTGTGATGAGCGTACGGGAAAAATGTGATGAAAAAAAGTAGGGAGGAACGCAGTGGCTCTTACAGCGTCGAATTTCTCCCCTTCGCCGCGAGAAGTGGGCGGGTGGCCCAGGCTTTTAATTTCGCTGACATCGCCGACACAGTGGGTGCCCCGTCCTTGCGTTTTTTGCGAGGGCGGGTACCACGAATGCCCGCACTGCGAAGCTATGCCGCCCGATCCCGAAACGAAATCTTCGTCCATGCCTCATTCACCCGCACCGGTCCGGCCTCGTCGAGAAGGTAGAAGCGATAACTGCTCCAGCGCCATTGCTCGGGCTTTTCCACCAACCCTCGATTCACCGGATTGCGGTGCATATACCTCAGCTTCTCGATGCGCTTCTTCGTCGTCCAGACATTGAAGTCGTAGAAGCGCGCCTGCCAGAATACTCTGCGCTGTAGTCGGTCTGGAAACAAACTGCGCGGGCGCGGGTCGCTCCGCTTGCATTTGGGTAACAGTGCGTGGGCCGTGCGTTGCTTCAACACCTGCATCACGGTCGAGGGAGTTCCGACCTCCGGCTCCGTCAAGAGTAGATGAATGTGCTCGGGCATGACCACATAGCCGACAACCACGAAGCGGTAGCGCTGCCGAGTCTGTTCCAGAATCGAGAGCAGGCGGTCGCGGCTGGAGGCGGTGCGAAGAAAAGGCAAGCGCCGGTAGCACGAGCAAGTGATAAAGTGCAGGTGATGGGCACCGTAAGTACGATGCAGTCCACTGGGCATACGAAACCCATAGTACCGGCAGCATCGTACCCGCCCTTGCAAAAAACGCAAGGACGGGGCACCCCCAGTTTCGGAACGGGAACGAAAAACGAGACAGAAGGATGGGCCACCCGCCAATAGCTGCACGGCGGCCGGGTGCATGATCCAATCAACACAGGCTTGGAATCAGGACATCGTGAAGCCTGAATACAGCCCTGTCACGGGGCCTAACAGCAACACGTGGCTCAAAGACACGGCTGCCGGTTGCGGTGTATCGCTCCCGATCAATACGTGGGGGTCTATATGGTAGCCACGGCACGGCTGAGATGCTGTAGCTTTTCCTTGCTAGGAGCCATGCTCGGGGCATTACTTTGCATCTTGCTAGTTGGGTGCTCACGAGACACCGAAGCTTCTTCGGAAGTTAAAGAAGCTGTGGAGCTTGAGCAGACGGCAAACCACACGGTTATCGGTCGAAGGGATGGCGGTCGACTGGAGTACCTGGACATGACTTCTAAAGGTGCGATCACGACTGTGTCCTTCTCCGAGCGACAACAGGTCACAGCTACAAGCATTGATCTTGCAAAAGCCGACGAGATCAGCTCTTCCGACGAAAAATGGACAGCCCATTGCAACAGGAACTCAGAATGCCAAATCAGCAAAGTAGGTGATCCGGGCAAGACCTTTTCGGTGTCACGTAAGGACATTCTGACGCCGTTGTACTGGTCCCCAGACGGGAGGTTTGTTTTCTTTGTGAGGCAGGCACCCAAGTGGCGGTCGCCTCACCGCTGCTCGCTGGAAGACGAGAGGGATGTCACGGTTTATGACCTGACGCAGGGCCGCGAAGAAATCGTGAGCACGGTTTGTGGCGGTTTTCCCTATGGCGGCTTGCGCTGGTATAAGTTGACGGCAGACTGATGCCTGCCAAAAGGGGGCCGGTTACTGTGCGGTATCCGGGAAGTTCAAAAGCACGCCGCCTACGGCGTCGGGTGTGAGGGTGGACACGTCACCCCGGAACGGGTGCTGCGCGCTCGCAAAGAACTTCTTCATGCTCTTGGACGCGTACCAAAACCATCCTGAAGCCAAGAGCCTTGGACCGAACGGAAAGCCGTGCGAGTTCGACACGCGCGGATTATTGCAACGCGCGCACGTGTACGCGAACTGGCCGCCAATCTACATCGGAAAAGAATCCGACAAGCACTGGGAGGAAGGCGGAGATTTGAGTCTGCTGGACTTCAAAGCCATCCAGTACAAGCGGAAAGGGAATGCAATTGGGACCGAGGAACAATTGGCGCGGATCGCTAATGTTCCCAAGCGGGAATTCATGCGCCGGGGAATCAATCAGCACACGCTGGAGAAAATCTGCAAGAAAGAACCCGTGCGAGTGTCCAAGATGGCCGAAGTTGCGAAAGTACTTCAACAGTGGGAATCGGAACAGAGGATATAAAACCACTGCACGGGAACCAACCTCCCCACCCGCTCGCCCCGCTCCCCAGCGCGCGCGCCCCGCGCCCATACCCCCTGGGGGTAGGGGTGTAGCAAAATCCCCTCAGGTCATAGTACCCCGCCTGAGGGTTGACCAAGTTTCCCCACCGGCCTAACATAGCCGCGAGCGGCCTTGAGGCCTCCGGAATGATCGGCGAAACAGTCTCCCACTATCACATCGTGGGAAAGCTCGGTGGTGGCGGCATGGGCGTGGTGTATGAGGCGGAAGACACGCGCCTCGCCCGTCATGTCGCCCTCAAGTTCATTCCCCAGGAGATGGTCCACGACCGCAAGTCGCTCGAACGCTTTCTGCGCGAAGCTCGCGCCGCCTCCCAGTTAAACCATCCCGGCATCTGCACCATCCACGATATCAATGACAACGGGGGACATCCCTTCATCGTCATGGAGAAGCTGGAAGGGGTGAGCCTGAAGGAGAAGATTCGCGGCAAGCCGATGGATGTCGATGAGATTCTCGACATCAGCATACAGGTGGCGGATGCTCTGGCGGCTTCGCACGCCAAGGGCATTATTCATCGCGACATCAAGCCGGCCAATGTTTTTGTGGCGCAAAGCGGGCAGACAAAAATCCTCGATTTCGGATTGGCCAAGGCGATGCCCGAACCGGGATCGAGCGAGGCCGCGCTGGAAGACTCGCTGACCGCGGTCGGCGTGATTCCGGGAACCGCCGTTTACATGTCTCCAGAGCAGGCGCGCGGAGAAGAACTGGATCCGCGCAGCGATCTGTTCTCGCTCGGAGTCGTGCTTTACGAAATGGCTACCGGCAAGAAGCCGTTTGCCACCGGCAACGTGATCACCACGCTGGATGCGGTGCTGAATCAGAAACCGGTTTCTCCTCTTAGTCTCAATCCATCGCTTCCCCCGGATCTCGAAGGCATCATCGGCCGGGCCATGGAAAAAGACCGGGGCCACCGCTATCCGAACGCGCTGGCGATGAAGGGAGACCTGCAGTCGCTGCGGAGGGAAACGGAATCGGGACTAACCAGGAGCGGACTAAACAGGAGCGGGAGCGGCGCAAAAAAAACCGGGGCGCGGCGGCCGGCCTTGCCCTATCGACTGGCCACGAATACGTTTCAAGCCACCAGTAAATTTTCGCATTACATTCTGCTCGGAGTCAGCGCGCTGTTGCTCACGGTTTTGGTCGCGGTCGGGGCGTTGTTTTTCAAACAGCGTCAGATGATGGGCGGGGGCGCGCCGAAGAACACCATTGCCGTGCTGCCGTTGCAGAACATGAATGGCGACATCAGCGTGGAGTTCCTGCGCTTCGCACTGGCCGATGAAATTGCCAACACGCTTACCTACACCCGGACGCTCGACGTTCGTCCCTCCGCGATCACGCGCAAGTTTGTTGGCAACGACGTCGACCCGCAGCAGGCGGGCCGGGAAGTGCACGTCGCCAACGTTGTTACCGGACACTTCCTGAAGCAGGGCGACCGCCTGATGATTACGCTCGAGGCGATTCAGGTGGATGGCAACCGGCTCTTGTGGCAAACCAACGTGACCGCGCCCGCTCAGGATCTGATCGCATTGCAAGCCCAGATGGCGGCCCAAATACGTCAGGAGTTGCTGCCGGCGCTTGGTGCCGCCGGTGGTTTTCTCGATACCGGCACACGCCCGAAAAACGCGGAGGCCTACGATCTCTACCTGCACAGCCTGGCGCTGCCCCATGATGCCGGGCCAAATAAGGACGCCATCGCGGTTCTGGAACATGTGGTCGAGGTCGACCCCACCTATGCGCCGGCATGGGAGCAGCTCGGCGTGCGCAGCTACTATGACGCGGACTATTCCGATGGTGGCGAGCCGATGTTCCAGCGCTCCAACAAAGCCTGCGAACGGGCGGTAGAACTTGATCCGAATCGGGTCACTGCCGCCAGACAACTCATCGCCAACCACGTGGAGCGCGGGGAACTCGGCCCGGCATACCAGGCGGCGCAGGCGCTGGTCGAGCGTCGTCCGGAGAGTGCCGAGGCTCATTTCGCGACTGCCTATGTCTATCGTTACGCCGGGATGCTGGAGCAATCGACGAAGGAATGCAACACGGCGCTGGCGCTCGATCCCGGTAACTATGTTTTTCGTTCTTGTGCCTGGGCGTTCATGGAACTGGGCAAGACGGAACGGGCTGCGGATTTCGTCCGTCTGGATGCCGGTTCCGAGTGGGCTGCGTATATTATGCCCTCCATCCTGCTGCGCCAGGGAAAAATTTCGGAAGCGCGCGAGGCCGTGAAGCACATGCCGAGCACGCCACGCTATCACCGCGACCTGCTGGAGGCTTGCCTGGGATTGCGGCCCGCCGCGGATCTGGACCGGATGGCGCAGGAAGCGGAAACCAGCATGCCCACCGAACCTGACCCGGAGACGTGGTATTACCAGGGAACAATCTTTGCGTTCTGCGGCAAGAAACAAGCGGCTCTTCATCTGCTCCAGAGCGCGGTCGAGCAGAACTATTGCGCGCACGAGAATCTCCTTTCCGATCCTCTGCTCGCCAAGCTGCGCACAGATACAGCGTTTGACAAAGTGTTGACCGCCGCCGGCACTTGCCAGGAGGCGGTGCGAGCCTCCGCCAACACGCCGGGGCAGTGAAATACAATCCACAAAACACAATTAGAGTTCGAAGTAACAGCGTGGAAGCTGATACAATCCCGCTTGTCGAAATGGTTCGCCCTCGGCTGTTAGTCCCGCAAAAATTCTCCCAATGAGGATCTCTCATGATTTCTACTAGAAGTCTTTTCGTGTTCATAGTGCTGAACTGTGTGCTCAACTGTGCCATTGCCTGTGTCATCGGCTGCGCTTGCTTGGCGAGCGCCGAGGAAACTCAAGAAGGCCGTCTGCAGCGTTTTCCCGATATCTACAAAGACAAGATTGCATTCATGTATGGCGGTGATCTCTGGCTCGCTTCGAGCTCGGGAGGCATGGCCCGGCGCATCACCTCGCATCCCGGCCGTGAACTATTTCCAAAGTTTTCGCCGGATGGAAAGTGGCTGGCATTCACCGGCCAGTACGACGGCAACTTTAACGTCTATGTAATGCCCTCCGAAGGCGGTCAACCGAAACAGTTGACCTTCTATCAAGGAGCAGCGCAGCCGCTCAGCGACCGCATGGGTGTGCTCAACCAGGTGATCGGCTGGACGCCGGATGGCAAGAGCATTGTGTTTCTTTCGCGTCGCGACGCTTCGAACGGCTGGATCAAGCGCCCCTACACGGTGAGTATCAATGGCGGCCTGCCGCAGCCCATGCCTCCGGATGAGGGCGGTCTGCTTTCGTTCTCCGCGGACGGCACGAAAATCGCTTACAACCGGATTTTTCGCAATTTCCGGCAGTGGAAGCGCTACACCGGCGGCTTGGCGCAGGACATCACCATCTACGACATGAAGAATAATGTCGTTGACCAGGTCATCCCGCACACGGATTACACGGACACCTTTCCGATGTGGCACGGGAACACAATTTACTTCACTTCCGATCGCGGGCCCGAACGCCGGCTCAATCTTTACAGTTATGACTTGGGCAGCAAGCAAGTTGAGCAACTTACTAAGTTCGACGAGTTCGACATAATGTGGCCGAGCCTTGGCCCCGATGCGATTATTTTTGAGAATGGCGGCTATCTGTACACGCTTGATCT
Source organism: Terriglobales bacterium (assembly GCA_049512435.1). GTDB lineage: Bacteria > Acidobacteriota > Terriglobia > Terriglobales > Acidobacteriaceae > Acidiflorens. The sequence continues at coordinate 13,507 of JBEKXC010000047.1, read as the reverse complement.
GCAAAATGCCGATCTGCAGAGCGCCGATCCGCAGACCCGGCAGCCGAAAAAGCTGACTCTCTATGTGAACGGCGAACGCGATCAAACCATGAAGCATTGGGTGAACGCGAGCCGGCGTATCACCGACTTCGACATCGCACCCGACGGCAAGCGAGCGGTGTTCGGCGCGCGGGGAGACGTCTTCACCGTCCCAGCGAAGGACGGGAGCATCCGCAACCTCACGCATTCTCCAGGCGTTCGCGAACAGAAAGTTGCGTGGTCGCCGAACGGGCAATGGATCGCCTACGTTTCCGACCGCACGGGTGAAGATGAGATCTACATCGCTCCCCAAGACGGACTGGCCGCCGAGGAGCCGATCACCAGCGGACACAAGGGTTTCATGTTCCCGCCGGCGTGGTCCCCGGACAGTTCGAAGATCGCCTGGGCGGATAAGGATCTGAAACTTTGGTATGTCGACATCAAGGAGAAAAAGCCCGTCGAGGTGGATCGCGGTAAGTACGGCGAAATTACGAATTACAATTGGTCTCCAGATAGTAAGTGGCTGGCTTACGATAAGAATTTGGAGTCTGGTTACTCGGTGGTATATCTGTATGGCTTGGCCGACCATAAGATCACCGCCGTGACTTCGACTCTGAATAACAGTTATGCGGCCGTGTTCGATCCTGACAGGCGATACTTATATTTCCTCTCTGACCGCGATTACAACGAGGTGCTGGGTAACGTCGATTTCGAGTTTGCGAATCCGAAAACGACCCGGGTTTACGTGGTTACGTTGACAGCGGACGAGCCTTCGCCCTTTCCGGCTTTGAGCGACGAAGTCAAGGTGAAGAGTGAAGAGCCGGCAGCGGCCTCGCCGGTACCCGAGCCGGGCAATAGTAATAAGAAGAACGCGAAGCCAACACCAAACAAGAAGGAACAAGAAAAACAACCCGAAGAGAAAACCGCGGAAACCGAAAAGAAGGAGCCTCCCAAAGTCTTCCGCATTGATCTGGAGGGCATCCAGAACCGGATCGTAGCTCTGGCCGTTCCTGCTGCGGTGATTCACGCCGTCGACGCTTCCAAGGATGCGATCTACTACTCGACATCGCCGGTTCAGGGGCTGTCAGGGCCGCTGGCTGGCGAAAGTCCTGCGATTCATGCCTACGATTTGAAAGAACGCAAAGACAAAGTGTTGTTGGATGGCGCGGATCGTTTCGCGCTCTCCCGCGACGGCTCGAAGTTGCTGTACCGCGCCGAGAACGATGGCCCGGTTGGGATCATCGATGCCAAGCCCCCGGACGCGCCCCACAAGGTTGGAGATGGCGCGCTCAAACTGGATGGCATGCGAGTTGAGGTCGATCCTCCCGAGGAGTGGAAAGAAATGTTCAACGAGGTCTGGCGGCAGGAACGCGATTACTTTTTTGAGGCGTCGATGAATGGAGTGGATTGGCCCAAGATCAAAGACAATTATGCGCAATTGCTTCCGTACGTGGCCGATCGCTATTCGCTGACGTACATCCTGGGCGAGATGATTGGCGAGTTATCGAACTCGCACACTTATACTGGCGGCGGCGATTTCCCCGACCTGCATCCGGTGAACGTCGGATTGCTGGGGGCGGACTATGAAGTTGATTCCGCCAGCGGCATCTACCGGATCAAGAAAATCTTCTCCGGCGAGAACTGGGACGCGCATACTCGCTCGCCTTTGACCGAGCCCGGTGTCAACATCAAGGAAGGCGATTATCTGATCGCCATCAACGGGCGCGCGTTACGCGCTTCCCAGACTCCCGACGAACTGCTAACCAACACGGCCAATGAAGTGGTCACGCTCACCGTCAACTCCAAACCCGCGGAGGATGGCGCGCGCAAGGTGGTGGTGAAGCCGATTGCCGACGAGTTCAGCTTACGCGAGCTGAACATGATCGAGACCAATCGTAAAAAGGTGGACGCGGCCAGCGGCGGCCGCATCGGCTATGTCTACTTGCCCGATATGGGCGACGCGGGACTCAACGAGTTCGTTAAGCAGTACTTTCCGCAGATTCGCAAGGAAGGCATCATCTTCGACGTCCGTTACAACGGCGGCGGCTTCGTCGACGGGCTCATTTTTGAGCGGCTGCGGCGGGTACTCTCCGCGATGAGCCCGGCGCGCAACTGGGAGCCGGGCACGGTCCCTGCCCCGGTTTTCTACGGATACATGGCTTGTGTAACCAATCACTACGCCGCCTCCGATGGAGACTTTTTCAGCTACTTCTTTAAGTATTACAAGCTGGGACCACTCATCGGCGAGCGGACCTGGGGCGGAGTGCGCGGCATTCGCGGACAATTTCCGCTCATGGATGGCGGCTACATAACGCGCCCCGAATTTTCACTCTATGGGCTCGACAGCAAATGGCTGATCGAGAACCGCGGCGTGCAGCCGGACGTGGTGGTCGACAATCCCCCCGACCTGGTGTTGAAGGGACAGGACCCGCAACTCGAAAAAGCAATCGAGATGCTGCTGGAGCAGATTAAAGCCAATCCAAAGACGCTGCCGGCGCGGCCTCCGGATTTGCCGACATATCCGGATGGGCCGGGGCTGTAGGAACCGAGGCTGTAGGGCCAAGGCTTGTGTGGGGACGGGCGCCTCGCCCGTCCGTTCGAGCACAGTACCGCCGACAGCCCACAACCAGCCGGACTCTCCCGCGTGCAAACCGGTCGGTCAGCATCAACGCGTCAGAAGTAACCATCCCAGACGTAAACATTCCAGACTTAACTACGCCGATGTAGAGACTCCGAAGTTTTCCACCCCAGTCCGCACGCGCGTCCGCATGACAGTCGCGCAATAATTCGCACAAAACAATTCAGACACTGAACCGCCGATCCGTCCATCGGAGACTGCCGAAGGTGCCGGGTGCACAGCGTTTTGGGTCTGATAAATGCTCTATTCCAGCGGCTATCGACCCGCTTTGTAAGAGCTTTCTTATCGGATTGCGGCGTTCCGTGGCGCCGCAAGGTGGGGCTGCAAGGTGGATAGGGAGAAGCCGGGATCGGTCGCTACCTCAGCACTCAAGCGATCGAAGTCCGCGCCGATGGAGAGGATATTCGTATGAATGATTCCGACGATATTGTCAAAGAGTTTCTGGTCGAGAGCTACGAGAACCTCGACCGCCTGGACCGGGACTTGGTTACGCTCGAAAAAAATCCCAACGACCGCGAGATTCTGGGAAGCATTTTCCGCACCATTCACACCATTAAAGGCACGTCCGGTTTTCTGGCCTTCAACAAGCTGGGTGCCGTGGCCCATGTCGGCGAAAGCCTGCTGGGACTGTTGCGCGATGGCCAGAAAGCGCTCGATCGAGACATCACCAGCGCACTGCTGGCCATGGTGGATGCTGTCCGTCAGATATTGGCGTCGATCGAAGCCACCGGCGTTGAGGGGGAACGCGACGACGACGGGCTGATTTCGAGGTTGACTCGGTTGCAGGGGGTTCCGGAGGCGGTGCACGAGATCAAGACGCCGGGGGCCAAGACGCAGGAAGTCGAGGCGCCTGAAGTTGCGGTGCAGGAGGTCAAGGTACAGGAGATCAAGGCACAGGAGGAGGTCAAGGCGCAGGAAATCGAGGCTGCTCCGGTGACGGAGAGCGCCTCCGAAGCGGCCGCCGTCCTGCCAAATAATATCGGCGACATTCTGATGCAACAAGCCGGCGTGACCTCGGCGGAGATCGTGCGTGCGGCCGAGGAACAGAAAGCGGGCGACCCGCGCCACCTCGGCGAAATTCTGGTGGAACAGGGCGCGGCCCGGCCGGCCGATGTCGTGGATGCGCTGCGCGCCCAGGCGGCACGCGGGCAGAGTGCCAGCGACAGCACCATCCGGCTGGACGTCAGTTTGCTCGATCAGCTGATGAACCTGGTCGGGGAACTGGTCCTGGCGCGCAACCAGATCCTGCAGTTTGCCAACCGCAGCGCCGACAGCGGACTGCTGGTTACCAGTCAAAGGCTCAACCTGATCACGACCGAACTGCAGGGAGGGGTGATGAAGACCCGCATGCAGCCGATCGGCAACATCTGGAGCAAGTTGCCGCGCACCGTACGGGATCTCGCCGTCGCCTGCGGCAAGCAGGTGCGGGTGGAGATGGAAGGCAAAGAGACCGAACTCGACAAGACGCTGATCGAGGCCATCAAGGATCCGCTGACCCACATCGTGCGCAACTCCGTGGATCATGGCATCGAAACCCCCGAGGCCCGCCAGGCGGCTGGGAAAGATCCGGAGGGCCGGCTGTTCCTGCGCGCGTTTCATGAAGGTGGACAGGTCAACATCGAAATCTCGGACGATGGCGCCGGTCTCGATCAGGAGAGGATTCGCAACAAAGCAGTGCAGAAAGGCCTGATCTCCGCCGAGCAGGCCAGCCGCATGAGCGATCGCGAGCTGGTGAATCTGGTTTTTCTGCCGGGCTTTTCGACGGCCGAGAAAATCACCAACGTCTCCGGCCGGGGAGTGGGGATGGACGTGGTCAAGACCCACATCGAAAAAATTGGCGGCACCGTCGACCTGCAGTCCAAGCCCGGTCAGGGGGTGATGGTCCGCATGAAGATTCCGCTTACCCTGGCCATTATCCCGGCGTTGGTGGTGACCTGCGGTGGCGATCGCTACGCCATTCCTCAAGTCAGCTTGCTCGAACTGGTGCGGCTGGAGGCCGACGAGGTGACCAAGGGCATCGAGATGGTTCAGGGCGCTCCCGTGCACCGCTTGCGCGGACGTTTGCTGCCTCTGGTGTATCTGAGCCGGGAGCTGCAGCTGGCCGGGGTTGCCGACCTGCGGTCCGAAGAGGGGAATGCGGTCAACATTGTGGTGCTGCAAGCCGAGGGCCGGCAGTTCGGGCTGGTGGTCGACGAAATCAACGACACCGAGGAAATCGTGGTCAAGCCGCTCGGCAAGCAGCTCAAGGGCGTAAATACGTTTGCCGGCGCCACCATCATGGGCGACGGGAAAGTCGCGCTGATTCTGGACGCGCTCGGACTGGCGCAGAAGGCTGATGTCATCAGCGAGCTGCAGGACCGAGGGCTGGCGGGGAAGGAACCATCCTCGGGGGAAAAGACCGCCGGGAACCGTCAAACCCTGCTGTTGTTTCAAACAGGCAAGAACGGGCGCATGGCCATTCCCCTCTCGCTCGTGGCGCGGCTGGAGGAGTTTGAACCGAGCAAGGTGGAGAGCGCCGGCCAGCGCCAGGTGGTGCAGTACCGGGGACAGATCATGCCCTTGATTCGCATCTCGGAGGCCGTGGGCCAGCCGGCAGGCGGCCCCGGAGAAATGGCCGCCGATGCCGAAGCCCGGCTGCAGGTTGTGGTCTATGCCGAGGGGGGACGCAGCATCGGCCTGGTGGTCGAGCGCATTCTCGACATTGTGGAAGAGGACGTGGTGCTCGATCGCACGGCCGAGCGGGCCGGGATTCTGGGCTCGGCGGTGGTGCAGCAGCGCGTGACCGACCTCCTCGATGTGCAAGGCGTGGTGCGCGCCGCGAATCCCCGCTTCTTTACCGCAACGGCTGCAGGATAGCCGCAGGATCAGGATCAAGACACAGGATCAGGATCAAGACACAGGATCAGGATCAAGACACAGGATCGGGATAGAGACACAGGGTCGGGACAGAGACAAAAGAGTAGCGGGATCAGGGAGCAAGGGTTGCCATGGCGCAGAGCGAGCAGTTTTGTACGTTTTTTCTCGATGGGCACTTTTTCGGTGTCCCGGTGCAGCAGGTTCAGGAAGTGATCCGCTATCAGGAGATGACGCGGGTGCCGCTGGTACCGAAGGTCGTCCGCGGACTGATCAACCTGCGGGGACAAATTGTCACGGCCATCGATCTGCGGCTGCGCTTGGGCATGACGGAACGCCCCGCGGACCAGTTGCCGATGAATGTCGTCGTGCGTACCGACGACGGCGCGCTCAGCCTGTTGGTGGACGAAATCGGCGACGTCATCGAGGTCGAGGAAAAGACCTTTGAGGAGCCGCCAGAAACGCTGAAGGGGATGGCGCGGGAAATGATTCGCGGCGTTCACAAACTGCCCGAACGTCTGCTCCTGGTGCTGGACACGGAACGCGCCGTGGACGGATCCGATCCCGGCCTTACCGCGGAAGAAAGGAAGCCCTAAGCATGCTGCACCTGGCATCGTCGCTGGTCGTGCTGCTGTTGGCCGTGGGGCTGTGGTTTCGCCATCGCCGGCCCCAGCTCCATTTGCGCCTGATGATTTCCGCCTTTGTGGTGGACCTGCTGCTGGTGCTGTACATCGAAATCTCGCGGCATGCGGTGGAGAAAGTAGTGGCCCGGGTCAGTCCCCTGCTTTGGTTCCATGCCGGGGTTTCGGTGGGAGTTTTGTTGTGCTACGTGGCCATGATTTTGTTAGGCCGGGGCGTGCTCGCAGGGCAGGGGGACGCGCGCAAGTGGCATTTCGCAGTGGGCATGACCTTTGTGACGCTGCGCAGCCTGAATTACGTCACCAGTTACATGGTGACTTAAGAAATGGAAGTACGGAAGTGATGACTGCGGTTGCGGCGCTCGAACCAGACATCGTGACCAAACCAATAACGGATCCGCCAAATACCAAAAACACTTAGGAGAATCGACATGAGCACTGCCGCACCATTGCAGAAGAAGTCCGGAAACAGCGCCGCTGCGGGAACCAAGGCGGCCCACACCCAAACCAGTATCTTCGAGCAGATGATGGAAAACAGTCCGCTGAATTTTATTCGCGCGGACACCGACCTGATCATCCGCTATATGAACCCGGCCTCGCGCGCCACGCTGGCTAAAGTGGCGCACCTTTTGCCCATCAAGGTGGACGACATAGTCGGCAGCTGCATCGATATCTTCCACAAAAACCCGGCCTATCAGCGCCGCATTCTATCCGATCCGAAGAACTTGCCGCATCGGGCTGACATTCGCCTGGGGCCGGAGACGCTGAGCCTGGCTGTGAGCGCCATCTACGACGGTGCCAGGAACTACGTGGGCACGTTGGTGACCTGGGAGATCGTGACGGAACGGGTGAGGTTGGCGGCGGATAGCAGCGGCCAGCTGGCCGCGATTGGCAAATCGCAGGCGGTAATCGAGTTCCAGATGGACGGGATCGTCGTTACGGCCAACGACAACTTCCTGAAAACCCTGGGCTATTCGCTCGATGAGGTCAAGGGCAAGCATCACAGCATGTTCGTGGACGAGGCCTACCGGAATAGCGGGGACTACCGGGAATTCTGGGCCAAGCTGAATCGCGGCGAGTATCAGGCGGGGGAATACAAGCGCATCGGCAAGGGCGGCAAGGAAGTCTGGATTCAGGCCTCCTATAACCCCATCATGGACGGCGACGGCAAGCCCTTCAAAGTGGTGAAGTACGCCACCGACGTCACCGAACAGGTCAAAGCCCGGGTGGAAGCGACCCGCATTTCCGCTATGGTCGAGAATTCACCCACCAACATCATCTATGCCGACCGGGAGCTGAAGATCCAATACATGAACCCGGCGTCGAGCAAGACGCTGCAGACCCTGGAACAATACTTGCCGATCAAGGTTTCGCAGATGATCGGCCAGTCGATCGATATCTTTCATAAGGACCCGTCGCACCAGCGGAAGTTGCTCGCCAACGACAAGAACCTCCCGCACCGGGCCCGGATTGGGGTCGGCCCCGAAACGCTCGACCTGCAGGTCTGCGGCATCTACGACAAGGACAGGAATTGCACCGGCTACATGCTGAACTGGGAAGTCATCACGGCGAGAGTAGCCACGGAAAAGCAGGTGCTGGAATCGGCCGAGCGCGAAAAGACGGCAGCGACCGAGCTCAAGCAAAAAGTGGACAGCATTCTGAAAGTGGTGACCGCGGCGGCCGAAGGCGATCTCACCCAGGAGATCCCGGAGCTCGGCAGCGATGCCGTCGGACTCATGGGAAAAGGATTGTCGAAGTTCCTCGGGAACCTGCGAACCGGCTTTGGCGCCATTGGCCAGACCACGCAGTCCCTGGCCAGCGCCTCCGAAGAACTCTCTTCCAACAGTCAGCAGATGAGCGCCAACGCGGAAGAGACCTCGGCCCAAGCCGGCGTCGTTGCCAAGAATTCCGAGCAGGTGAACAAGAACCTGCAGACGGTGGCCACGGGCACGGAAGAAATGGGCGCCAGCATCAAGGAAATCGCCAAGAACGCCACCGAATCGGCCAAGGTAGCGACCGCGGCGGTGAATGTCGCGGAAACTGCCAATACGACGGTAGCCAAACTGGGCGAGTCGAGCAAGGAAATTGGCCAGGTGGTCAAGGTCATTACCTCGATCGCGCAGCAGACCAACCTGCTCGCCCTGAACGCAACCATTGAAGCCGCGCGCGCTGGTGAGGCGGGCAAAGGTTTTGCCGTGGTCGCGAACGAAGTGAAAGAGCTGGCCAAAGAGACCGCCAAGGCCACCGAGGACATCAGCCGCAAGATCGAAGCCATTCAGGGCGACACCAAAGCGGCCGTGGATGCCATCGGAACCATCAGTGGGGTCATCAACCAGATCAGCGAAATCTCGTCCACCATTGCCACGGCGGTGGAGGAGCAGGACGCCACCACCAACGAAATGGCGCGCAACGTCAGTGAGGCGGCCAGCGGCAGCGGGGAAATCACCAAGAACATCGCCGGTGTGGCCGAGGCGGCGCAAAGCACGACGCACGGCGCCGCTGACACCCAGAAAGCTGCGGCCGAGCTCTCCAAACTGGCGACAACGCTGCGTGAACTCATCGGACGCTACAAGTTCTGAGCCGGGCGGGGAAAGAAAGGAACTTCATGGCACCCGCGAAAGCACTGTATCTGCTGGGAGTGAGTTTCCGCACCGCGCCGGTGGCGGTGCGCGAAACTCTCAGCTTCCAGCCGGCGGAGGCTTCGGCGCTGCTCCAGGACTCGGGCACGGGCACGAACGGCGGCGAAGCCGCCGTTCTGTCCACTTGCAATCGCACCGAGTTTTACCTGGCCTCGGCGGACGAGGCCGCCGTCGAGCGTTGGCTCGGATATCTCCGCCGCTTGCGTCCCCAGGCTCCCATCCTGCGCGCGGATTGCCATCGTTATCAACTCACCGGTTCGGAGGCCTTCGGGCATCTGGTGCGGGTGGCTTGCGGGCTGGATTCCGCAATCCTCGGAGACGGACAAATTCTCCCCCAGGTAAGAAAGGCGGCTGCGATTGCCGCCCAGGCCGGCACCCTGGGAATCTATCTCAATCAGGCGTTTGCGCTCGCGGTCCGCGCCGGCAAGCGGGCGCGCGCCGAAACCCGGATCGGCCATGGTTGCCCCAGTCTGGGCTCGGCACTGGCGGAATTGATCGCGAGCCACCTGCGATGCCATCGACCGGAGCGGGCCGCCCGCATTCTCGTAATTGGCGCAGGGCAGATTGCGCGCGACATCGGAAACAACCTGGCGAAGCGGCGGCTGGGTGAACTCGTGTTCCTGAATCGCACCGGGGAAAGGGCCGTGGCTCTGGCTGAACATTGTGGCGGCCAAGCCCTGGCCTGGAGCCAACTAGATTCCGCACTGGACTCCGCCGACGTGATTGTGGCTGCAACCTCAGCTCCGGAACCCATTCTGCGCCGCCAGCGGCTGGACGCGCTCGTCGAACGCCGCCCACTCGATCCACCATTGGTGGTCGATGGTGGGGTGCCCCGCAATATCGAGGCCGGATCGGGCTTGCGTATCGTCGATATTGACGCCATTCATGAACAGCGCGAGCAGGTGCTGGCGGTGCGGGGGGCGGCGGTCCCGGCCGTTGAAGCGATGGTCGAACTGGCCGTGGCTGCCCGGGTGGAATGGTGCGGCGCGCGCCCGGTTGAGGAAGCGATTGCTTCGCTCTACCGCCAGGCGCCGGCCTTTGGGCGCGAGGCTTCAGAGCAGTTGTTTGCCTCCGGTACGCCGTCACCGGAACAGGCGGAAGAAGTCTTCCTGCGGATGTTTCGCCGGGTGCTGCACGCACCCGTCCGCGGGCTCCGTGCGCAGCATGCGCTGGTGAGGGCGGAATGAGGCCGGTTGTGGGAATGCTTGCGGTCCGCAGGTCTTAGGACAGAAGAGATGAAACCAACTCGCATATTAATTGTCGATGATTCGGCGGTCATTCGGAAGGTGCTCAGCAATCTGCTGGCATCCGATCCTGAGATCGTCGTCGCCGGCACGGCGGGAAACGGCATTCAGGCGCTGGTCCGGATTCCCGAGCTCAAGCCGGATCTGGTCACGCTCGACATTGAGATGCCGGGAATGGATGGGCTGGAAACGCTGGTCGAGATTCGCAAACTCTATCCAAAGTTGCCGGTGATTATGTTCAGCACTCTTACCGAGCGTGGTGCGAGTGCGACTCTCGATGCGCTGGCGCGGGGTGCCAGCGACTATGTCACCAAACCCGACCATAGCGGGGGCTCGGAGAGCTCGCGCGAGCGGGTGCGGGAAGAGCTGATTCGGAAGATCAAGTCCTTGTGCGCGGTGCGCGTGCCGCAGCCGCCGCCGACTGCCATGCGCCCCCGGGTCTCCACCCGTCCGTCGGCGCGGATCGATGTGGTCGCCATCGGCACGTCGACCGGTGGGCCGAACGCGCTGACTACTGTGATCCCGGAATTTCCCGCGGATTTTCCAGTGCCCATTGTGATCGTGCAGCACATGCCTCCTCTGTTTACGCGCCTGCTCGCCGAGCGTCTCGATGCACTCAGCGGGCTCGAGGCGCGGGAAGGCGTGGAAGGGCAGAAGTTACAGCGCGGTCAAATCTGGATTGCGCCCGGCGACCATCACATGACCGTGGCTCGCAAGGGGACGGAATTCGTGCTCGGCCTCAACCGCGATCCACAGGAGAATTCCTGCCGGCCCGCGGTGGATGTGTTGTTCCGCTCGGTGGCTCAAGCCTACGGTGCGAACGTGCTGGCGGTGGTGCTTACCGGCATGGGGGCGGACGGCACTCGCGGCTCCGCCGAGATACGGGAAGCGGGCGGAACGGTCATCGTCCAGGATGAAGCATCCTCGGTGGTTTGGGGCATGCCCGGAAGTGTCGTCGCCGCCAACCTGGCCGATCGCGTATATCCCCTGAACAGCATCGGGCCGGAAGTTGTGCGCAGGGTGATGATGCGGAGGGCTATCGGGATCGCTGCCGGCCCGTGAAGAACTTGAGAATCTAGCGGAGAATGTTCGGAAGTCTAGCTGGCGAAAGATCAAACAATGGCCGTCGAAATCGCAAAAGTGAAACCTGCCGTGAGTCCGGATTCGAACCCGGGTGATCCGGCGTTTTTGAAGATCCGCGATCTGGTTTACCGGATCTCCGGAATCTATCATGCCGAGGAAAAACTTTATCTTCTGAGTTCACGCTGCGCGCGTCGAATGACTGCGCTCGGCGTGCCCAGCCCCTCGGAGTACCTGGAGCACCTCACCACGCGCGGAAACCGGGAAGCGGAGTTGCGCCTGCTGTTGAACGAAATTACCATCGGCGAAACCTACATGTTCCGCCATCCCGCGCAGTTGGAGGCGCTGCAAAATGTGATTCTTCCCCAGATTCTGCAGGTCAAAGGTCTGGTCAGCCTCAAACGTCTGCGCTTCTGGTGCGCGGGCTGCTCGACCGGAGAAGAGCCGCACACCCTGGCCATGTTTTTGCTCGAACAAAAAGAGAAGCTTCTTGCCGGTTGGACCTGGGACATTCTGGCTACCGATTTGAACGACAACTCGCTCGAAACCGCGCGCGCCGGCATTTACGGCGAGTATGCCCTGCGCAATACCAGCGAAGCGCTGCGCCGAAAATACTTCAAAGACGTTGGCGACAAGAAACTCCAGGCTAACGATCTGCTCAAAGCGCAGATCCGCTTTGATCGCCTGAACCTGAGCGATGACAGCAAGATGTTGTTTCAGAAAGGCATGGACATCATTTTCTGCTGCAATGTTCTCATCTACTTCGACCTGGCTTCGAAGCGCCGCGTGGTGCAGCATTTCTATTCCAATCTGTTGCCGGGCGGCTACCTTTTCCTCGGACACGCGGAGTCTTTATACCAGGTGAACGATACCTTCCGGCTGATCCATTTCCCCGGGAACACGGGATACTGGAAGTCGACAGCATCGCAGGCGGCTGCGGGAGGCGCAAAGTGAATCCCAAACTACAGTCACAACTGCAAGCCCGAATCAAGCAACTGGACTCGATCTCGACCGCTCCCGCCATCCTGGTCCCGCTCCTCGATTTGCTGCGACTGCCTTCGGACGAGGTCAAAGTTGAAAAAGTGGTTGAGCTGGTCTCTTACGATGGGTCGATCGCGGCGCAATGCCTGCGCATGGCCAATTCACCCCTCTTCAGTAGCCGCAATATCGAAACCGTGCACTCCGCAGTCGTGGCTCTTGGCCTCGAGAGAGTGCGTTCGATGCTATTCGGTTTGTGCATCAATCGGGTCATCCCGCAAGATAAATGGGTGATCGAGCCGGACACTTACTGGCGGCATTCGCTCGGTTGCGCGCTGGTCACGCAAAGAATGGCCAAGAAAATCGAATATCCGGAGCCCGAGAAAGCTTACCTGGCTGGACTGTTGCACGACCTCGGACTCTTGGTGAACTCCATCCTCTATACCGAGGAGTTTCGAAAATGCCTTCGACAAGCCGCCAAGCAGCATCTACCGCTTCACATCGTCGAAGAGCAGATTCTCGGCTTCACGCATTGCGATACCGGGGGCATCCTGTGCGAGCATTGGGGCTTTTCAAAGGATTTGGTGGACGCCGCTCGCTGTCACCACGACGTGACCCTGCTGCCCACAGCCGGACCTCTGGCCTGCCTGGTTCACCTTAGCGATCTCCTGTGCCGGGTGAGCTATTTGGGCTACGGCTATGACGAGATCATGGGTGTCGATCTCGACCGCGACGTGGCGTGGCAAGCCCTGGTCGACAAGTACCCTGCGCTCAAGAATATGGACCTGGTTCGTTTCACCCTCGACATCGATGGAGCCATGGACCAGATCGTAGCCACCGTGGATTCGGTTTTTGGGGTCAAGAGCGTAGCTGCTCCCGCCGCAACCTAAACCCGAGAAACTTCTCCGCGAAATAGTTGCGAGAGAGTTGCGAGAAAGTCGCGAGAAATAAAAAACGCCCTGAGCAGTTAAGCTCAGGACGTCTCCGGCAGCCCTCCCCCAGAACTGCCAAACTACCTGCTCATCCTATGTCCGTTTGGGCAGAGTGTAAATGTCACTTTCGTAATGATGGAGTTGGAAAGAAGTACCGCAGGACATGCCCGAAAGTAACTTAGCTTGGGTCGCCTATTGCGATATCCCGCTTAAGATGTGAAAGAAACCTCGAGTTACTTTCTTGCCCAGCTCTTGCCGCCATCCAGGGTGGTCCACCGCTCGCTCGTACTGGTAGAAACCTCAATAACGCTGGCATCGGTCGCGGCGATCGAAGTGATGTCGGATGTAAGTGTCAGAGAGCCCATAGAAGGTTGCACTCGTGACCAAGTGAGCCCGCCGTCAGCCGAATGAAAAAGAGTGCCGCCCTGGCCGCCAGCCCATATATCGTTGCCGCGGTTCAGATAGCACGACAACGGAAGATCGGCAC
>JBEKXC010000046.1:0-25652 GCA_049512435.1 Terriglobales bacterium | reverse complement strand
TCGAGGGCGGATGGTACGTCGTCCTTCGCGTCCCGGTGCTCGGGACTGACGAAGATCTCGCTGTCCACTTACTGCGCGAGGCGAACGTGAGCGTTCACCCTGGCCACTTCTACGATTTCCCCAACGAAGGTCACCTCGTGCTGAGCCTGATCACTGAACCAGCCACTTTTCGCGAGGGAGTGGCGCGGCTGCTGCCGGCCGTGGAGTAACGGCATCTTGCCCGTGGTGAGCGCCGCAGCCGGGCGGGGGCGCCCGGCGCTCCACCGGCAACCGACGTCCCGATCGGAACAGTCTCGTGTTATTCTTCTCGCCGTTTCCCAATCACGGAGAATTCATGTCGATAAGCCGTCGCGGATTTCTGAGTTCCGCAATTGCTGCTTCGGTGGCCACGGGTCTTCATGCGCATGAGCTAAACGCGCAAGACAAAGCTGCTGACAACGCTCCTCGTCCCGCCAATCCGTCTGGCGCGGGCAAGCGGCCGATCATTATCTGCGCTAACAATGGCCGCAATTATCTCGATGACGCTTTCACTTTCCTGAAGAGCGGCGGCGACACGCTGGACGCTGCCATTCGCGTTTGCAAGGGACCGGAGGATGATCCGAACGACGATAGTGTCGGACTCGGCGGCCTTCCGAACGAAGAGGGCGTAGTTGAACTCGACGCTTGCTGCATGCACGGGCCCACCCGGCGCGCGGGATCGGTGGGCGGTGTTCGTAACATCAAAAATGTTTCGCTCGTGTCCAAAGCCGTCATGGAGCACACCGGCCACGTCATGCTGGTCGGCGAAGGAGCGGAACGATTCGCCGTCGCCGTGGGTTTCCCGCGCGAAAATCTGCTCACTGAACGCTCGCGTAAAATCTGGCTGCTGTGGAAAGAGAATCACTCGACCGACGACTGGTGGGGACCGGGATTGGCCGATCCGCAGTGGAAGCCGCCTTTGCCGGCGACCTCGCCCCAGTCTGAACTTTGGGAACAACGCATCCAACGTCTTGAAGAGCACGCCGCCCGGCTTGGCATCGAACCGGAATTTCGCATGGCCGCCATCTGGCGCGTTCTTTCTCCACCGACCGGCACCATCCACTGCTCCGCTCTCAACGACAAAGGTGAGATTTCCGGCTGCACCACGACCAGCGGGCTCGCCTATAAGCTCCCTGGGCGTTGCGGCGATTCGCCGATCATCGGCGCCGGTTGCTACACCGATCAGGATGTGGGCTCCGCTGGCGCGACCGGTAGCGGAGAAGAGAACATCAAGGTTGCCGGAGCGCACACCATCGTCGAGAACATGCGGCGCGGGATGGCGCCGCTTGAGGCCGGTATGGATACGCTGAAACGCATCGTCCGCAACTACAACAACGACATGAGCAAGCTCAAGTTTGTCGACATGACCTACTACATCCTGCGCAAGGACGGCGCTTACGCGGGCGTGTCTCTGTGGGAGAGCTATTCTGAGCATGAGAAACACAAGATCGCCGTGCACGACGGCACGCGGCGCTCCGAGGTTACCGTGGCGCTATTCAAAGGCGCTTCGCATGAGTTCCCGCCGTTCCCAGTCGCAATTCCCGAGGAATTGAAGAAGGATTCGGTCTATGTGAAATAGGTGCGTGGTGGCGTAGGGGTGGCCGAGCCGATGCAAAGGTCGTTTTGGCTGTTCCCAGCGGGTGTACAATTGGTTTGTAAGGACCGTGGCTTCACGGGGCTCTTTCCCCGCGTTCGAGGCTTCGAAAATGAACGTTCACGTTAGTTACAAGGTCCACAAAACGCCCGACATCGAAAAAGAAATCAACCACCAGATCGAGAAGATTCAGAAGCGCCTGCAGGTCTTCCGCCCCGAACTGGTCCATCTGAAAGCCATCATCGATCAGAATTCGGCGCGCGAGGGAACGCTCGTCTCCTTGAATCTGCGCTTGCCGTCGGGCCAACTGGCCGCGCAGGCAAAAGCTCCCAGCGCAACCGCGGCGATCAAATCTGCCTTTGATGAACTTATCCAGCAGATCGGACGGCACAAGGAATTGCTCCGCTCCAGTCACAAGTGGCGTCGCTGGCGCGGAGGCTCGCAAAATGCTCCCGAACCCGGCATTCCGTTCGAGAAGACGCTGGCAGCAGTGCTGCCGTCGACCATTTCCGCCGACGATATCGGCTCCTATGTGAATGCGAATCTCTCGCGGCTCGAACGTTTTGTGGACCGCGAACTTTACTTCCGCCGCTCCGACGAAGAGATTCCCTTTTCCAGTTCCGAAGACGATCTCTCCACTTCCGAAGTTGTGAACGAAGTCATCGCCCGAGCTCTCGGCGATCACGACCGTCCGGAAAAGCTGACGCTCGAATCGTGGCTCTATCACCTTGCTCTGCAAGCCATGAACGAAATGACGTCGCATCTCCAGGAACTGGAGTCTCCCGTCCATCTGCATCTCGAAGCCAGTCGCCGCCGGCAAAATGTCGAGGCCTCCGACGAAGCCGGGCTGCAATTCCATCAGCCCGACGAAGGTTGGACTCGCGAGAGCGTCATCCCAGATCGCCGCGTGTCCACTCCTGAAGAATCCGCCTATTCCGACGAAGTGATTGCCCTGGTGCAAGCCGCACTCCGCGGCGTCGACCGCACCGACCGCGAAGCTTTTTTGCTCTATGGTATCGAGGGCTTCTCCCTCAATGAAATTGCCGCCATCACCGGCCGGCATCCGGAGGCCGTGCGCGAATCCGTACAGCGGGCGCGCGACTGCGTGCGCAGCGCGCCGTCCATCGCCAGCGAGTTCCACCACGAACCGCTGGCCAAGACACGCATCTAAACATCTCATACAACATCTCAGCATTAAGGAGCGTCACGATGATGACCCGGGACGAAATCCGTGAGTTGGCGGCTTTTCAAGCCGACGAAGCCAAGGGGGCCTGCGCCCTGAGCTTTTACCTTCAGCCCGATCCGCCGCAGGATCGTTCCCATCGCCGAGAGGCCATCGTCGCTAAAGATGTCGTAAAGCAGGCCCTGAAAAGTGCGTCTGCCAACGGTAAGAACGGATCCCTGCACGCTGATCTCGATCGCGTTCTCGATCTGGCCACGAACCTCCGCGGCAATGCGCGGGGAAGGGCGGTGTTCGCCTGCTCCGCTCAAAATTTCTGGAAAGAGTACGAATTACCCTTGCATCTCGGAGCCACACACATTTATCTCCAATCTCGCTTTCAGCTGAAACCGCTGGCTGCGTTGCTGGGAGCGCAACCCGCGCTCTCGGTTGCCATAGTCGATCGCCAGCGTGCCCGTTTCTTCGATCTTCGCCTTGACGACCTGCGCGAACGCGGAGCCATTGTCCACATGCTCTCGCGCAACGCCTCCAGCTACGGCTTCAACGGCTATGAAGCCGGCCATGCCGAACGCCGTGTGGCCGAGGAAGCGCTCCAGCACTTCAAGGCAGTTTCCGAACGACTGCGGACTGACTTCGAGAAAGGCATCTGGGAGCGCCTCATCGTCGGTTGCCAGGATGCCAACTGGTCCGAGTTCGAGGCCCACCTTCACCCTTACGTCAAACAGCGCCTGATCGGCCGATTCTCAGCCGATGTTGCCAGCGTCTCGAATGAAGAGATCCGCAATCACGCCGCTGCTATTCTGAATCGATGGATCACGGAACGCGCCTCGACGAAAGCCAGCGAAGCGGTGGGGTTCGCCAAGGCCAATGGGCGCGGCGTCACCGGCCTTCGCCGTGTGCTGCAAGCGCTCGAAGCCGGGGAAGTGCAGAGCATCTTCCTCACCGAAAACTATTCAGCTCGAGCGGTCGAGTGCCCTAACTGTGGCCACCTCGATGCCCGCCTGAACCCGTTGTGCGTCGCTTGCGGAAAACCCACGCACGAACTCGCCGACGTCTGCGATGCCATTATCCCCATCGCCATTCGTCGTGACATCGAATTGTTTTATCTCAAGGAGCACGCCGATCTGGATCGCGCCGGCAACATCGCAGCGCTCCTGCGCTTCCGCGCGGATCAAAGGACGGGACAGATCGCGGCGGCCTCGTAGTTTGAGTTAGCGAGAGACGACAACCAATCAGAGATTGTCATTCTAAGCGGAGGAGCAACCGGTGGCCCATTCAAGCCCGGTTCTCCCCTTAGATACGATCTCGCCAATAGCCGGGCTGCCTTCGCCCGTGAGCCACCGCAAAAGACCACGATCTCAGAAGCAAACTCCTGATACACAAGGCTGAAGGGAAATTGCCGGAGAGTATATTTTCGGAAATCCAAGAAGTAGATTGGCCAGCGCTGCGGAGCTTCTCTGATTTTTTCTACTGCTTGACCGAAGGCGCTTTCAAAATTGCTGGCCGCAATTGGGCTGCGCTCTCGATACCATGACAGCGCCGTCAGATATTCTTGCCCCCGCTTGAGGATGAAACCGGAGCGCCTTACTCGCCATGCAGCAGCGTATGTCCCTTTTGCTGGACCTCTTCCGATGAGATGGTTTCCACCTTGCCGGATTGAACCTCATGCAGGCGGCGCATGACCTCTGCCTGCCAGGCGGCGTCAACGTCCGGATCAACGGTGGCGTCCAGGCTGGAGATTAGGTTTCCGGCCAGTTCCGCACGCTCGTTGTCGGGCAGGGCCAGGGCCTTTTGGAGCAGTTCTCGGGCTTCTTGCGTCATGGGGAAATTATAAGCCCCGTTTGTGCTTGTCACGCTTTAGAAATGTCGACGAATTTGTGAAAAGCGACTGCGCATTGGCCAATCGGCGGCTACCAACCGGCTATTGCTTCACGCTGTCGAGCAACTTCTTCTCCGCATCGCTCGGCGGTTCATATCGGCCGCCAAGATATTTCGCGAGGAACTCTTCCGACGCGGCATTGAAGGCCATGCGGTTTTCGGGCCGGGCGAAACCATGCCCTTCGTCAGGGAAGACGAAGTATTCGACTGGCTTATTGTTCTTGCGCATGGCGGCGACGATCTGGTCACTTTCCGCCTTGTTGACGCGCGGGTCGTTTGCGCCCTGACCGATCAGCAAAGGTGCCTTGATCTGGTCGGCCTTGAATAGTGGCGATTGCGATTTCAGAACTTCTTCATCGTCTCCCATGCGTTTGTGGAAGACGGCAAGCAGCGTGGACCAGTAGGGAGGAATGGTTTTCAGCAGAGTGTTGAGGTTGGAGGGGCCGACGATATCGACGCCGCACGCGTAGGCATCGGGTGCAAAGGCGACACCGGCGAGCGTGGCGTAACCGCCGTAGCTGCCGCCCATGATGCAGACTTTTGCGGGATCGGCCACGCCCTGCTTCACGGCCCAATCTTTCGCGTCGAGCAGATCCGTACGCATGGTTCCGGCCCACTGGCGATCACCGGCGTTAAGGTAAAGTTTGCCGTAGCCGGTGGAGGCTCGGAAATTCGGCTGCAGGACGGCATAGCCCCGGTTAGCGAGCCACTGCGCGTTGGGATCGTATCCCCAGAGATCCCGCCCCCAGGGACCGCCGTGCGGAAACACGACCATGGGCAAGTTCTTGGCTTCGACTCCGGCGGGAGTCGTGAGATACCCGTAGATGGTCATGCCGTCGCGGGCCTTGTACTGGATCGGTTTCACTTTCGCCAGTTTGAAGTTTTCGAGCGCCGGGCGATTGCTGAATAACACCGTTGCTTTCCTGCTGGTGCGGTCGTAGAGGTAGTAGTAGATGGGAGCGTCGTCACCCTGAAAAGTCACCACCCACTTGTCATCGGCTAGGTCGCGGCTGATGTCACTGATGTCTGCATCGCGCACTTTCCTCAGCGCGTCGAAATCGGGTTGCACGTCTGGGTCGAGAATCTGAAAGTCACGGCGCTCACGGAGGAATACGACTGCCTGCAGTTTATTGGTTTGAGGATGGGTAACTACGAAAGACAGGTCGAACTGCGGATCCTCCGAAATGACAGTGCTCTTGCCACTGGCAATGTCCACTGAAAGGAGGCGCGCTGCATTGGCATTCAGCGAAGTGATCACCCACAGAGCTTTGTTGTCCGGAGAAAAGCTGGAAATGTTGCCCAGGGTTTCTTCCGGGCCCCATTTCATGAATTCGCGCCAGGGGGATTGGACGTCGTCCCGCACGCGGATGACAGTACCCCCATCGGCAGTTGTCACCTGCGCGGCGCGAACGTGAAGATCGTGATCGGGCTGGTAATTGGCGACATCGCCAGGGTTTTCCGTATCGAGTGTGAGTTCGCCAGTCTGGAGATTCACGCGATAGATGTCGAAAACCTTAGGATCGCGCTTGTTCAATTGGATGAGGGCGGTTTCCGGATGGGCAGGTTCAAGGGCAACGATGTCGGCGCGGACCTTATCGAAAGGAGTCAGGTCGCGCGTCTGCTTGCTGGCGATGTTGGTTTGATAGACGCGCCAGTTCTCATCGCCATTCTGATCCTGGGCGTAGAGGATGCTCTTCGAGTCGTATTGCCAAAACAGATTGCGGATGCCGCGCTTGCGATCGTTGGTTATAGCGCGATCATCCGTCTTGCCCAGAGTGCGTACCCAGATGTTGAGCACTCCCTGATCGGGCGCAAGATAGGCGAGCAGGGCGCCGTCAGGCGAAATCTGTGGCGATGAGCGTTCAGGATTACCGAACAGGACACTGCGGGGAATCAATTGTGTCTGGGTGTGGGCGAAGGTGCTGAGGGCAAGCAGAAGACAAACAGCTAGGCGGCTGGCACGCAAACGGCTCTTCATTGGCACTAGCATTAGCATTATTAAATGACCTCCGCGGTCGACAGAATTGTACGTAAGGACAGATACGATGAGCAACCGGGCGCGGTTCCATTATTTTTCAGCGTGAAGCCAGGGGATGGTGGAATCCAGCGGCCTGAGCGAGAATGAGTCATGATCCACAAGATCCTTCCCGTAGGCCCGCTGCAATGTAACTGCTCGATCATCGGCGATGAGACCACGCACGAGGCCATGGTCATCGATCCGGGCGACGACATTGAAGACGTTCTCGCCATCATCCGCCAGCACAAGCTGGAAGTGAAGCAGATCGTCATCACTCACGCCCACATCGATCACGTAGGTGGAGCCATGAAGCTGCGCGCTCTGACGGGCGCGCCAATCCTGCTCAATCAGAATGACTACGCGCTGCTGAAAATGCTCGACGTGCAGGCTTCGTGGATTGGTATGGCCGCACCGGGTGAAGTAACAATTGAGGCTAGTATTGCAGATGGCGAATCATTGCAGACGGGGAGCTTGACAGCGAACGTTCTTCACACTCCCGGACACACCGAGGGCAGCGTCTGCCTCTATTTTCGTGCGGAGAAATTACTCATCGCCGGCGATACTTTGTTTGCCCGCAGTATCGGACGCACCGATCTCCCCGGAGGGTCGTTCGAGAAAATCATGCGCTCGCTGCACGACCGCGTCCTCACCCTGCCGGACGACACGGTAGTAATTCCAGGCCACGGCCCGCGAACTACCATAGGAGAAGAAAGGGAGGAGAATCCCTTTCTGGTGGGATGATCTAGGAATCTGCAGTCCGCCCGGATCTTTTATTTCTGCATTGGTGCAGGGTTTTGCGGAGCTGGCGTCGCGGGCTGCGACTTCGTCTGCGATGGTCTCGCTCCCGAAAGCACGGACGTGGGCCCGGTCCGCCGCGCGGCAAAAATCGAGAGCGTGATCGACGTGATCATGAAAATAATTGCGGACCAGGTCGTCGCCCGGGAAAGAACCGATGCCGCGCCCCGCGGGCCAAACGCCGTCTGGCTGCCCTGACCTCCGAAAGCCGCAGCCAGATCGCCGCTCTTTCCGCTCTGGAGCAGCACGACCGCAATCAGAAAAAAGCAAACGATAACGTGAACTATTGTGATCAAAATGGTCATTGCAACAAAAACTCCGTCCGGGCCGCAGCCCGATTCAAATTTCGATCTTCTCCGGGACCTTCCGCAAGCAGCGCAGAAATTGGTACGATAGGGCCGTTTTGTCTGGCGGTCCTCGGGTTCTTTGTCAGCCATCAGTTTGACATCCGGCCATCACATCGGTCAAGGTTATGTACCTGTCCAGTGGATGAGTGACAGGGGCTCGGCGCGTTAAAAGTGCGAACTCCTTCCGACAACAACGCATTTTTCGAGCTCATGCTGGAAAACTAAGGATGGATCTGATGAGAAGGAAGCTATTGAGTGCAGGGCTGATTCTGGTAGGGCTTCTAGTCACTCCGGGGCTAGCTTTGTCGCAGACTGCGCAGGAGAATCGGACACTCATTGTAAGCGGCCAGCCGGGACAAGCACCGGTTATCCAGAAAAACGGCAAGTCCTACGTTGACGTCGAAGCACTGGCACGACTGACGAATGGTTCGCTCAGCTTTAAGGGGAACCAAATTACGTTAACGCTGCCTGCTTCCACCGCAAGCACGCCAACCGCAACTCCCCCGGCGAGCCAGCCTGCAAACTCCGCATTCTCGAAAGATTTCTTGAAGGCCGGCATCGAAACCATGGCTGTAATCAGGGAATGGCGCGGTACGCTCGTCAGCAACATTCAAAATGGCTACCCGGTGTCGAATGACTTCGTAGCCGGTTTCCGGGACCAAGCGGTCAAGAACCTCAGATTCGCATATGTAGCAGTGGCAACCGATTCTGATCGAAATGCCTATCAACTGCTGAGCAATGAAGTGGATAACATGCAAAAGTTCAGCAATAACATTCTGGCAGCGTACCAAAACATGCAAAACATCAATCCGGACACGCTGAAGGAGGATCCTTTGCTGCAGCAGATCCTGAGCTGCGCACGTTCCCTGGTGTCCATGGCAGCCAGTGGGCAGTTTCAGGATGACGGATCTTGTCATTGAACTTACGGGCGAAAGGGCCGGTGCACCCGGCACGGCGAAGATTGTGTTGGACACGGTACTAACGAAAATCCAGAAGTTCACGGTCCTGGTGCTTGCTGGAATGCTCGTCGTCATCGTGGTGCTCTCCACGGCGCACCTGGGCCTGTTGATCGGTGAAGAAATATGGAAGCCGCCCCGGTTTCTCATCCCGGTGCAGGGTCTTCTCGAAATCTTCGGATACTTCCTGCTGGTGCTGATCGGAGTGGAGCTGCTGGAGACGCTGAAAGCGTACCTGAAGAAAGACGTCATTCATGTGCGCGTCGTCCTGGAAGTTGCGCTCATCGCCGTGGCGCGGAAGGTCATCATTGAAGAACCCAACACCGCGCCCGTCTTGACCTTGTTCGCGGTTGCGGCCCTGATTCTTGCATTGGGCGTTGCCCTTTACTTCGAGCGGCAGACAGCAAGATAATCGGGCCTTGTACTTCGTAATAATTCCGGGTGAAGCAGCAAAAGCAGCGGCCTCAACCCACGACAAAAATATGTGGACTAAGCCCAACAGCGCTTACTTGTCCATATCCGCCAACGCGAACTTGCCCAACAAAAACGGATGTGAAGTTTGCGGAGTGGATTGAGTTACAAGATCCGAGTTGACAGCATTTACTATGCGAGAGTCAAATTCCATTTGCGGATTGTTCAAGCCACTTTACTGAGGAGAGAATATGAAGACAGTTTGGTTTGGAGTAGTTCTGCTTACGATGATGAGTTTGTCCGCTTTTGGGCAAAAGAAGGAACAGGAGCGCGTTGCCAATGCTGGAACCGTAATGCAGGAAATTTTGAATATTCCCGACGACATTCCGCAAAGTGTAATCGACAAAGCGGATTGTGTTGTCGTTTTGCCTTCCGTGCTCAAATTTGCCATCGGAGTCGGCGGAAGTTACGGCCGCGGGGTCATGACCTGCCGTGGAGGTGAGAATTTCAAAGGTGCCTGGGGTGCTCCAACTATGATGGCGCTCGAAGGTGGCAGCTTCGGTTTGCAGTTGGGCGGCCAGGCGACTGACTTCGTACTGCTGCTGATGAGTCCTCGGTCGGCCAAGAGCATCCTCACCAGCAAGGTCAAGCTTGGCGGTGACGCCTCTGCTGCGGCCGGTCCAGTTGGACGGAACGCGTCTGCCGAAACCGACGTAACCATGCGAGCCGAGATCCTTTCCTATTCTCGCGCTCGCGGACTATTTGCCGGAATTTCTCTGGCTGGCTCGACCCTTCGCCCCGACAATGACGCCAACAAAAGCCTGTATGGGAAAGACCTGAGTGCACAAGACATCGTCTTCAAAGCAGCGGTAGCGGCGCCTGAGTCCGCACAATTGTTGCTGGCGCAACTTAACAAGAAATCTCCAGTCAATAAGTCATCCAACAATTAACGAATGCGTGGATTCTATGCGACAGAAATCTAGGTTCAGTGCGATTTTGTTGTTGATCACGCTGATGGTTTTGCAGGACTTCGGTCCCTATCTCTCGGCGCAGACAGCGCCTCCTACACCGGAAGAGCTGGATCAGTTACTCGCTCCAGTCGCTCTCTATCCTGATTCTCTGTTGTCCCAGATCACCACGGCCTCGACGAATCCACAGGAAATTCTGGATGTCGATGCCTGGTTGCAGCAGAACTCCGGGCTGACGGGCACGGCGCTGACCGATGCGGCGCAAAAGCAGGGATTCGATCCTGCATTCATCGCGCTGGTGAATTTTCCAGATGTGCTGGCTATGATGGCGGACCACATCGATGATTACGCCGCCATTGGGCAAGCATTTTCAGCTGATCAGGCATCGGTCACAGATTCAATTCAGCGGTTGCGGGCTCAGGCTTATGCCTCCGGCGCGCTTCGCAGCAATTCGCAGCAGCAGGTGGAGGTGCAGCAACCGGCGGGCCAGACGATCTATGTAATCCAACCGGCGAACCCGCAAGTTGTTTATGTGCCGCTATATGATCCCACGGTCGTTTACATTCAACCCTCCAATGCCGTCGTGGCGACATCGCTGATCAGTTTCGGAGTGGGAATTGGGATTGGGGCGCTGCTCGTTGATAACCAGCCTTGGGGATGGGGTGGATGGGGGTGGAACTGGGGAGCGCGCCGCGCCTATTACAATCACGGTTATTGGGGCGGTTGGTCGAATCCTTATCGTCCGCCGCACCGCTCGTACCGTCCGCGACCGATTGTGTGGGCCAACCGGCCAGGCTACCGCGGCAATTGGGGCTATCGTCCACCCCACTATAGGCCTCCGAATCGTCCTGAGAACCGGCCCGGGCACGGCCGTCCTGGAAATCGGCCAGGAGGCCAGCGCCCAGAACCGCCGCCAGCAAAGCCGGGTACGCCGAACCGACCAGTAAGGCCTAACCCGACGAAACCCGAGGAGACCAAACCGACGAGACCGGGAGGATTCAAACCGACAAAACCCGGCGAGACGACTCCAACGAAGCCAGGAGAAACGAAACCGACAAGGCCGGGCGGAACCAAACCGACGAAGCCGGGGGAGACGAAACCGACAAGGCCGGGTGGGACCAAACCGACGACGCCGGGCGAAACCAAACCGACAAGGCCGGGCGGAACCAAACCCACGACGCCGAGCGAAACCAAACCAACACCGCCGAATCGTGCACCAGGACGACCGAGCAATCCTGGGAACGCAGGCCAGCAGAAACCAAGCCGACCCACGACGCCGGACCAAACAAAACCGACATCGCCGAATCGACCTCCCGGAAACAAGCCGGCCTCTGAGCCGAAGCCTGCGCCTAAGGAGCACCCTCAATCGCAGAAAAAGCCGGCTTTGGCAAGGAAGCCCGAACCGAAACCAGAGACTCAACCACCGCACCAACCGTAGCCAACGGTTTAGCAGGCTGTTGTGTTTCGGTGACTGTCAGTTACGAGAAGCTACCTCATAAATCGGTTTGGGGCACAGCTTCGCCTGCAACGCGCTCTTTATAAAATGCGGGTTCTAGGCAGAACCCACATCAAGAGATAAGAGGTTTTTTGAGAGAACAGGTGTGGTCGGTCAGCGGTAACTATTTGATCACAAAAAATATGTGTTGGTGCGGAAGGGGGGATTTGAACCCCCACGCCTTTCGGCGCCACCCCCTCAAGATGGTGTGTCTGCCAGTTCCACCACTTCCGCCTTAAAGTCAATCTTCTTGCAGACCGTTTGAGGGAACATCGAAGTCTGCACGGCACAAGCCACAGACGCTGCCTGAGCATCGTACTTCCTAAGTCTTTAGTCTTTACTCTTTATACATGGTCAAACGAGGCGGTTCAAGTTCGCCGGTGGTCGGGTCGACGTCCAATCGAAAAATTGCAGATTGATATTTGCTTGCGGATGACGATGCGTTTATCGTGAGATGCGCTCATTGACTCTGGGACTCTGTCCTCTATGAATGGTCGCGTCTTCTTCTGGTCGCTCACTTCCGCGCTTGCCGGGTTTCTTTTCGGTTTTGATACGGTCGTCATCTCCGGCGCGGAGAAAACTATTCAGTCTCTTTGGGGGCTGAGTCCCGGACTCCACGGGATTGCCATGGCTTCCGCGCTCTATGGCACGGTCGTCGGTGCGCTCGTCGGCGGCTGGCCCGCGGACCGATTCGGACGCAAAGCCACGCTGCTCTGGATCGGCGTCCTCTATTTTGTCGGCGCAGTGGGATCAGGTTTAGCGCCTAATGTTTCCATTTTCATTGCTGCGCGCGTCATCGGCGGTGTGGGCATCGGCATCTCGACCGTAGTCGCTCCGTTGTACATTTCTGAAATTGCGCCGCCCAAGTATCGCGGCCGACTGGCTGGAATGTTTCAGTTCAACATTGTTTTTGGCATCCTGATCGCTTTTGTGTCGAACGCGCTGCTGGCCGGCATCGGCGAGAATGCCTGGCGCTGGATGCTGGGTGTGGCCGCCTTCCCCTCGCTTCTCTACGCGCTCCTCTGCTTCGGCATCCCCGAGAGCCCGCGCTGGCTTCTGGGCAGAAAAGGCGATCGCGCCGGCGGTCTGAAAGTCCTGCAACGCATCGAACCCGATGCGACCCACGCTGAGATCGAAGCCGAGGCCAACGAGATTATGGCTGCGTCATCGGAACGAGCTTCGTCGGCACACTTCTGGACGCGTCGTCTTCGCAAACCGATCCTGCTTGCGATTCTGATTGCATTCTTCAACCAGCTTTCTGGCATCAACGCGATTCTCTATTTCGCGCCGCGCATATTTGAACTTACAGGCCTGGGTGCGAAAGCCGCCCTGCTGCAATCCATCGGCATCGGCGTCACGAATCTCGTTTTCACCTTTGTTGGCCTTTGGCTCATTGACCGGTTGGGACGCCGCACGCTGCTCTATATTGGCTCGTTCGGCTACATCGGCTCTCTCGGCCTGGTGGCATGGGCCTTCTTTACGGAGCATTTTTCTATTGTTCCCGTTTGTATCTTCGCTTTCATCGCCGCGCATGCCATCGGTCAAGGAGCGGTCATCTGGGTTTTCATTTCCGAAATATTTCCCAACCGGCAGCGTGCCGAAGGTCAGGCTCTCGGCAGCTTCACGCATTGGATCTTCGCCGCCTTGCTCACGACTTTCTTCCCGAAAATGGTCACTGTCTTTCCACCCGCCTATGTCTTCTCGTTTTTCGCCGGCATGATGGTGCTCCAGCTCATTTGGGTGAGGACGATGGTGCCGGAAACGAAGGGCGTGCCGCTGGAGCAAATTCAGAGACGGCTGGGTGTCGAATAAAGACTCAGACAACTACAGGTGCGACAAAACGCCCATCGTACGCCTTAACCTAAGAACCCAGCTTCAGCAGCGCCTCTCGCAGACGATCATGCCGCTGCGTAAGGTGCAGGTAGAGCATTTCATCCGGCTTGGCTTTGGCGCGGATGATTCGGACGAGGTCTTCTTTTTCATCTTGTTTCCACGCGCGCAGTTCTGGCACCTGCGCCAGCACTAACGCAAAATTGTCAAAAGCTGCCCTCTCCAGGAGAGCCCATGAAGAACTGCTGACACCCAGCAATCGCTCCAGCTCGCGCCTGGAATGGTCGCGCATGCGGCTGGCATCTCCACCAAACTTGCGTGCCATCCGCCGATTCACGCGCAAGCCGATGTTGCGCGTCGAAAATGTGTCCCACGCTCCCACTTCGCTGGCTGGCAAATCGTAGAAGACATGCCCCGCCGCCAGTCGCTTCAGCGTGCGCGCGGGAGTTCTATATTTGTGATCCGCGGCAATTTTCTCCTCTTCGTGCTCAGCCAATTTTTGGAGATCGGCTCGTCCCGGTCTGAAGCCGAGCTTGCGATAAAACCAGAATGCGCCCGATGCGATTGCCTCCTCGTTATCATGGCCGAGCTGATACGGGTAGACCGAGACGCACGTCGTTCCCATGAGGTGACACAGGCAGCGCAACACTTGCGCGTAGATCCATCCCGCTTCACCGCCGCGAAAAGTGTAGAAGGTGTTGAAGCCGACCTCCATCCACTCGCAGAGGCCGATGGCTTCGATGTAGTTGATGGGCACGCCGTTCTTCAGCGTCAGTCCCGCGACGTAGGCGCGCAGCGGCAGACGGCGATTGGGAGGCAGGTTCCAGAGATAAATGGAAACACCGCGGCTGGCTTCGTGCCCGCCAAGATCGGCCCGAAGTACCGACGCTGGATCGCCCAGCGTGGTGCCATAGAGTTCGCGATAGCGTACGAGCATGACCTCGCGGATCAGGTCGATCACTTGCTCGCCTTGTCTGCGCGAAAGCTTGGTCAGTCGCGGTGGCCGCCGCGTCAGTTCGTCAGCCAGCGACACTTGGCTCCGGCTGATCAGCGGCGCCGTGTGATGGAAAATGCTGTGGTAGAAAATCTCGCGAACAGGCTTCCGGTTTCGCGTACGCGTGATGACGGAGTTATCGAGACTCCAACGCAAGGGCACGCGCAGCGATTCGTAAAGTTCAGCTTTCTTTTGGGGCGGCAGCGGCAACTGTTCGAAGCGCTCGATCAGCCACACGGGAGTGGCGTTCTTTTTTCTTCTGACATCGCCTCCGGCGGCCTCCAGCCATCGGCGCCACGGAGTGTCGGCCTCGACGTACGCATCGTCCTCCAGCAAGGGCATGAAGCGCGGGCCGGTGGTGCCTAGCTCTCGTCCGGGTTCGTAGCTATCCCAGGCGATTTCAACTTTGCCCGGCATGCGCTTGATGAGCCAGCGGGCAACATCGAAGCTGAGCGTATCTTCCATTTGTGTACCGGCAATACCGGAGACTTCGAAGGTATCGAAGTCATCCATGTCGGCGCCCGCTTTGCGCAACGCCTCCACTTTTTTGTGGAAACTATTCAGAATGTGCTCGGTGGCGCGAACCACGGCTGGCCCTTGCGGAAACGCGCGCAGGAAGAGTAGCGCTTCGTGGAAACGGATTAGCGAGGACGTATCCTGAAAGCGCGCGGCGTCGAGTCGATTCAGCAACTTCACGACGCGGATGGCTTCGTCGCGGCTGAATTGATAGCGGCTGGCTTCGAGGTGAGTGAGTTGGCGATCGAGAGTGTTCGCGGCCATGGCAGGTTCCCGACAAGGGTACATCACGCCGGAGGACTTTGAGTTTCCTACCTTCGTAACTAGCCAAAGAAATCGGCGATCATCGGCTTGGCTTCCGGCGGTCCCGTGATTTCAATAAAGATTGGTTGATTGCCGGCTTCAATAATTATTTTGAACGTGAGGAATGGGCAGCACTGGCGCTCCAAATCGACAAGATGAACGAGTCGGGCCAGCACTTCAGAAGTGGGTTCAAAGCGATATGTATAGCCCAATGGTAAGGATGTCACCTCAAGGGCCGCACCTCGGAAGGTATCCAGAATCGTTCTGCGGCGCTCCCGCATTTCAGCGTCGGTTAGGGTGCAGGCTGTTGGTAGCTCCATCGGCATAGCCTAGCCGGTTGGTCCTGCAACTTCAAATTCGGCCACTGCCGCCAGCGGGGAGGAATCGGCGACCGGCCGTTACCCATGCTATAATCTCCCTTCGCCTGAACGTGTTTACGTCGAGGCTGATCCTGTGATTTCCTTCGCGGGCGGATCCATAATTACGAGAATCAGCGCCATTCAAGTCTTATAAAAACGAGGTACAGCTATGTCCGGACATTCGAAATGGGCAACCATCAAGCACAAGAAGGGTGCGCTCGATGCCAAGCGCGGCAAGATATTCACTCGTCTCATCAAGGAAATCGCGATGGCGGCGAAGTCGGGCGGTGATCCCGATATGAACCCGCGCCTGCGCACGGCGATCCTGGCGGCGAAGTCCGAGAACATGCCTGCCGACAACATCAAGCGCGCCATCCAGCGAGGTACCGGAGAGCTGCCGGGCTTGACTTACGAAGAATTTATTCTTGAAGGCTATGGGCCGGGCGGCGTGGCTTTGCTGGCCGAAATTTCTACCGACAATCGCAATCGCACGGTGAGCGAAATCCGGCACGTCTTCGGGAAGAACAATGGCAACATGGCTGCAGCGGGCTCCGTTGCGTATATGTTTCACAAGAAGGGCGACATTATCATTCCCAAGTCTGCGGCCAAGGAAGACGATCTGATGAACATCATCCTGGAATCGGGCGGCGAGGATTTAAAGGATGATGGCGAGAACTGGGAAATCCTGACCGAACCTTCCGCTTACGAAGGCGTGTTAGAAGCCGTGAAGAAGGCCGGCATTACACCGATCTCATCGAGTGTGGGCATGATTCCGCAGACCTTCATCAAACTGGAGGGCCAGCAAGCCACGCAGATGATCCGCCTGATGGAAGCGCTCGAAGATAACGAGGACGTGCAGAACGTGCATGCCAACTTCGATATCGACCAGAAGCTTCTCGAAGAAGTTGCTGGCTGAAGAATCGGGCCATCAAGTCATCTAAGTTGCAGAGCTTTTTCGCCTTTGAATTTCGATCACCCCGATCACTCGAGGACCCGATCACCCGATTGATCTTCGGCAGCTCTGCCGATTTTTTCAACAGCGCCGTGGAAAAGTTTGTGGAAAATCGGGACCTTACTCTTGTAACCTTCTGTTAACCAATGCCTTCAACATTCTGCACTGCATCGGGTGCTTGCGGTTCTGACTCTCCGCGAGGAAATTGTTTACGTGAAGACACGTCTCGACAAATTGCTCGTGGAGCGGGGATTGACGCCATCGCGCGAACGCGCGCAGGCTCTCATCCTGGCGGGAAAAGTTCTCGTGAACGAGCAGAAGGTCGAGAAGGCGGGCGCACTGATTGACTCCGGCGCATCGTCGGTTTTGCGCCTGCTGGGCGAGGATCTGCGCTACGTCAGCCGCGGCGGCCTCAAGTTGGAGAAGGCTCTTGAGCACTGGCAGATCGATCTTCATGGCAAAATCTGTCTCGACGTTGGCGCGTCCACCGGAGGCTTCAGCGACTGCATGCTGCAACACGGCGCCGCCAAGGTGATTGCCGTGGATACCGGTTATGGTCAGATGGATTTCGGATTGCGTAGCGATCCGCGGATTCGGCTGCTCGAGAAAACCAACGCCCGTTATCTTAAGCCCGGCGACATTGGCGAGATCATTGACTTCATTGCCATGGATGTCTCCTTTATCTCCGCCACGCTGGTGCTACCGGCGGTGATTCGCGCCGCGTCGACTGGCGCCAGCCCGATTCCGAACGCGGCATCTAGTTCGACTGTGTCCGCAGATTCCGAGATCGCCCGCCAGATTGTGGTGCTGGTGAAGCCGCAGTTCGAAGCGGGCAGGGAACTGGTGGGTAAAGGTGGAATCGTGCGCGACGAATCGGCACAGCAGGCGGCCGTGACCAAGGTGAAGGCGGCGCTCGCTGAACTCGGGTGCGTGCGCGCCGAATGGATCGAATCTCCCATCCTCGGAGGTGGCGATGGCGGCGAAGGCAATCGCGAATTCCTGCTCCATGCGGAGTTTCGACGCTAGCCGTCGGCTGATTCTGTACAATCGGGAGTTTGATGTTAGAAGACAAGTGTTATAAGAGAAGCTCGCCGACATGCCCAAGTCTCCCTTAAACTCAACCCGGCGGAAGACCGTCGCCATCATCTCGAAACCCGATCGTCCCGAGCTTCGCGAAGCGCTGCCGGCGCTCGAAAAATGGCTGCTGCAGCGCAACTACGCGGTGGTGGTGGACCAGGAAAGCGCCGCCTACTTCTCGGCATCCAATGTGCTGGAGCGAAGTGAGTTGGCGACGCGGTCGCCGGATCTGGCCCTGGTACTCGGTGGCGACGGCACTCTGCTTTCAGCGGCGCGCGCGGTCGCAAAGGCCGGCACCCTGATCCTCGGAGTTAACCTCGGTACGCTCGGATTCATGACGGAAGTTGCGCTGCCGGATCTGTATCCCGCTCTGGAAGCGATCGAGAGAGAACATTACATCGTCGACAGCCGCTCTATGCTGAATTGCTCTCTGCTGCGAGCTGGCGAAATTGTCACCACGCACTCCGCCTTGAACGAACTGGTGGTAAGCAAGAGCGCCATCGCACGCCTGAATCACTTCGAGCTTTTTGTTGATTCGGAGTTCGTTTCGAGCTATAAGGCCGACGGTCTGATCATCGCCACACCGACCGGTTCTACTGCATATTCTCTCGGCGCGGGCGGGCCAATTCTCAAGCCAGATGTGGCTGCCTTCGTCATTACTCCCGTCTCGCCCCAAGGACTGACGCATCGTCCGGTGGTAGTGCGCGATACGGTCGCAATCGAAATCCACGTCAATACCGGACAGGAAGAAGCGTACCTGAGTCTCGACGGACAGGTCGGCATGCCGGTGCGAGACGGTGACATCGTGCGCTCCGTCAAGTCGGAACATTCAGCCCGGCTGTTACGTTTTCAGAAAACATTTTTCGAGGTGCTCGCCACCAAGCTCAAGTGGGGAGAACGCTAGAGCCAGGTGCCAGGTCTCAGGTGTCAGGTCTCAGGCCGCTGGGGGCCATTGTGAACGAAGTCCAACCAGGCCTGGTCGAGCGCACATTCGACACAGGTGAAGTTCGATTGAACTATGCCGAAGGCCCTCCCAATGGGCCGCCGCTGGTGCTGCTGCATGGACTCGGGCGGCGCTGGCAGGTATTTCTGCCGGTGATTCCCGCGCTGAGCCTGCGCTGGCACATCTTCGCGCCTGACCTTCGCGGTCATGGCAGGTCGTCGCGCGTGGCTCGCGGATACCATGGCCCGCTGTATTCGGAAGACATCGCATGCTTCCTTCGCGAGCGCGCATCCGCTCCCGCCGTGCTCTTTGGGCATTCGCTCGGCGGCATGCTGGGGATGTGGGTCGCTTCTCATCATCCAGAACTGGTGCGCGCTTTGATTCTCGGCGACAACCGGATTGTCGTGCGGCGGTTGCATCACCCGATGTACACGGCTCTATTTTCCGGTCTGCGCGATCTGGCACGCAAAGGTGGATCGATCGAGGAGATTGCAGCAGGAATCGGCAGGATTGAGCTGCCCGTGCCTGGCGGGGAAAGCCAGACGTCCGAACCCATCCTGATTCGCCAACTTCCCGGCAACGACGAAGCCTATCTTCTCTCCTGGGCGCGCTGCGTGCAGCAGGCCGATCCTGACACCTACGCGATGGTGCTCGATGGCTCGTCGCTCGAGGGCTGGGACGGCGAGACGGTGTTGCGCGGAATCGGTTGTCCGACCTTGCTTTTGCAAGGCACGACCGAATTGGGCGGTTTGATGTCCGATGCCGATGTTGCGCTGGCCGCGCGATTGTTGCCGCATCATGCGCACGTGAAATTCCGTAACCTCGGGCACGCGCTCTTTATCCAGCAACCCGAGCCAGTGCTGAGGGCTGTAACAAATTTTCTGGAATCGCTGTAACAGGATCGTGTGGGGACGGGCGTCCTCGCCCGTCCAAGCCGAGCATAGCTCGGCAGACACGATACTGCGTCAGAACTTCTCCATCCGCATCTGATCGTCAAAGCTCTCGCGTCGCCGTATTACGGTCACTCTCGCGCCATCAACCAGCACTTCCGCCGCCCGGCCGCGGGTGTTGTAGTTCGATCCCAGCACCGAACCGTACGCGCCGACGTCCAAAATTGCGAGCAGATCGCCTTCGGCGACCATTGGAAGTTTTCTGTCCCGCGCAAAAAAGTCACCAGTCTCGCAGATCGGACCGACTACATCGGTCGTCTCCGTCTCGTGTGACTTGCGGCTCGTCGCCTGGCCCAAGGGAACAATCTCGTGATAGGCGCCGTACAGAGAAGGACGCAGCAGATCATTCATCGCCGCATCGACAATCAGAAAGCGTTTGCGACGATTCGTTTTCCGGTAGAGGACGCGCGTCAGCAATACGCCCGCCGCTCCCACGATGGCGCGTCCCGGCTCGAGCAGTAGATGCAGCTTCAATCCCCGCAACGGACCCAAGACTGCTCTTGCGTACGCCGCAATCTGTTTCTGAAAATTCTCCCGCGGTCCGTCATCGTTATAGGAAATTCCCAACCCCCCACCCGCGTCGATATAACGGATGTCGTGCCCCTGTCCGCGCAATGCGGAGACCAGATCGGCCACGCGCTCGAGCGCCTCTTGAAAGGTACCTACATCGGTAATCTGCGACCCGATGTGAACGCTCACTCCCGCCACTTTCAAATAAGGTTCCTTCGCGGCCCTTGCGTAGAGCGTTCGCGCCTCCGGAATGGGAACGCCGAACTTGTGCTGATGTAGTCCAGTCGAAATATAGGGATGAGTTTTCGCCGAAACATCCGGATTGACGCGCACCGCCACCGCCGCCTGTTTCTTCAACCGCGTCGCGGTTGCCGAGAGCAGGTTCAACTCCGACGCACTTTCAATGTTGAACAGGAGTATCCCGGAACGAAGGGCAAGTTCCATCTCCGCGGCGTTTTTGCCGACGCCGGAGAACACAACCTTTCCCGCCGCTTTACGGTTCACGCGCAGAACTCGTTGCAATTCGCCGCCAGAGACCACGTCGAAGCCGGCACCCTCGCCGGCAACCATCCGCAAGATCGCCAGCGTCGAATTGGCTTTGACCGAATAACACAAGGTATGCGGAATGGACCGAAAGCTGTGAGCGAAGGCGTTCAATCGCGCACGGATCATCGCCGCCGAATAGACGTACAGCGGAGTTCCGTAGCGCTCAGCAAGGCGTTCCAGCGGCACTGCCTCGCAGTAAAGTTCCGTTGCGCGCGTTCCCAGAGTCGCGCCCTGATACCCAAAGGCGGGGGGGCGTAACACTTGCGATGCTCGCGCGCGCTTCACTTGCGTTTGCCAGAAAGCTGACCGGCTTTCACTTTGATAGCGACCACGGTCTGATCGTCGAACGTATCCACGCCCGCGGCGTGCTCGGTAACTGCCTTGAAGATCTCATTGACCACGCAGTCTGCAGACTTGCTTGCGCAGCCAGCGACGATCGCCTCCACACGCTCCGGCCCAAACGACTGGCCATGCCGGTTACGTGCATCGAGAATGCCGTCGCTATAGAACACGAACAAATCGCCGGGCTTGGCCTTGAAACTGAATTCGTCGTAGTCGGCTTCGTCGAACAATCCCAGCGGCAGCCCGGTCGCCTCGATGAACTCAATTTTGCCATCGTGACAATAGATGGGCCGCGGCAAGCCTGAATTCGCTACCACGAGTGTCCGCTTCTCGTCGTCCCACACGGCGTAAATAATCGACACAAACTGCGCAGCGATTCGGCGTTCCGCCAGCGACAGGTTGATCGCCGAAAGCATCTCCGCCGGGCCCGGTTCAATGGGCGCATGGGAACGCAGAATGCCGCTGACCAGCGCGGCATAAATGGCAGCGGGCGCGCCTTTGCCGCTGACGTCTCCAATTGCGATGCCCAGCCGCGACAGGGAATAGGGAACGAAGTCGTAGAGATCACCGCCTATGGCGCGGGCCGGAACAAACTTCGCCTCTACGTCGAGATGTTGCATTTTCGGCAGCGCATGTGGGAGCAACCGAAACTGCAGTTCGCGCGCCAGCGCCAGATCGCGCTCCAGGCGCTGCTCCTGCCGGGCAACCTGCTCATACAGGCGCGCGTTTTCAATGGCAATCGCGAGCTGCGCCGCGAGCGTGGTCAGCGTGCGCTTGTGATCCTCGGTGAAATAGCCGCGCTTCGTATGCTCCAGATCGAGCACACCGATTACTTTCTCCTGATAGATCAGCGGAACCGCCAGCTCCGAGCGCGTTTCTGGATTCGTCGCGATATAGCGGTCATTCTTGGCAACGTCAGGCACCAGGACCGCTTCCTTGGCCTGCGCGGCATACCCCACCACGCCGCGGCCTACCGCAATGTCATGCTTCAGATGCAGCCTTTCCTCGAAACGCTGCGAGAATCTATGCTGCAGTTTTTCTCCAGTCGGGTCGACCAGAAGAATGCTGAACATCTGGTAGTCGATCAGGCGGTTGAGCAATTCAGCAATGCGTTTGAGCAGTTGGTCCAGGTTCAGAATCGACGTAAGTTCCCGCGCAATCTCGTTCAGCAGAAGCAGCGTGCGCGCCTGACGCGTTATACGCGTGTGCAGCCGCGCATTCTCGATGCCCACCGCCATGCGCGATGCGATCAGCGTCAGCAGGCGTTTGTGCTTTTCGGTGAAGTAACCTTTTTCGCGCGCCTCCAGGTCGATCACGCCAATCACCCGGTTCTTGACGATCAGTGGGATGGCCAGTTCCGAGTGAACGTTGGGCAGAGCTTCAATGTAGAAATTCTCCCGCGTGGCATCGGCGACCAGCACGGCTTGGCGAGTTTCGGCGGCGCGTCCGGTAACGCCCTGGCCAACTTTTACGCGCAGGCGGTCGGCGACCCCCTGTGGATAGCCTACGTGGAAACGAACGTACAATTCCTGAAGCGGTTCGTTGAGCAGCAGGATCGCAAAAATTTCATAGTCAATGACTTTGCGTACCAGTTCGGCCACACGCCGCAGCGTGGTTTCCAGATCGAGAGTGGTATTCACTACGTCGGCCACTTCGAGCAGGAGGGGTTCCACCTCGGAAGCGCGCAAGGTTTGCGAGGCGGTCGTTTTCACAAGCACCATCTTAACAAGTTCTCGGTTCTCAGTTCTCAATGAGGCCCGGGTGGTGTTGGTTTGTCTGAGAACTGAGAACTCTCACTAATCGCCAATTACAAATTCTCCAACACGCAGATGTCCGGAAGATTGCGGTAGCGTTCTGCATAGTCCAGGCCATAGCCCACCACGTAGGCATCGGGAATCGTGAAGCCGATGTATTGCGCCTCAATCGGCTGCTTGCGCCGGGAAGGCTTGTCCAGCAACGCCGCAATGCGCAGCGATTTGGGTTGATGCGCCCGGACCAGCTTCGAAATGTAGTTCAACGTCAGCCCCGTGTCGAGGATGTCTTCGACGAGAATCACGTTTCGATCGGCCAGCGACTGATCCATATCTTTGGTCAAACGGACTTCGCCCAGCGAATCCCAGGCCGCGTGGCCCGCCGGGTCTTCTTGGGCGGTGGGGCGGTTGCCGTAACTCGAAACGCCGATAAAGTCGAAGGTGGCATCGAGCGGGACCTGACGCGCAAGATCGCTCAAGAAAATGGCCGCGCCTTTCAGAACACCAACGAAGATGATCGATTGGCCGTGAAAATCGCGCGCAATCTCTGCGCCCATCTCGGCAACCCGCTTGGCAATGGTTTCGCGTGACAGCAACACTTTGAGTTCAGACATAGAGCACCATCTTATACACGAGTTTGGGCGCAACCGGAATGGCGTAATCGCGCCAGTATTTGCGCGGGCTGCGTGCGCTCGTTGCGCGCTCTTTTCCTAGCCACTAGAATGCTTCGCAGGTTGCCCGTTCCCCGGTTGCACATTTTAGGTTGCACATTTTACGTTAACCAGGAGTGTTTCGTGAATCTTAAAGAAATCCAACTCACATGGCTTGGCCACGCCACCTTTCGCGTCCAGACGCCGGAAGGGAAGACCCTCTACGTCGATCCGTGGATCGCCGGCAATCCTAAATGCCCGGAGGGGCAGACAATTTCGTAGGCTGCCGATCGTAGTGGAGCGACGGCCGAGGCGCCCCTCGCTCCACCGGCAGGTCTCGCATCGACAGCATTCGGATCAACAACGCAAGGAGCAGCATGACCAATCAATCCGCAAAGCCTGACTGGCGCATGGGTGGGATTACATTTCCTGAAGTTGAAGACTATCTCTACGCCCTGCTGCCGCCGCGCGACGAAGTTCTTACGGAGATGGAGGCTGAAGCCAGCAAGAACGATGTGGCGATTGTCGGTCCTGCCGTCGCGCGGGTGCTGTATCAGCTCGCCACCATCAGCGGCGCGAAGAAGATCTTCGAAATGGGATCGGCCATCGGCTATTCCACCATCTGGTGGGCGCGCGCGGTGGGCGAGGGCGGACGCGTCGTCTACACCGATGGCGATCCCAAACGCGCCGAAAAAGCCCGCCGCTACTTTGACCGTGCCGGCGTCAGCCAGCGCATCACGGTTCGCGTCGGCGACGCGCTCGAATTTCTTTCGGAAGAGAAGGAAAAGTACGACATCATCTTCAACGACGTCGATAAGACCGACTACCCGCGCGTTTTTCGCTTAGCGCTCCCGCGCCTGAAGAGCGGCGGACTGTTCATCACCGATAACGTTCTCTGGAGCGGCAGGGTCACCAAGCCGAACCCGGACGCGCAAACCAAAGCCATCCTCGAATTCAACAAGCTGATCTACGGATCGCAAGATCTCTTTACTACCATTCTGCCCATCCGCGATGGAGTTGCGGTTTGCGTGAAGAAGTAGGGAATCAGGTGCGCCGCGCTGCCAGCGCGTGGTGGTAGAATTGTCGCTTTCATCACACACGATGAAGTCCCTGACACCTTTGCCGGTCGAACAGATCCCCGAAACTTTGCCCCGCACTCAAGCCCGCGCGCGGCCCGACTCCTGGAGTGACGTCCTGATCGTGGGCGCTGGTCCTACTGGCCTGGCTTGCGCCATTGAGATTCACAAGGCCGGCTTCAAGGCCATCATTATCGACAAGGGATGCTTGGTCAATTCCATCTATCACTATCCGACCAACATGGTGTTCTTCACCACGCCGGAGTTGCTGGAGATTGGCGATGTTCCTTTCACCACATCTCTGGCGAAGCCCACACGGCTCGAAGCGCTGGAATATTACCGCCGCGTCGCCGAGCACTATCAGTTGCACATACGGCAGTACGAGTGGGTGAAGACCATCACGGGTGGAGACGGCGACTTTCGTGTGACCGCAACCGACCGGCACGACGCCATCCACGACTATCGTGCGCGCAAGATCGTCGTGGCCACTGGCTACTATGATCTCGCCAATCAATTGGATATCCCCGGCGAAGACCTGAAAAAAGTCTTCCATTACTATAAGGAACCGCATCCTTATTTCGACACCGACGTGGTTGTGATTGGCGGCAAAAATTCTGCGGCCGAGGCGGCTTTGGATTTGTGGCGGCATGGGGCGCGCGTCACGCTGGTCCATCGCGGATCGCAAATGCACAACCACGTTAAATATTGGGTGCGTCCCGATATCGAGAACCGTATCAAGGCGGGCGAAATCGCGGCTTACTTCAACAGCGCCGTGCAGGAGATCGGCGACGACTGCGTTGTGCTGCGAACTCCGTCCGGCCCTCTTTATCTGAAAAACGATTTTGTGTTCGCTCTCACCGGGTACCATCCCGACTACGATTTCCTGCGCAGCGTGGGCATCGAACTGGCTACGGAACAGCTGCGGCCCGTCTGCGATCCGGAGAACCTGGAATCGAACGTTGCGGGAGTCTATGTTGCGGGAGTGATTGTTGCCGGCTCGCGAACCAACGAAATCTTCATTGAGAACGGGCGCTTCCACGGCAAACTGATCGCGGCTCACCTCAGCGAGAAGCTGGGCCGCGGGAACCCGAATTTTCCTCTTGACTCGACCTAAGAATACGCAGCGCTGACGCACGGAAAAGGAGAACACTTAGCAAAAGTGTTTCACGTGGAACATTTTGTTGTAGCATTTGT
>JBEKXC010000045.1:0-25687 GCA_049512435.1 Terriglobales bacterium | reverse complement strand
GGTGACAAAGCTCCCGCTTCCATGAAGCGCAATCCAGCCGGGAATGTGTCAGGAGATGAGCTTCGGTTCCCACAATCCGCTGTTAAAAGCTTACTAACCTGGTTCGAGAAAGAGTACAAAGACACTCTCGATGACGGAAAGACCCCCGCATTGTTCGACATTCTTGGTGGCGTGGGGGCGCTCATAGAGGCGCTAAGAGAAGCTATCCCGCCTTCTCAACCATAGTGGTCAGCACAACTTTCTTCGTCGGAGGGTGGCCACCTTTAACGATCGATAGTAAACCTTCTACCTTTCGCCTCAATCACTTCCAGTAATGCGCCTGGTAACGGCCAGTGGGTGCCGGTAAGCCCCCGATGCAG
Source organism: Terriglobales bacterium (assembly GCA_049512435.1). Lineage (GTDB taxonomy): Bacteria > Acidobacteriota > Terriglobia > Terriglobales > Acidobacteriaceae > Acidiflorens. The sequence continues at coordinate 25,328 of JBEKXC010000045.1, read as the reverse complement.
GCAGTCGGTGCCAATTATGGACGGGCGAATTTGATGTTTTGGGCTGACCGAGAACAGACTTGCGCGCCTCTATGCACCACAGCCGCCATAGCTGACCGCGAACGGCTACATCTTGTCGTCCACCAGAAGGCGCGACGCGGTTCGCAGAAGCGGGACTTGATAGTAGTCCACCGTGGCGGAGGGGCCGGTCAGAGTCATGATGGCGAAGCAGTTGTTGTAACTCTGCCCGTTATTGCCGAGTTGTCCCTGAATATTCCAGGTGGGCAGGGGCGCGCCGCCGTAAGTTTGCAGGCCGGCGGCATTGCTATACGACTGCTGGTTGGTGAAGACGGGCACCGCTGATGCGCCGATGCAGCGTCCCCGTTGCAGGTTCATGTAGGGATCGAAAATGGCGAGAGTGTGTTCGTGCCCCCAGAACCACCAGGCAATCTTTGAGATCACGGCCTGAAAGGTGGCGCGCAGATTCGGGTTATAGGCGGATGGACCGCCATTGGCGTTGCCGACTGATCCGAAGGGCGAGAACAGTTGGTGATGGGAGAGCAGAACAGTTTTCTTATTTCCGGCGAGATTGATTTTGTCGAGTAGCCAGTCCTCTTCGTGCCACGCGCCATCCTGGACGAGGCGGGTCATGTTGGTGGCGACGGTGAAAGGGTCGTTGTCGTTGTGGCCGGTATCCATGGCGAGAAATTGCCAGTTCGCGTTCTGCAGGCAGAAATAACTGGCCTGCTGGCCGATCTGGTCGACCAGCCAGTAAAAGCCGCCTCCGCCGGAATACATATCGTGGTTGCCGCACATGCTGAAAAGTCGCGCATTGTTGCCGAGCACGTTACGGCAGATATCCAGGAAATTGGTTTGCGCTTCGAATTGCGTGCCCGCGTAGTAGACGTCGCCGAGGTGAAGCAGCACGTCGGGAGAGAACTTCGCGACTTCCTTCAACAGGTTGGTCGCCACATCGCCGCCTGTGCCCCAATCGCCGATGATGGCCAGCTTGGTGTTTGCGTCGAGAGGGAATACAGGATTCTGGTTTGAGCGATACTGCGGATTTCCCAATAGAGCTTTATACGCAAGATAGTCGACCACGCACTCGCTCCAGAGGGGATCGCATTCGGAATCTTTCAGCTCGCCGGCGAGAATGTCGGCTTCCTGTTGGTCGCCCTTGATTTCGTTCCAGAGGAATTCGGCCGCTACCTTGGCACAATCCTCGGCGGTGTGCAGGACCTGGCCGACGGCTGCGAGATCGATGTGAGCCGACGCTGGAGCCGGAGCGAACATCTGTTCCACCGCGTCCTTCTGGCCCGCAGAAAGGGGAACGCCCAGGGTGTCGACCGGGTCCATGAGAACGTCAGTGGCGGCAGTCGCGACTCTAGCCGTTGGCGCCGCGACCGATGCGGTCATGAATTCTAGGCGGCTGTGTGTGGACGCCCGCTTCCGCTGGACATCTTCCGCAGCGGACTGCCACAGCGAGAGAAGTGGGTTGGCGTAGGTGTATTTCTTCGACATAGCGATACTCCGGTGCTTGAATACTTGCGGGACCTGGGGACCTAGGAGGAAGAGCGCCATTGTGGCTGCGGGAGGTATCAAAGTCAAGAGGTATCGAGCAGCCTCTAGCCGCCATATGAAATTCGAAGTAGCCGCTGACCTCGAATACTGAGCAACACTGTCGGGCACAGCCCGGCGCAGTTGTGTCTCCAGAATCTGGCGCACAACCCGCGCACCGGATTGCCAAGAGCCCACGAAAAATGCGGTTGTTGGCTGATTGGCAGTCAGCCCACCTTGTGATTCGCCTGGATCAAGCGATCGCGCCATCTTGCGATAGAACCGCACACCGAAGGCGCACAAGCGATCACGAGAAGCCGTAAATCGCTGGCATCTCACGCTTACCGACAGTCAGCCGAAAAATGTCCTCGACGCCGGTAAAATCTGGCACACCGACGGCACACAATACGAGCCGAATCATGACTTCCTGATTGCTCGTCATCCTTGAAGAACTCACGAAATCCCTGCTCAACTCTTCTTTTGAAGAAGCGAGTGATGCAATCTTTTGCATTCCGATGATAAAAGCTGCCGTGGCGAGGAAGCACACAGTGAACGAGTTCGCCAGCAACGTCGAGCGTCATCGCCGCAAGCTGCTGATCCACTGCTACCGCATGCTCGGTTTCTTGCCGGACGCCGAAGACGCGGTGCAGGAAACTTTGCTTCGCGCCTGGCGCTATCGCGACAGCCCGAAGGAAGGCGCGAGGTTTCCGCGTGGCTACGAACGTGGGCTTCCAGGCCAGTGTGCGCCTCGACAGGGTACTCGAACGGCAACCTTGTTCGAGCTTTGCTCATGAAGTCGATATTAGTTTGATAAAGTACGAGGTGTTAGTCCGTTCAATCGAAAGTTTTTAGCTCAGACCCGTTGCATGAGATCTCGAGGAGAGCTACTCGTACGTGCATGGTCTTTTGTCTGCACCTAATCTGGCGAGGAAGATGACGTTGCCACCTCCGGAGTGCCGGGTATATACACCGCCGCAACTTGCGGATGCGATGGTGCAGGCTATCGATGCGAACCCTCATGACCATTGGCTTGATCCCTGTATGGGTCCAGGCGCATTTATCGCATGCCTTCGGAACAAGGGTGTTCACAAAGAGCGCATCGTAGGCATCGACATCGATCCTAACGCCGGAGCAGAAGACGGGTCTGCAATAACCGTGCGGGGCATAGATTTCTTTAAGTGGTGTGCATCGACGACACAGAGATTTAACCGAATCGTTGCCAACCCGCCGTATGTGGCCATTCGAAAGCTTCATCCCACGTTGCAGCAATCAGTGACGGCCTTTGGAGCTGGCGATGACGGATCGTTCGCGCTTCGTTCGAACTACTGGTGCGCGTTCCTGTCAGCTTCTTTGCGGGTCCTCGCCAATCACGGCAGTTTGGCATTCGTGTTGCCCGCTGCGTGGGACTACGCCATGTACGCAGCCGATGTCCGATGCGCAATCCATCAGCAGTTTCAATCCATCGAGGTGCATCGTTCCCGCGAGCCTTTGTTCCCTGAAGTGCGGGAGGGCTGTGTCGTTCTTGTTGCCAAAGGCTATCGCAAGGACCCGGCCCGGTCCGTGCGCATCAATCACAGCGATGGGCACGCGCTCATCACCGCCCTTCTCCAGGGCGATGGTAAGCCGACCAATAATCGCGCATCAGCGAGGACTGGAGATCTGTCCCTCACTCCATTTTCGGATCTTTACGCGGTCAGGATCGGGTGCGTCACGGGGGACGCCAAATATTTCCTGCTCCGCGAGTCTGACCGGGTCCGTCTAGGTTTGCCAATAGAATCCGTCTCTCCTGTTTTGTCGAAAGCACGGCATTTGGTGTCTGCGTACATGACCACAAAGGAGTGGGAACGGCTGCTCGCCGCCGATGAACGGGTTTGGCTTTTCAATCCTGGACCAAAGTTGCTGCGCCGTAAAGCAGTGCGAGAATATCTTCAGCATGGCCGTGAAAACTGCGACCTGAATGCATACAAGCTGCGTAATCGCGATCCCTGGTATCGCGTCCCCGACGTTGGATACGGCACCGTAGGATTTGTGAGCGGAATGACGAAGCTCGGACCGTGGATTTGTTTTCGGTCGAAACGTCAATTGGTTGCCACCAACACTCTTTATACCCTCACCCCTAAAACGAAAATGAGTCTCGAAGAGCGGGCATCATGGGCTCTGTCTCTCCTATCGACTTCTCCGCGCCGACAGTTTCATGCGATTGCAAGACGCTATCCTGACGGCCTTGCGAAACTTGAACCCCACGATCTCAATTCTCTTCGGCTGCCGACTCCGCTGCGCACGAAGCGCGCTCCTGAAGAATATGCGCGCGCAATCAGTTATCTCGTGGCGGGCAAGATCGCGGAAGCAATCGCGGTCGCCGACGCGTTTACGAGACGGCCATGAACCTTCCTACTGTCACGGGGAACCACGGAGCCAACACGACAGGTGAAGGCATTCCTTGATGCTAAGCTCCGCCCAAACAATCGACACACTTGCGCAAGACCCGATTGATGAGGCGCTGTTTCCACTACTCGAGCTTGCCGAAAACGCGGTCGCCACGCATGCGCGCATACCGGTGCTATCCCTTTGGAAGCGGCTGCCGTTTATCCCGCTTTTTGCCGCCCATCTACATTTGCGATGGCCTGGTCAGGTCAAGTCACTTCCACTCAGCCCCCGGATCGGAATCTTTCCATTTTTTGCGTCCGACCTCGAGCTTCTCTGCCGTCCACTTTACAACGTCCAAAAAGCTCAATTAGTGCGTCAGACAGCTCGCGCCAAGCGGTTTTCCGTTAGTCCGACTTCGAAAGGCGAGCTGTATCCCGATTGGGAACAAGCAGTTGATCGGCGGCGCCACAAACTTCAGCATCTGGTTTTGCCGGCCTCCTCCTTTATTTCAATCGATCGTGTTAACGAAAGTGGGGACATCCGGCAGGGCAACCGTCAGATCATCGGCCGATTTGCCCCACGCGGAGAACCTCGACCTCAGCTTCTCGTACCTGCGAGAGTCGAAGTTACTCGCCAGCTCATCCGAGCCTTCGGCAGTCTCGATCTGGTCCTTATTAATGTCCAAAACATCAGAGGTAAGCAGCTAGCCAGCTCGATCGAATTCTTCCTGCGCGAGTTGCCAGGTACGGTTCCGACATTGATACTGGCCTCGAGCCCCGCCGACCTCATATTCGTGGGCGCTCTGGAATCTCCGTCTAAGCACCCGGTCATCCTAACCGGCCTCAACCGCAGCTCTAGTGTGAAGGTGAAAGAGGTAAATCGAGACCGCGCGCAGTCTGAGCGCCAGTTTTGCTTTGCCACAGACGGCCTTGCCGACAAATCTGACATCATATCTCGCCTCGTGTCTCAGGCTAAGCGAACCTGGTGGGCAACGAGACAGTCAATGTCCGTGGGCACTCCGCGCGAAGCTTTGGCTTTTGCAAGGCTGTATTCCGACATGCTGGATCGATCTCCCGGATGCGAACTTGAACTCTTAGAAGAGACCAAGCGACTGATATTGCAAGAATCTGAAAACGTTTCCATGCGGGACGAGCGCCGAAATTCTCTAATTCAGTCTGTACTTCATGATGCGAAGGGTGGCAGCCTGCTGGTTCTCGTGCGCTCCGATAGTGCAGCAGAGGAGCTCAAATCGATATTGGCTCGCGACTTGGGCGTTACTGTCGGAGACCTGTCATCGCTGGGTGTCGATGTCTTGAATGTCTTTGGTCCCTGGCCCACTGCGGTATATGAGACTTGTGTCGCCTGCGGATATTTCGGCACCAGCACAATCGATATGTTTTTCGCGAGCGGAGCACGCGGCGGAGTACTGATTGTCGATCCTATCGAGGCACGTGTCGCCATCTGGGACATTGAGAAGCGCTTTTGTGGCGTACCTGACTTGCCGGACGCGGTCACAGCTGATTTTCGCAACCTCTCCACAATGCTCGAGGCTATTGCTTCTCCATCCGCCACGCCCATCTCGCTTCCGACGCTGTCTGGAGATCCAATGCGGTCAGGCAGCGCGGCGACGGCAGCGTCTCTCTATGCCGGCAAGCCAACCTACGTCTGTTTATGTTTTGCAGACGGTTCAACACAGCAAAGCACGGCGAATGCCCGCTATGAGGTCGTCGGAAGGAAGCGCTTGCAATTGCAGAGCGTGGCGGCAAAGGATTTGCACATCGGCGATCAGGTGGTACTTCTCAACGATGACGAGCGTGCTGGATTTTCTGAAAGACTGCTTCAGGCAATGGACGAAGGGCGCTTGCGAAACGATAAACAGACCAGATCGACATGGGTGTTGACTCTGCGCGCCATCCGCTTAGGCGTTAAGGTATCCGTTCCTGAGATAAAGCAGCGCATGGAGAACGAGGGCGTCGCTGTGGACGCGAGCACCATTCGAACATGGCTGCCGTCGGCTATGTCGGACGAATGCGGAGTTCCGGAGGGCGAGGATGCATTTCTTGCGTTCGCCAAGGCAGTCGGAATCTTGATGCCCACAGATATACTTTCTGATTGGTTTATCTCCATAAATAGACTACGGATCAATCATCGTAAAATTGGTCGGGAGCTTGTTCGAGCAATCCGCGGCAACTATCTTGGCCGACTTGATCCTGCCAGCGTCGCGAGGATGGAAAAGGAATGGGGCGTCGAAGCGAAGACGTTACTCGAAGCCGCCCGCGTTGCCACTATCGATGACGTAATTCCTTTGGGCGGTGAGACGCATGATTGACGATCAAACATACAACGTTTTTGCCAGAGCCTTAGCAGAACAGATCGGTTGCCGAGCGAAAGGCATCGACGATGAGAGCGCACGCATTGTCAATGTAAGACCGCAAGAACATATCCTCGCGGGCTTTCTCACACCACGCTCGGTTGCGCATCCTCCTCCTGGTGATCTGGACGCTAATTCGGAACCCGACGATCTGCCGCGAGACTCAGCGTTTGAACTGACTTCCATTGGCCTCGAATGGCTTGCAGATCGGGAAGCCCTTAACCGCGTCGACGTACTCTCGGCATCGCTTTCGCTAAACGTCTATGTCCGCTGCACGCCCACATTCGACGAGCAGAAGAGATTGGGCTCATGGCGAAGGGAGCACGGCGGGGGTGCTCAGGTACAGAAGACTCAGCCTGTCATCGCCGTTTGGCGGCGGCTTCAAATTCCCGAATTCTCAGTGGAAATCTCGGTAGGCCGCCTTCTGAGCGACAAACGCCAGAAGGTGGACATCTCGCCGGCGCTCGTTTTGCCCACCAGCAGTGTCCCGCCCGACATTTATTCTGCGAGGCAAGTGATCTACCTCACTGAACCTGAATGCGATTCAGAGCCCGCATTCACTGCCGCTCTCAGTCGTGCCCGAACTCGAGCTTTCGCCTCATTTTGGAAAGCGTTCGTGGATGTTCGGCTGATTAGCGTGCCTACCGAGCCTCAGTCGATCCGTGTGGCAATTCGCGTCATCAATGATTCCCCCGCGCCTGCGAAAGCGCAAAGCGACTTTCTGGATGCCAACCTCTACGCAGTCCGACTTTCCGTCGCCGTGCCCAAGGAAGTTCACCGCCCAACCATTTTTCAGGAACTGCCCGCCAGCTTCCGATATGACCGTCAAATGCCAGGAGTCGGCATCAATTCCCACGTTTGCGAAGAACAGAACGGCGCGCTGTTGCAACTGACCGCCGAAAGCGTACCTCTGACCGAAACGGCACGCCTGGAGGCTCGAGAATTCCCAGATGCTGTTCCGACTTTTGCTGCATTGGGCTCAAATCCGATTCCTGTGCTCGAGGCTCTTGCCCGGCACATGGAGACCTACGACTCGACCCAATGGGCGACGAAGCTGACAACGCTTTCGGGGATTGAGCTCGAAGATGCAACGCGATCACGTCGTGAGTTTGAGCTCGAAGTCCAGCGGTTCAAGCGCGGCCTCGAGCTTTTGAAGAACCCTAAGTTCCCAGCAGTGTGGCAAGCGTTCCTGCTGATGAACAAGGCTATGCAGCGGGGCAATACCAGTCACGAAAAATGGCGACTCTTTCAAATCGCCTTCATCATATCCCTCCTGCCGGAACTTGCAGCCCGTGAGTACCCCGAGCTCGCCACCCAGGATGACGGGTTCGTAGATCTCTTGTGGTTTGCGGCCGGTGGCGGCAAGACCGAAGCCTTCATGGGAATCATTTTATGGCAGGCATTTTTTGACAGGCTTCGAGGTAAGCAGTTCGGAAATACCGCGTTCGTTAGATTTCCGTTACGGCTTTTGACTTTCCAGCAGCTTCAACGTTTGGCGGTCGCTCTGGCCGCTGCTGAGCTCATAAGGAAAGAAAGCGGACTGAAGGGAGCGCGCTTCAGCATTGGCTACCTTGTAGGCGGCACAGTTACTCCGAACAAGATAGACGACGAACTTCACAAAAGGCTTGTACGGCAAGGCGTGGACCCAAAATATAAGCGCATCTTTAAGTGTCCTTTTTGCGGGTCGCCCACAGCGATCAAATATGAGTCCTCGTTACGGCTTATCGAGCATCATTGCGAGGATTCGCAGTGCCCTGGAGGAAAAGAGCGTCTACCAGTCTATGTGACAGACCAGGACATCTATCGCTACTTGCCAACGGTGATAGTTTCCACCGTCGATAAGCTTGCCCTGCTCGGACAGAATCATCGCTTCTCTAACTTGTTCGGTCGCATCGACATCATCTGCGGAAAACATGGCGCGAGTTTCGGAAAGTCGAATGAACTATGCGATGCGGCGGCGGCTGTCGCCCGTGGCGAACGTCCCCAGACCTGTGTCGGCTCGGGGGCTGCGGTCCGTTACGGTCCTTTTCACGACCCAGCTCCCGCGATTCTGGTTCAGGATGAACTTCACCTCTTAAACGAGGAATTAGGTACGTTCGACGCGCACTATGAGACAGGCACTATCGAGCTCTTCAAGAGCTTGGGCTCAAAGCCCTGGAAAATCATCGGTGCCACTGCCACGATCCAGGATTTTGCTAGGCAAGCCTGGGAGTTATATCTTCGCGGAGCGCGGCAGTTTCCTGCACATGGACCCGATGCCGACAACTCGTTCTACTATTGTCCCAGTCCCGAGAAAATTGGGCGCATTTTTGTGGGGATTTTGGGTGTTGGCAGAAAACATACGCCGGCAGTGACAAAGGCACTTTCGATCTTCTATCAACAGGTCCAGAAAGTCCGCGACGTAATCGCGCGCGACCCGGCCAAGGCCGCCTCTATCTATGGGGTGGGTAATTTAAGCGAGCCTGAGCGCAAAGATCTGCTGTTTTTGTATGAGCTGGCTCTGACCTACGTCTTGACCCGAAAGGGTTCCGATCAAGTCGCAGAAGCCATTGAATCGAGGGTTCGCCGCGAATTACAGGACAGCTCACCACAACACGGCGAACTCCTCATAGAAATGTTTAACGGCGGCGTCGATGTCTCCCACATGATTTCCACTATGGACGAGCTGAAGACGGAGACCAGTGAAGCTGATCCCGGCACGCGGACGCGCGGCATTGTGACTACGAACATCATCGGGCATGGCGTCGACGTTGACCGCTTTAATGTCATCGTCTTTGCGGGATTCACGCGCCTCGTAGCCGAGTATATTCAGGCCTCTGCCCGTGTAGGGCGTCGATTTCCTGGCATCTCGATATTTGTGCCCACCCCACAGAGCGAGCGTGACCGGAGCATCTTCGATCGGTTTGCCAAATTCCATCAGTATCTCGATCGCCTGGTAGACCCGGCGGCTGTGACGCGATGGCCGGAACCGGCCATGCGGCGGACGCTGCCGGGTATGCTCTGCGGATACCTTATGGGTGTCGCTTCGTCTTCCCTAGGACGCCCTCTTGCTACGGTTGAGGCGATACATGACGCCCACGGCGATTCAAGAGCCGGAGCATTGGCTCAGGATGAAGTCGTGAAATGGATGGTTTCGGCCTACGGCTGTGAGCACGCACCCTCGCCGCAAAGGTACCAGGAAAGGCTTACTCGGGAGGTGAAGAACAAATTCAGCTCCATAGTCAACACACCGAAGCAACGCGGGCGCCCAAGAGCCCTCAATACATTCCTTGACGCCATGAATAGTCTTCGTGACGTAGATGAGCCGGCAGATATACGTATCGGAAATTCAGAGGAAGCCAAGGCGCTCCGAAGGTTGATCGATGTCCAGTAGCCGCAATTACGCTCCCACCCACAACGACGACGAAGCCGAAGGCGCTTCGGAACACGTGCGTCCAATGCAACGTGGTGTCTCCCAGCTCCTGTTTAACTACCTGCCTTACAGGACGGTCGATTGGGAGGACGGCCTAGCCATCATCCAGCTTGGCAATGTTAAGTTCTCGACAGTCTGGGAGGAGGAACGAAAGACGACGCTCCTGAAAGAGATAAGAGAATCCTTCGACCGCTGGATACTTCGCGGAGGACGAGTGGACTCTACTTTCCCACCGGACCCGGTGCGTGAATACGACAGGTTCACTGTAGGCAGTCCGGCATCGATCGACGCTAGCGTTTTGCAAGCAGCACTCATATGTCAAGGATGCGGACAGCTCATTTTCGAAAAGAAACATCAGAGAGATGCGCCGCTTCATTGTCCGAATTGCAACGGCTCTCGCATACATCAAATTCCTTTTGTATTTGTGCACGGCTGTGGCGAACTCGTTCCGATTCAAGAATGGCTGCCTGCCACAAAAAAGAGCAGCGAATCCGGTGGTCTCCCAGAGGTCACAAAGCATCCTATTCGCTGCTCCCAATGCGAAAGTGGCGCACACCTCTACATTCCTGGCAGGTCGGACCGTGTAAAGGACATGAAAGTCATATGCAGGAAGTGCAACACCGTAGCCTTGGACCGTTTTACCGCCTCCTGCCATCGCTGCCTGAAGCGCTTCGTCCGGGAAGGAGCACCCGCAAACCAAATAGGAGGTACGGTCGCATCGGCTCTGGCGATGCGGCTAGCGCGTTATAGCGCCAGTGATACTTACTACCCGCAGACGATTTCTATTTTGCGGTTGGACAGGCCGCAACTCACCAGCGTGGACGATGAGATTTCTTCCACGCTTCGTCGACTACTCCCTCAATCCCGAAGACCCGATAGCGCTGGATCAGCTTCTGACCGGCTGAAGGCACTTTCGGAGCGCATGAAGGCAGCGGAATCTACAGGAGATACCGCTGAGCAAGCGCGTCTGCTCGCAATGATTCTCGAAATTGCCCAAGGGAAGGGGCAGGGGGCCGAGTTGGCCGAGGCTGGATTACTGAGCGCAATCTCGCAAGATCTTGAAAAGGCAATCAAAGAAAGCCTGGCGTTCAGAGGGACGGTCAGCATCGAATCAGCGGAAGCGAAAGCCCGTCGAGAGGGTGAAACCGCCGAGCTACTCACGCAAGAAGTCGGCAGATTGAAGGCTTCGCTCGGTCTCAGTGAGCTTCTCTATGTAGATGATCTTCCGATTATCACTGCAACATACGGCTATACGCGCCGGGATTTTGAGCCGATTTACGATGAGCTGGGCGCCCAAAACCTGCCCGTCGAGATCAGGGCATTTCCGTCTGTGCAGAAAGCAGCCGCACAAAGATTGGGCAAAATGGACTTAGTTGGGACGATACCCATTCTGGCGCGTGAAGGAGAACATGAAGGCATTTTTATGTCCCTTCTGCCAGATCGGGTCATCGATTGGCTGGCGTTGAACGACATTACGCTTCCGGACGCCCATTTGCCACCTATCGCGCGGATTCTCGCGGCACTGGAACCGATTGATAGAGATCGATATTACGACTCCATCTGGCAACTGCGCATACGCCGGATGGTTTTTGGACTGATTCACAGCTTGTCCCACGCGGCTATGCGGGCGATGACTCGATATGCCGGAATCGACCGAACATCGGTTGCGGAGTATATTTTTCTTCCGCTGTTGGGCTGTGTCGTCTACGACAGTTCGAGCAGCTTTAAGCTGGGCGGTGTCGCAACCCTCGTTCGGGATCACTTGGCAGCCTTCCTGCGAAACATTGCGGACGACTCGGTGGAATGCCTCTACGATCCCGATTGTTCGGACCACACGGGAGCCTGCCACGGCTGCCTGCATTCCCCCGAAATATCTTGCCGCGTATTCAATCACGGCCTATCTCGAGCATTCCTGCTCGGCGGTCATGCGCCGTGGGCAGATATTTCTTCGGACGTGCGGATCGTCGGCTATTGGGATATGCAGGGCCGTCAGAGATGAAAGTCTACGTCGTTACCGTCAAGTCGCATCCGTGGCTACTTCCCCCAGTAGAAGATGCACTCAGGAATTCAGACGCGGGCGCGGCAGGCGATGTTTCTAAACTAGCGAGGAACATCCGCACTACAGGCGGACGCCCTATCTCAGATGATGAGGCGTTGGTTGCCTTCAATGCCTTGTGCGATCTGGGCGTGCTCGAGCGGGACGGTTCGCGCTATGTCTTGAACAGGGATCGATTTGCGGCGACAGAAGAGTTGCGCAGTGGTGTGCAAGCAACAGTCGAAATCTTGCGGGATAACAAAACTGAAAGCACGACAGACGTACAACTCTGTGTATCGCTTCCGCCCAGCCTGTCTCCTGCAGCGGAACACGTAATCCATGAAGCCTCCACCGACCTTCGCAGCAGTTTACTGGACGTAATTGCCTCAGCAAAGCAGTCACTGATTGTCGCCTCTCCCTTCTGGGATGCTGGCACAACTGCGGAAATGGTCGCCCTTGCGCGCAAGAAGCTCGCGGCTGGAGTACAAGTCTCGCTGCTAGGCAGATTTTCTCGAGAACTTCCGGCGGAAGTGAAATCGCAACTGGGCAAAATCGCTAGTGATCCTGGCTGCGCAATCCTGTCTTGGTTTGAGGGGACAGGGACCGAAACTCAAACGTTTCATTTCAAAGCCATCAGCGCCGATAGAGGACACCGAGGGTATATGGGTAGCGCCAATATGACAGTTTCCAGCCTGCGATCGCGAATGGAGCTAGGAGTCATACTACGAGGAACCGCAGCCGCACAGTTGGACCGAATTCTTAGGGTCGTCGTAACAATGGCTGCACCTTTCATTGTCTGACAAAAAACGGGTCACCGAAACACATTGTGAGCGTGGTACTCCAGATTCTCCGGTGAAGGTTTCGCCCATGCATCGTTTGGCTCTCGAAGCACCTGACCTTGGAGTTTGTAATAATCCTTCCCGTTCTCGAATTCCTCTCTGATCCTTTTACTAACAACCACACAGCGATCTTTCGGGTCCACGGTCAGGTAGCCTTCGTCGAAAAGCGTGTGAAGGTCGCTTCTCATCAGCACACCGTTAGAGAGTTCATGGCGCTTCACCAGCGAGTACGGCTTTATGTGCGCCGCCTCCAGGACTGGCAATGTGCGCTCTCCGGTCATCGCACACCTTCGTGAATATGCGTCCGTGACCAGAATACGAAACAAGCCCTGCCCGAGCCGGGGAAGGACGATTTGCGGTTTGCCGAATCCGTGGGTTTCAATCGCTGCAACCGTAGCCGTCCCCGGCTCCAGAAGCGCCGCACGACTTTGTGTTAGTCGTTCCGACACTGCGTTCCAAAGCAACTTGCCTGTTCCAGTGTCGGAATCGTACCCTTTGCCAGTAACGGTGTTTAGCTTGAAGTCCGTCGGACAAGGGATCCAATCTGTTCGATTCCAAAAGAACGGTTCGGCCAGCAGGATGCAACCGATTGTTGGGTTGTCGTTGCCTACGATAGGGCTGCGGCGGTAGTGTGCGATTCGCTCCCGCATTTCGGATTGTGATCTCACGCCGTTCGCTTCCCCGAACGTGTCCCATACCAGATTCACCGGAAGCTGAAGGAACCGCGTGAAGAAGCCACCCCCGGCGATGAAGTTATCGGGTGAGTGCAGCTTGAAAAGCAGTAGTTCGCCTGGTTGTAGCGCCTTGAACGCGGCGTCGGGCGATGGCCCCCAGAAGTTCACTTCCTCGACCTCCTGCTTCGAGGCGTGGAGAGCAAACCAATCTTTATCGGTGACGGCAACGTAAAGGCGCATTGGGGACACTACAGAAAAAGAGAAATATACGCTAAGCCTTCCGCAATGACCACGAGTTGCTTCGGCGCATCACTCTCACCGAATCCAACCCGTTATCCAAGCCGCTTGTTGGCACCATCGTCACATCGTCAGTGCGTGATAATCCCGTTTATCAGGATGCTAGCCCCAACGAATCGCTCGCGTGGGAGAATCACGCACGGCTGCCTTACACTAGGTCCGGGGGTACTGCTAAATGGCGCGCGCTTTCCTGTCGCATTCGACCGAGGATAAGCCCTACGTTGATATCGTGGCACGTCGTCTTACCCGCTCACGTGTTGTTTATGACCGGCAGGATTTCGAGCCAGGCGTTGATTTCCGCGACTCGATCCGCAAAGGGCTAGATGATTCCTCCGTCTATGTCTTGTTCGCGAGTGCCCGATCGATTTCAAGTACATGGGTAAAGTTCGAGATTGATGAAGCTGAAATTCGGCAGATCGCGGGAAAACTCAAATCCGTCCTGGTTGTGGTCATTGACCGCACCATAAAACCCGCGGATTTGCCGGCATGGATGCAAAAGGGCTTGTTCTGCCCACAGACACGACCGTCTCAGTCGGCGAGGCTAATTTTATCCAAGCTCATGCAACAAGAGGGTGCGGACCAGCAGACCCTCTTCGTCGGCCGCGAAGAGCTGCTCAAGGAAGTTGCGGGACAAATGCCACCACCCGGCGGGTTGCCAGCCCCGCAGGTCTTGGTCTTTAGCGGACTTGAAGGCGTGGGTAGACGCTCAGTTGCTCGCCGTGCTTTGAAAGACAATCTTTCTCTCACTTTTGGCCCGACCCTTCTGTTGGAGGAAACGGATGATTTGGACAAGCTATATTTGCAGCTTTTGGAAGATGCCAACGCGTATACAACTCGCGCCGAATACAGAGCTGCGTTGAAAAAGTTCGGCGCCGCTTCACCCGGCGAGCAGGCAAAGATGATCGCCCGCGAGATTAACGCGATAGCAAAGGACAACGCCGCAACGGTGATTGTCGACCAAGGTGCTCTCGTCGAGGAATCTGGGATGTTTACTGATCGCATCACGGCTGTCTTCAGGGAGGTTGTTTCATCTTCGTCGGAGCCCTACGTGATTGTCGCGCAAAGGCGACGACCACCGATTGCCCAGACAACGACGGCTAGCCGGATCGTCTCCTTTGCGGTGCCTCCGCTAAGCCTCGACGCGACAAGGCGGCTGCTCGTTCAAACAGTTAGGACCTCCACGGGTAAGGCTCCCGATGAGAAGACAGCCAACGAACTCACTCCCTACCTGGATGGATATCCCCCCGCGGTGCAACTTGCCGCAGCGTACGCGCAGCGATATGGCATTGATGCACTTATGGCGGATAAGAGCTCTTTAGTCGATTTGAAGGTCCGCACTTTCGACCGAGTGCTCAAAAAACTGCAGCTTGATAGCACTGATCAGTTGATTCTTCGAGTGCTTGGAATGGAGCCTGGGCTATCCCTAGACGTGTTAGCCACAATCGTGAACGCCCCCGCGTCCGACCTTGCTCCAAAAGTCAGCCGCCTCATCGACCACAGCGTGATAGTTAGGTATACAGAAACTCTTTCTCTAGCCGCCCCCATGCGCGATGCGGTATACCGCGAGTTTGGCATCATCTCGCCGGCGGAATACACGACTTTTGCCAAGCGTCTAAAAGAACACTATTGGAAGGATTCGACCTTCATCCCATCGCTCGATGCCATCGACGCGACCTTGTACACAGCTGGCCGGGCGCAAGGAAAGGAACTCGATGAGTTCGCTGACATCGTTGTTCCATCAATGTTATTGAAGATCGCTAATGCCGCCTACCACGACAAAGATTGGAAAACGGCGCGTGATTTCGCGCAGCGCGCGGTAGATGTCGATCCGCGGCCCGATAGAGGCTGGGTCATCCTGGCAAAGGCCTACATTAGATTGGCGCACGAAGGTGCGGCGGAGTGGTCACAGGCTGAGGCAGTGGTAGCGCGTCTCAAGGAGCGGGGCCATCGCGCACAGCACTATCTTTCAGGGTTCCTAAGCTGGAAACGCGGCGATCTCAAGGCAGCGATGCAGCATTTCACGCAAGCAGAAAGGGCCGGCGATCGCGGAGTCGCGGTGTATCGCGATCGGGCTCATTGCAAGTATCAGCTTGGCCTCGTCGACGAAGCGCAATCCGACATCAAGATCGCGCTGGATAGATACCCAAGAAATCCATTCATCATCGATCTGGCAGCCGCAATAGCGATTCGCGGAGGAAAATACGATAAGGCCGAGGAGTTTCTGCACGATCTCGAGGAAGTGGAGCCACGCAAGGAGAATTACTACCATAGGCTCGCTACCCTTTATGCGGCCAAGAAACAGTTCGAGAGAGCCCTAACTGAGGCTGACAAGGCTGCTCAGCGCAATCCCCCGCTTCATGAAATACTGACCAATCGCATCGACATTCTTATCGAGCTCAAGCGTTACGAGGACGCCCTTCACGAGTTGAGCGAAGTGGAGCAAAGGTTCAAAGGCAAAGCAGCTAGGGATGTGCAGACAGGATTGCGATGCAAACTTGCGCTCAGACAAGGCAAGTGGCGCGAGGCGGAACCCTTATATGCGGCGCTCCACAACAAGGAGTACCCGGTTCATAAGTCTCTCAAGGCAGAGCTCCTTCGCCAGAAAGCCGGCGATACAACCTTGCCTTCGGGAGAACGTGAGAAAGCGAAGACGGAGGCGGACGCCCTAGTCAAAGAGTTAAATGCGGCAGGGGCGGTATTCACTTTTATTCCTGAGGACATCGACGAGGAAGACTAGCCACCTAGGATTCTTGGGAACTTCACGCGAAATGTCGGGCTTTCCTCCGGCTCCCTCTTGCGCCGGTCGTAGAGGCGGCAGAGGCCGCGTTGTATTCCTTCCACACCGGCGAATGTCACACTTTGATGACAGTATGGCACCCGCAGAGGTAGAGTTGCGTCAAGGTATATAGAGTTTACCGGAGGTATCTGTCCGCTCAACGCGAAACTATGCAACTAACCTTTCCGCACTTATATGGGATTGACGCGGAGGAAGCTAAAAATCCCATCCAGCAGATCGTAGAGCTGAAGCACCGGCGTGAAGGCAATCTCGTTCCCTACACCAATGGGCGCACCACCGGATTTCTTTTCCGGCCGGGCGAACCCGACGAAGTTCTCATTCTTCCTAATGCAAAGCATATTCGCGACGGATACCAGCGTGTCCTGATCGCCAGTCCGGACCCCAATCTTCTCGACAACGACTTATCCGAAGGCGAATGGCGAAGACATCCGCTGCTTCCACCCGAGGGAGCCGAGCTGGACTACGCCCAGCGGATCAACGAAATCCGCGACTCCTGGAGCGGTGCGTTCTCTTTTGTCGAAGAAGATCCGGCACAAAGCGTCATCGGCCTCAGGCGTCCGCAGATAGGCGCCGTGCATGCGGTGCACATGCATTGGATTGTTTCGTCGTCAGCGGCGACGATTGTGATGCCGACCGGCACCGGCAAAACGGAGACCATGCTGTCGATCCTCGTCTCCATGCCATGCCCGAAACTGCTCGTTGTCGTTCCGACCGACGCGCTGCGCACCCAGCTTGCAGAAAAATTTCTCACACTCGGAGTGTTGAAAATCCCAGGGTGCGCGGTGCTGAAAGAGGGTGCGAAGACTCCCATCGTGTGCATGCTCCAGCACATCCCTTCGAACCCGGGCGAGGTGGACCGCATCTTCACGCGTGCGCAGGTCATCGTGACCACCAGCCAGATTGCAGGCCAGTGTGAGCAGGTGGTGCAGGAGCGGATGGCGACGCATTGTCCGTACCTGTTCATTGATGAGGCCCATCACGCCGAGGCGCCGACATGGAGCGCCTTCAAGGAGCGCTTCCGTGAAAAAAGAATCTTGCAATTCACCGCGACGCCATTTCGTGAGGACGGCCGCCCTCTGGATGGCGACATCATTTTCAAATACCCGCTCAAACTCGCACAGGAAGAAGGCTACTTCGCACCAATAACATTTGAGCGTGTGGTCGAGTTCAATACCAAGCGCGTGGACCGGGCGATTGCGCAAAAAGCTGTAGAGCGGCTGCGCGCTGACTACGACAAGGGCCACATCCTCATGGCCCGCGTTGAGGATGTGAGCCGCGCGAAGGCCGTCTACGGCATTTACAGTCAGTACGCTGAGTTCAATCCCGTTCAGCTCCACACCGGCATCAAATCCGTGAAGCGCCGGGAAGCCATTCGCCAACAGATCATCCGCGGAGAATCGCGGATTGTCGTTTGTGTGGACATGCTGGGAGAAGGTTTTGACCTTCCCGAGCTGAAAATCGCGGCCTTCCACGACATTCGCAAGACGCTTGCCGTCACGCTCCAGCTTGCCGGCCGCTTCACCCGAAAGCGTCCCGATCTTGGGAATGCCACGTTCATCGCCAATACGGCCGACGTGCACGTCCAGGATGAATTGCGAAAGCTCTACACGCGCGACCCCGACTGGAATCTGCTATTGCCGCAGCTCAGTGAAAGCATGATCGGCGAGCAGGTATCGCTGCAGGAATTCCTGCGCGGGTTCACAGCTTTCACCAAGGACATTCCCCTGAAGACAGTGCGTCCTGCAACGAGCGCCGTCGTATACAAGACGACGTGCGAGGACTGGACGCCGCACAATTTCCGGGAAGGTCTTCCAGCCCCGAATGCATGCGAACGGATATTCGAGACGATCAATCACGCGGAACACACGCTTGTCATTGTTACGGTGCGGCGAGTGCCGCTTGCCTGGACGAACGTCGAGGACCTGTTTAGTTGGCAGTGGGAGCTATACGTCGTGATCTGGTCGCCCGAGCAGAATCTCCTCTTCATCAACAGTTCGACCAATTCCGGCGAATACAAGGGGTTGGCGAAAGCAATTGCGGGTGAAACCGCCACGCTCATCCGCGGACAGCAGGTATTCAGGACGTTTGCCGGAGTCAACCGGTTGCGTCTGCAAAACGTCGGCCTGACCGAGCAGCTCGGCAGGAACGTCCGCTACACCGGACGCATGGGCGCGGATGTCGCAGCAGAATTGCCTGATGTTCAACGCCGGCACGCCCGAAAATCCGTCCTGTCCGGAGGCGGGTTTGAAGACGGCAACCGGGCTACGGTCGGGGCTTCCCGGAAAGGAAGGATTTGGTCGCATCGACGGGATCGCGTCGATCAGCTCGCCGCCTGGTGCCGGGCCATCGGCACGAAACTCCTCGACGAGAACATCGATCCGGATGAAGTGCTTAAAGGAACCCTTGAAGCCAAGGCAGTCACGCAGCGTCCGGCGCTCATGCCTATCACCGTGGATTGGCCGGAAGAAATGTATACGACCGCCGAAATGCTCTGGTCGGTGAGCATGGCGGGACGCGATTATCCCGTGAGCGAGCTTGACCTGGAGTTAGTCGCCCCCAGCATTAACGGCCCCCTGCGATTCAAAATCGTCGCCGAGGACAGGGAGGCCGAGCTGGAACTGGAGTTATTTGAGGACGACGAAGGCCCGAACTATCGGTTCGTCATCCGCGCGGGCGGCGCTGTCACAGTGCGGCGAGGGGAGCGCGCAGAAGCCGAAGACGCGGCAGAGTTTTTCTATGACGACCCTCCCATGTTCTGGTTTCACGACGGGTCAGCGCTGGAGGGCAACGACTTCATTCCGCTGAAGACCGCGAGCCCACCTTACGATGCCGCCAAGATTCGAGCGTGGGACTGGGCGGGCATCGACATATGCAAAGAATCCCAGGGGAACGAAAAAGCAGCGGATTCCATTCAGGCACGAGTCATCCAGACGCTGAAGAACGGCGATTACGACATGATCGTCGATGACGATGGCAAGGGCGAGGCCGCGGATGTCATCACCATCAAGCTCGTCGGCAATGCGGCAGCACCCACACGTATCGACGTGGAGTTCTACCATTGCAAATACTCTCAGGCTGCCGCGGCGGGACACAGGATTGAGGATCTGTACGAAGTATGCGGTCAGGCGCAGAAGAGCATCGCGTGGATGTCTTCACACGACAAACGCACAGACCTTTTCACGCACATTCTTCGGCGTGAGGCCCGGCGCGACGACGCCGAGGGAGCAACTCGTTACGAAAAGGGTGACGGCGAGTTGCTGCTCACGATCCGTGAGATGAGTCGCCTGTGCCCGGTGTTTCTGCGCATCTTCATTGTGCAACCGGGGCTGTCAAAAGCTCAAGCAAGCCGCGAGCAACTGGAATTGCTGAGCGTCACGGAAACCTACCTGATGGAGACCTATCGTCTGCCTTTCGGAGCTATCGCAAGCGTCTGAGGTTCAATAGCATTTTGCGAATTTTAGGATCACTCCCAACATTGGCGTTGCTGTCGTGCAACACCGCATCCAGAGGTGCCACGGGTACTAGAGCCGCCTCGAAGCTCATCCTTATATATACAGAGACAGTCCTCGATTTCTGACGCAGCTAGGCGAGAGAGAGCCTTCGGCAGGACCTTCGGGTCGAAAGAATCACCGCTGATGCCGAACGTCCGAGCGCCGGTCTTCGTGCCTGCATGGAGATACACGCGCTGAGGTACTTTTCTGAAATGAGCACCGATCCGCTGCGCGATGTCATACACAGTCAACGCGCCGATGCCCTTGAGGCTTCCTACCTCATCCTCCACGGCCCGGTGAAGTTCATCGAAACTACTTGCTCCTGCGAGCTTGCGGCTGATTCCCTGAAGCCGCGCTTCGACCTGCTCGAGGAGCGCTCGCGGAATGCGCCGCTGATGAGGGTGACGTTTCCCGCTCGGCAGCTCACACAGCGCAGCTTTGCGGATTGCTTTGGAAGGACTGCGCTGGATTTCAAAGAAGCGCATTTCCTTCCGCGCATGGTCGCGATATTCGCGAATATAGTCACTCACAATTTCGTCGAGCGTCATGCGCCCCCCTGCTGCCTCGGGTTGAGTCCCGCGCGGATTTCGTCATCCTGAAATGTCGAAATGCCGTGGTCGGTGTTTTTCCAGAAGTATTCGGCATGTTCCGGAGCCGCGCCGTTCCATGCGTTCACTATCGTCTCCACGGTTGGATAGGACAGCGGTGTCCCGGTGAGTGTCGGATCATTCGAAGTGACCAGCAGCAGATCTAGGTCAACCGGCGCTCCTCCTGCGATACAACGCGGCCAGTCGATCTGCAGCATACCGTCGTGGCTAATAAGCACGCCTTCATCGGCCGTCTGCCGGACATTCCCATAACCCCGCTCACGTTCGACGCGCTGCACCCATGCTCTCAGAAGCTCTTTAGGAGTTTCTCGTCCAGGGTTGCGCAACAATGCCACGCATCCCCACTCTTCGTTGGCGATTCGCCCCGTATTCTTGCGGAGTTCCTCGGCTTCCCACAGACGGAGGGCCTCGGTAATGAGATCGTCGGCCGACGTAATTGGGTGGGAGCAGCGTACTACTCTTGCCTGACCTGCCGGAGCGCTGCGGGAGAACACCATTGTATAGGTATGTCCGCGTCGATTGCCCGACCGCCGCCCATAACGAATCGGCGCTGACACCAGTTCGGACTGATTGCCAGCGAGGCGCTCGTCGCGCCATTGTTGCCGAATCTCATCCTTATCCCACAGCAGTGAACCAATGACAAGAATTCCGGCATCGATCCGCACAGGATCACTCCTCTTCAGTCTCAGCAGCCTCAACAGCCGCTGCCACCAACTCAGGCACAAAGGACGAGACATCCTGTATCACCACGAGTCCTTTCCGGGGAAGATAATAGTCGCGCACCGTGCGGTATTGATCGCCGAATTTGTCTTTGAACCTGTTTCGCAGCTTTACGTTGCGGCTCAAGACGCTCGCTATCGCCCGCCCGCCGTTGAAGAATTTCTGACCATGCTCCGTTCCCAGCAGGTAGAGGTACTTCTCCTTCTTCGTGTCATTTTCGGCCATCTCATAGAAATCCTTAAACAGAGAGTTCTGCCGGATGGACTCGGGGCCGCCCTGCCAGCGGATAAACTTGAATTCCGCGACACGCTGATTCGTCTCAAGATCAAAAGCCCGCCCCGTGTTTCCGGCGCCCAGCGAGACATACTCTATGATCTCGCCCGCCCGAAGAATGTGCGGAAGGCACAACAGTATTCCAAGAGCATGTATCACCACATTGATCTGACTTGCTAATTGCTTTACCAAACCGGCGGCTCCTAGAACTTCCGCCTTGGCTCCACTCGTCGAGACCACCTCCGCATACTTCTCCGCGGAGATACCTCTCACTGATTTTTCAATCTGGTAGATGGTTTGAGTCAAATCCGCGCCGCGAAATGTTTGAAGTAGGTGTAGGGCTTCTGCGATGGCGGTCTGCGGCTGCTTAGAAGTATCGGCCATAATATGCCGCCAACTATACCTAAGTTCCTGCTGGATGGCTCCCACAGCAGATTTCGCGAATGATAACGTCCTTTATCATCCATGATCAGGATGCGCCTGAGTGCCGCCTTGCGAGCGTCTAAACCTGAAATCTGGCACACAACCGGCGCACAGCCAAGTCCAATGATTAGCTGTCACGTGCGGACGAGAGAACGTCCGGCTGATCGGCCGCAAGTCAGACTGGCCTATCGGAGTCTGACTATCCGCGGAAATCTGGCACACAAATTCGCACAAAGACAGTCCGTTAACTCGACTTCAACATCAAAGGTCAATGAGTGGCGCGATTGACCTAGATACCTCTATCGTAGAATCACTCTTACTTTAGGTCCATATATACGCGCCAGAAAGCCTTGACATTTCTTGGTCTAGCACCTATCGTTGACGCGATTCGGCGATGCGAAGGATGAAGCGCGTATCGCGCTTCTCATCCGAGGGGGCTTCTTATCGCCGACGATTCCTAAGACAATTTGTCGGTGTGCCGTGGCGCGAGCGAAGCTATGGGATTCGTGTGACGACCTCATCGGCTCGACCCGGACGTTGTTGTTGAGAACGCAGAGGAAGGATGTCTGCCTTGAAGTCTCTGATGGACTTGAGAAGAATAAAACGTGGCGATGGGAGATTGCAGCCACTTAGAGCGCGGCTCACACCGCGGAGAGGGAGGCTCCCATGTTAGTGATCAAGGCCTATTCAAATGTCGATCACACCTATGTCGTGTGGAAGCCCAATCCATTTCAAACGATTGACGGCTGTCTCGGATTCGCGCTTTATCGTAGACCCAAGGGAGAGCAACCCCAGGTGGTAAATACGTTTGTTGGCCCCAAGACTGAAAAGCAGGTTCCAGCTGGCACGCAGCGTCCGAGCACCGTCTGGCCTATCCAGAAATACATGTGGTCCGACTACCTTGTGAAACCTGACGCGCCAGTGCAATACCAGGTCGTCGCGATGTGTGGCGCCAGTTTCGACCATCTCACCGAGGGCGAGGCGAGTGACTGGAGTGACCCGGTGAGCCTCGCCGTTGATAAATCCGCTCCGATCCAGGCGGTCTTCAATCGCGGCGTTGTCTCAACTCAGTGGGTGGCTCGCCAGCTCACGCAAGCCAAGGGAAAGAGCCTCAAATCGCTCGTGGCTGTGCCTGATGGCAGTACAAATAAGGTCCGGGACTTTCTGGGCGGCCGCCTCAAGACGTTCCTGCTTGACGTGCTCGACACCCAGCGTAAGGCAGGAGCGCATATTTACGCCTCGATATTTGAGCTCAATGATCCAGAGGTTCTTCCAGCCCTGCTGGCCTATGGTCAGCGAGGCCACGTCATCCTGTCGGACGGAACACACGCCAAGCCCAAAGCGCCTAAAGGCAACAAGACAACGGCAAAAAAGAAGGTGAAAAAGAAAACCGCAGAGAGTGGGCCGGTGGACGAGAACGCCGCGGCGCGAGAAAAACTTCATGCGGCGCACCTTGAAGTGCATGATCGCATGGTCACTGGTCAGCATTTCTCGCATCACAAGTTCATCGTATTTACTGACCCAAAGGATACGACCAAGCCTGTGATGGTGTGGACGGGCAGCACCAATCTCACATACGGCGGTGTCTGCACCCAGGCTAACAACGGCGTCCTGATCAAGGACGAGGATGTCGCGATGCGGTTTTTCAAGCAGTGGAAGCAATTAGTGAAAGCGGGAGACGATTATCCTACAACGCTTGTGAATTTAGACGCGAAGCCCGAGATTACGAAGCTGGACAATAGCCGCATTACCGCATGGTTTGCTCCCAATCCGCGGATCGGGAGCAAGCCCAAGAAAGGTTGGGCGGATCATCCCGACTTGAAAGCCGCCCGAGCGCTTATCAACGGCGCTCAGGAGGGCGTGCTTTTTCTAGTGTTCAATCCGGGCCCCAGGGGCACGCTGCTTAATGACATTCTTGCGCTGCTCGATGACAAGAAGAAGAGCAGCAAGCTATTTATTCGAGGCGTCGCAAACCAAGATCCCGGCGGGAAGAATCCAATTCTGTTCGTACACGACAACAAGCAGGAAAGCGGTCCGGAGAGTATCGTGCTGCCGGGAGCCGTGGCGACTTCGGCAGCGCTCGCCAAGAAGGACAAGGCAGCTGCAACGGCGCTTGATGCCTGGGTAAAACTGGTGAATGACTATTGGAGGCAAGAGCCAACCGGACTCGGCATGGTGAGGGTCCACAGCAAGACCATCATCGTCGATCCGCTAGGCAAACACCCTGCAGTGATTACTGGTTCGCACAATCTTGGCCCCAAGGCGAGCGAAGTTAACGACGACAACATGGTCATCATCGAGAATGATCCGGCAGTAGCGGCGGCTTATGCGGTAAACATCATCACCGTCTACGATCAGTACCGCTGGCGGTTTCAACAGGTGCAGTCGGCAAAGAAACACCAGGCTCTCAATCAGTGGCATGGGTTAGAAACACCGTGGGATCCCAAAGGAGGCTACCTTAAGAGCAAGACGCGGGATCTGGCGTTCTGGCTGTAAGCGCTCGCGCTGTAGCGCATTCTCTGTGAATTTTCGCAGCCCGATCGAATTTGTTTTACTGTGAGAGCTATTCCTATTCTTAGGAAAGTCGTCTGGTGAGGTTGTTCACTTGGCTCAACCACCCGAAACTCCCATTCCCGCTCCGTCGTCGTTTGAAGAGTTCATTCAAGCGGAGACACTTAAGCTTGGCAGGCAGGATCTCGCGTTCCGGCAGCAGGAGGCTTCTCTTTCACGGTTCTTCAATCCCCTCCTTGTTGCTATTATCGGCGCGATACTGGTCGGGATCGTAAATATTTACGTGAGTCACCTAAGTTCGAAGAGTTCAGAGGCGATAGCCCAAGAGAATGTAAAAAGCTCAGAGAGCATCGCTCAGAATGCTCGAGAAAGCGCGACTCAGCAACAGATCATGATGGCTGAGAACACCAATATTCTCGAAGTAATCAAGCTTAGCGATCCAGAAAAAATCCGTGCCGGTCTGTGTCTTCTGATCAAGCTGAATGCGATCAAGACTGCCGACACGAATTTAGCGGTCCGTGGTTATTTGAAGGAGCATAATGGTTGCGACGAGGCGAAGCCAGCCGAAGCACAATGGCTAACAGCAAATGCGACCGTACCAGGTTGCGGAATTAGCGGCTGCTACCAAGCGACCTCGGTCTGCGGTTCGGTTCCATCGGGAATGAAACCGACAGGAAGCACAAGGAACTTCATCGATAGCTTCTCCGGCGCGTGGGGGGATTGGCAGGGCCCTCCATCCTTTGGATCAGATAAAGTATGCCGCGTGTTCAATCAACATTCACACAATGTCACCAGAGCAGTATCTTTTCAGTACGAAGTTGTTCCAAACAAATAAGCAGATGGTCCGTATCGGCTAGCAGCCTGTGGTGCAAGTCTGGTACGTGAACAAAAGATGTGGTGTGATCCACAGGGATAGTTCGTAGAATGCGCGCATGGCGATGAACAAGAGGAGTGGCGGGGAGAAGCAAGAAGAC
>JBEKXC010000044.1:0-25837 GCA_049512435.1 Terriglobales bacterium | reverse complement strand
GAAAGATTTTTTGATGGGGTGCTGTCCCTGTATCGCAGCAGCCTGCATTGGGTGCTTGACCATCCGACGCTCACGCTGGTAGTTCTCTTCATCACCATCGCGCTCAATGTCGTGCTGATCATTAAGATACCCAAGGGCTTCTTTCCCGTGGAGGACACGGGAGCGATCACCGGGAGTGTACGAGGACCGCAGGATTCATCCTTTCCTGCGATGGACAACTCCATTCGTCAGATCGGCGCCGTAATCAAGAATGATCCCGCGGTTGCCAATGTGATTGCGTTTTCGGGAGGCGGCGGGGCCACCAATACCGGCTCCCTCTATATTGCGCTCAAGCCGCTGGCGGAGCGCAAGGTCAGCGCCGCTCAGATCATCGACCGCTTGCGCCCGCAATTGAACCGTCTGCCGGTAGCTTCCGCGTTCCTCCAAGCCGCGCAAGATCTGCGTATCGGCGGCCGGTCCAGTAATGCGATGTATCAGTACACGATCCAATCCGACAATGTGCAGGATCTTTCCAAGTGGGCGCCGATCCTGCTCAGTCAGATGCAGACTCTGCCGGGCCTGCAGGACGTGAGTTCCGATCAGCAAAATGGAGGTCTGGATGAGCTGCTGAACTATGATCGCGTCAGTGCAGCCAAGCTCGGCCTCACCGTGCAATCGTTGGACTCGGCCCTCTACAGTGCATTCGGCCAATCGGAGGTGTCCATCATCTACACCCAGTTAAATCAGTATTACGTGGTGCTCGAAGTTGCTCCCCAGTATTGGCAAAGTCCGGAAGGATTGAAAGACATCTACCTGCAATCTTCCGGCGGCAACATTCCGCTGTTCGCGGTGGCCGGGGGCCAAGCCAACACCACCCCGCTGGCCATCAACCATACGGGTCTATTCCCTTCGGTGACTGTGTCCTTTAACCTCGCGGCGGATAAGTCTCTGAGCGATGCCACGTTAGCCGTCACCCAGATGCAAAAGCGGCTGGGCACGCCCTCTACGCTGCAAGGTTTTTTTGCGGGCACACTGCAGGCCTATCAGCAATCTCTCGGCACCGAGCCCATACTGGTGGTGACGGCGCTGCTGGCGGTCTACATCGTTCTCGGCATTTTGTATGAAAGCCTGGTCCATCCCCTGACCATCATCTCCACCCTGCCGTCGGCAAGCGTAGGCGCGATGCTCGCATTGATGCTCTTTGGTCAAGATCTGAACGTCATCTCCATCATTGGGATTGTGCTCCTGATCGGAATCGTAAAAAAGAATGCCATCATGATGATCGATTTCGCGCTCGAGGCAGAGCGCAAGGAGGGAAAGAACACGACCGACGCAATCTTTGAAGCTTCCATGTTGCGCTTCCGTCCTATCCTGATGACGACGATGGCTGCGTTATTGGGCGCGCTGCCTTTGGCGTTGGGGACGGGCACGGGCTATGAACTCCGCCGCCCCCTCGGCATCACGATCGTCGGAGGGCTGATCTTGAGTCAACTGCTCACGCTCTATACCACGCCGGTCGTCTATCTGGCGTTCGACCGGTTGCGGCTGCGGATGCAGGGAAAGCAGCACGACACGCTCGACTATGGCGCCGCACCAGCCCCCAGCGCTACGGATTAAGACTGAATTGAGATTAATTCGTGATGCAGCTCTGCCCCGCCACACGGTCTTGTCGACGAGGTGCGGTGACTTTCGTGACACCACCAAAAGGTGGTATGCCCTTGCAGAGCGCCCTCGGACTATAATTTGCTTCGGAAGTCATGCCCAGTTCACGCTACGCATTGGTGACCTACGTCCGTAATCCGGTTGGCGAGTTCGTCGCCCAACTGCGCCAGGAACTCCACCCGACGATCGCTCACATGCCCGCCCATCTCACCATTCTTCCTCCGAGGGAACTGGTGGGAACCGAAGCGTCCGCACTGGAATTCCTGGAAGAAGCTTGCAGCCGCGTCGTCCCGTTCAGCGTCGAACTGGGAGACGTGGAGACATTTTTGCCTACGACTCCGACGATCTTCATCCAGGTGAAGCGGGCGGCTTATCGGATGCGGGAACTGCACGATCAACTCTGTGGCAAGGGACTGCACTGCGACGAGGACTGGCCTTATATTCCGCATCTCACGATTTTGAAGACAGAAACGGACGAGCAGGCAAGCACGGCGTTAGCCGTGGCGCGGGAGCGCTGGGCGCAGTTTCCGGGCAAGCGGGAGGTCGATGTGGAAGAGCTGATGTTTGTCCGCGAGAATGGTAGTCGCTGGCAGGATGTGGCGCTGGTGCCATTGGGACGTGGCCAGTTGTCGTCCAAATTTTAGTTTCGGAAAAAGTCGGATCAGCACTCACACATAGTTCGTAAACGGTTTCCCAGCATTGGGTGTAACCAGTCCCCAACCACCCCGTGATACCCCCTGAAAACCCGCAACCAGCGGGCAGTTTCACTAACCAGACGGACATGTACTTTCTGCCCGTTGCCAAGCCCATTGGCCGGATTACCATAGATTCAACGAGCTGCATCCCGAGCGCGGATCCCAGGCTGCGGGCTTGATCGCAACTTCAAGCAGAAGTTCGATCGGAAGAGTGGATATGCAAATTGGGGTCTATGGATCCGGCTACCTCGCCACCGTCATCTCCGCCTGTCTCGCCGATTTCGGCACACCCGTCTGCTGCTGTCATAGCGATGGCACGCGCATCATGGAAATCGCCAAGGGCAATATACCTTTTTTCGAAAAGAATCTTCAGGAAGTAATTCGGCGCAACGTGCGTGCGGGGCGCCTGATTTATTCCGCCGACCCGGAAGAATTGGCGCGCAAAGCCCAGGTAATTTTTCTGGCTGAAGATTCCGCGCAAGGGCTGGAAGAACTCGTACTCCGCCTGGCGACCGCGGCGGGCCGCTTCCAGGTGCTGTCGATTGTTACGCCCGGCCGGGTGGGTTCGACCACTAAGATCGAAACCTTGCTGACGGAGAAAGGGCTGAAGAGCCTGTTGGTGTGCCAGCCGATGTTCTTCACCAACGGATGCGCGGTCGAAGACTTCAACTGGCCCGACCGCATCATTCTCGGCACGCCTTCGAGCGAAGCGGTCTCTTCACTGAAACAGATTTTTCATCCGCTGGTCATGCGCGGAGTTCCCGTGCTGGTCACGAATTACGAAACGGCGGAGTTGGCGCGCGAAGCGACTACGGCGTTTGTCGCGACCAAGATCTCATTCATCAACGAAATCGCCAGCCTGTGCGAACACGTGAATGCCGATGCCGTAAGCCTGTCACTCGCCCTCGGGCTGGACAAGAAAATTGCGCCGCGCTGCCTGCAACCGGGCGCCGGCATGGGTGGAATTTTCGCCGAGAGTGATATGGAATCGATCACCGGGCTGGCGCGCGAGAATCGAGTCGATTTGAAAGTGCTGAATGCCGCACGCGAGGTGAATCTGGACTTGGCGAACCGGCTTATGCAGAAAGTAGCGGCAGCGATCGATAGCGTGCAGAACAAGGACGTTGGCATCCTGGGGCTGGCTTTCAAGCCGCACACCAATTCCGTGGCGGGATCGGCTTCTCTGCAACTGGCGCAGAACTTGCTCGCCGGGGGAGCGCGGGTGCGGGCCTACGATCCGGTGGCGATGCCCGATGCGCGGCTGCAACTGAATGGCATGGTGAAATATTGCGAATCCGCCTACGGGGTCGCCGAAGGTGTGGATGCCCTGATCGTCGCCACAGGCTGGCCCGAATTCCGGGCGCTCGATTTCGTGAAGATACGCCACCTGGTGAAACGGCCGATCATCATCGACACCAAGAATCTGCTTGACTCGTCGCGTCTGCGTGCTATGGGCTTCCAGGTTATGGGCGTGGGACGACAGTAAGCGTAGCAAGCTCGCGCGATCACCGACTGCACCCTTCGGCTGCGCTCAGAGCAAGCTCACGAGGCGCCCGTCTCTCCACCGTCTGACTCGTCAATTGCTATAATCGTACTCTGCGGTGGGAGTAGCTCAACTGGTAGAGCATCGGACTGTGGCTCCGACGGTTGCGGGTTCAATTCCCGTCTCCCACCCCAAGCATTCCAGGCTTCCTCGCGCTACTTCCGATTACTAACTCCTGATTCACCGGGCCCCAAGTTTAACGATGATGGTTACAAGACTTTCGAAAAGAAGGAAATATGAAAGACTACGCGCAATTGCAGCGACAGGTTAAGGCTGCATGGGCCAAACTGCCAAAGGGTCTCAAAGCGCGGCTGGAGCCACAAATCCTCGCTGCTCATAAATACGCGCTGCGAGTGCGCAAGCGAGCGGTCCCTCCCGCAACGCCTCGGCCTCCTCATCATCTGCTGATGGTGTACAGCCTGCTCCACGGCGATCCGGACGGACTTTTGAAAAGCGCCACCGCGCCGGCTGCGGAAGGCTTGCATCCTCGGATTGGAGGGGATGGGGAAATCTACTTCGGCGACGTGAAATATGACGCTACCGATCCGGGATGGGTTTACCTCTTTGTCGCCCTGGAAAAGACCAGGGGCCAAACCCCACCCTTCAAACTCCCGGCCTATGATCCTCAGAACCAGGCCATCACAATTCCCGATGACGTCACCTTAGCCATTCTGGGCGATTGGGGAGGCTGGAATGATCCGGCCCAGCAGATAGCGCGCGCCGCCAAAGGAGATTGCTTTATCCATCTGGGCGACGTGTATTACGCCGGCACCAACCGCACTGAGGTGCTGAAGCCTTACGAGTCGACCAATTTTCTCGACGTCTGGCCTGGCCCAGCCGGCAAGTCTTTCGCCCTGAATTCCAATCATGACATGTATGCTCATGCCACCGGCTACTCCCTGACAACGCTGGCGCCGGGAACCGCGTTCAAAGCGCAGATGAGTGCCAATGTTTTTGCTCTCAGCAATAACAAGTTCCGCATCGTGGGACTGGATTCTGCTTACTACGCTTCTCCGGATTACCTGTATGACGTTGGCAGCCTGGGCAGCCCGGCCGGCGGTCAAGCGAAGTTTCTGCAGCAACAGGCCAAGATCGCTGCCGCCAAAGGGCAGAATCTGATTCTAATGACGCATCACAACGGCCTCTCCGCGAACGGCTCCAGCACGGAGCCTCTCTGGCAGGAAGTTATCAGCCAACTCTCTGCTTTGTCGGGCAAGAGCATTTACTGGTACTGGGGACACGTGCACGTGGGCGCGGTGTACAAGCCGCGCGTGGTCAAAGGAATCACGATTTACCCACGCTGCTGCGGTCACGGCTGTATTCCCTGGGGCGTGGCCACGGCGTTGCGGAAGAGGAAGAGCAGCGTACTTTGGTTCGAGCAGGAGGTGCTGGGGCCGGGCTCGAATTACTTTGTCAGCAACGGCTACGCCAAGCTGGCGCTCAGCGGAACGTCGATGACGGAGACCTTTTACGACCAGTCCGGTAAGTCCCAGTGGAGCGACACGAGGCCAAGTGCGCCCGCGGCGGCACGACCACGACGTAAGAAGCGATAAATGCAATCTAAACGTAGCGGGTCAGTTTGAATTTGTCTTGAAAGGGCACGGCTTCACAGCCCGCGGAAAAACTCGACGTTTGCACTTGATTTTGGGTGGCGCAGCGGTTTACCGCTGCGATAACCGCCTTGCCTTGAACGCGGCTTTACAGGCCGTGGAAAAACTCGACGTTGCACTTGATTTTGGGTGGCGCAGCGGTTCACCGCTGCGATAACCGCCTTGCCTTGAATGCGGCTTTAGCCGCTGGGGGAACGCGTCCTCCAAACTGACTCACTACCAGATTCAGCCCCGTGCGCCGACTTCTTCGTTTTCTCTTGTCGCGTAGTGGGACTCGACGTAGTCGTCGAGAATCTTGATGAACTCGGCCACGATCTTGTCGCCTTTCAGGGTGGTAAAAAGGCGGCCGTCCACGTAGACGGGGGCTTTCGGTTCTTCAAATGTTCCGGGCAATGAAATTCCGAGGCTGGCGTGCTTGGATTCTCCGGGGCCGTTGACGACGCAGCCCATCACCGCTACCTTCATTTCTTCCACGCCGGTGTGCGTCTGTTTCCACAGGGGCATCTGCTCGCGTAAATAAGTTTGGATCTGCTCGGCCATTTCCTGGAAGAAGGTGCTGGTAGTGCGGCCGCAGCCGGGGCAGGCAGTGACTTGCGGAGTGAAGCTGCGAATACCCAGCGACTGCAGAATTTGCTGCGCTACGCGCACTTCTTCGGTGCGATCTCCGCCGGGTGCGGGGGTGAGCGAAACTCGGATGGTATCGCCGATGCCTTCCTGTAGCAGGACGGCCATCGCCGCGCTTGACGCCACGATGCCTTTGGCTCCCATGCCGGCTTCGGTGAGTCCCAGGTGCAGCGGGTATTCGCAGCGCGCGGCCAGGATACGATATACGTCGATCAGATCCTGCACGCCGCTGACTTTTGCGCTGAGGATGATTTGATCCGGACGCAGCCCGAACTGCTCGGCCAGTTTCGCCGAACTGAGCGCGCTCACCACGATTGCTTCCATCGTCACTTCGCGGGCGTCTTTTGGCTCTGCCAGGCGCGAGTTCTCGTCCATCATCCTTGTTAGTAACGCCTGATCCAGCGATCCCCAGTTCACACCTATGCGGACCGGCTTCTGGTGCTTTACGGCGACTTCAATCATGGTGCGGAAGTTGTCATCGTTCTTGCGCCCGATGCTGGCGTTGCCAGGATTGATGCGGTATTTGGCCAGTCCCTCGGCGCATTCGGGATACTTGGTTAGCAACTGGTGTCCGTTGTAGTGGAAGTCTCCGACGATCGGCACACGCATGCCCTGCTTTTCCAGGCCTTCGACGATGTGCGGGATCGCCTTGGCGGCATCATCGTTGTTGACGGTTACGCGGACGACTTCGCTGCCCGCTCGCGCCAGGGCGGCGACTTGCTTGATGGTGCCGGGGATGTCCGCCGTGTCGGTGTTCGTCATGGACTGCACCATAACCGGTGCAGTGCTGCCTACGCGGACGCCGCCGATGGAGGCGCTGAAGGTTTTTCTACGCTGAATTTCGGCCATAAGGAAATACTATTTTAGCAGCATTCCTTGCGAGTTAGGATGGGAGCCTCAGTTCGGCAGTGGTGCTTTAGTGTGCCCCCACCACCCTCGGTTCCTGTCCCGCAAATTCGCAGCATAAATCCACCCTGTCACCCTGAGCGGAGCAAGGCCAAGCGCGAAGCGATTGGCCTTGCGGAGTCGAAGGGCCCCTACACCTCCCATGACGTATCCAGAGCTGCACCGTCCCCCGTGATGCACAGCCGTCTCGCTCCAGATGTCATCAACTTATATCGCGAATTTGCGTTGGGTTTCCCGCCATCGCAAGCCCTTAAGCGGGCGGCTCTCGCGCTCCGTCTAAGTCTTGTGCAAATTGTTTCATCTAAGAGCCAAATGGCGTATAAACCCGTACGTACATAAGTACCTGCAAAATGTTTCACGTGAAACACTATTACGGTTTGCATGCCCATCGACGCGCACAAGCCTGGGCCAGCTTAGGGCATTCGGGTTAGACCGGGCAATGTTTTTACCAGGTCGTTATAGATCAACATCACGAAAAAGAGCACCAGGAAGACGAAGGCCGCCTGGTAGATGCGCTCTTTGATGGGCAGGCTGATTTCCTTTTGCATCAGGGTCTCGATGAAGAGGAGCAGGATGACGCCGCCGTCCAGGATGGGAATGGGCAGCAGGTTGACGATACCCAGGTTCAAGCTGATAGCGGCAGTGATCAGCAGCAGTGGAGTCCAACCCTTTTCGCGGGCGGCCTGGCCAACCGCGCTGCCGATGCCGATCGGGCCATCGAACTGACGCATGGATGCTTTGCGCTCCACCACCTTTTGCAGCAACTCCAGGATCAGGAAAGAACTCCTCTTGCTATCGGTCAGAGAACGTTTCAGCGCGTCCGAGAAATTGAGTTTTACAACTTTGGTGGGATAGCTGGCGATGCCGATGCGGTAGGCTGGGCCTTGGCCACCTGTTCCGGGATCGAGTCTCGGTTTCACGGTGAAAGACAGTTTCTGCCCGTTGCGGAGAACAACCAGTTGCAGCGGCTGATCCTTGGTGCGGTTCAATAGCTGGATAAGCGCTGCCTGTTGGGGAACGTCCTGCCCGTTCGCGGTGAGGATCTCGTCTCCGACCTTAATTCCGGCCTTGTCGGCAGGCATGCCGGGTTCGACTAGTGTCAAGGCGAAGTTGGGCTCTTTTGCCACCCAGCCGATGTCGCCGTATTGATTGGGGCCATACGGCTCCGGAACCAACTCCTTCTGCATGACTTGGCCGTCGCGCTCGATGCCAAAGCTTAAGGGCTGATTCGGGCTCAGCGCCGTTTTGACCTCCAGTTGCTCCCAATTCGGATTCTCGACGTCGTCAACCCGTACAATCTTGTCGCCAACCTGGATTCCTGCTTTTGCGGCTGGAGTATCAGGATTCACCCAACCCACAACCGCTGGTTCGTCGAGCACGGCGAGGTATTCGAAATGGACCATGTACACGCCGGTGAAGAGGGCAATGGCCAGCATGATGTTCATGGTCGGCCCAGCCAGAGCGATGATGAAGCGCTGCCAGCGCGGATGGGATAGAAACTCGCCCGGATCGCCGGTGCGGTCGTCCATGGGATTTTCGCCCGACATCTTCACGTATCCGCCGAGCGGAAGGGCGCTGATACGATAGTCGGTCCCGCCTTTGGTGAAGCCCAGCAGGCGCTTGCCAAAGCCGAGGGAAAACACTTCGACTCGGACGCCGAAATACTTGGCGGCAGCGTAGTGACCGAACTCGTGAATCAGGATGAGGAATCCGAGGACGATCGCCATGTCGAAGACGGTATGAAGGATAGACAAAAGCTGGGGCATAATAATCAGACTACTCCATAATTCCTATTACGAAATGGCCCTAACGGGCGATCCCTTTTGGCGACGCTGGTTCACGATTTCTCTTGCCAAAAGGCGGGCCTCGGTATCCAGGGCAAGCACCTTCTGTATAGATTCCAAATGTCGGGCGGGCGTTGCAGCCATTGTTTCTTCAATGATATGCGGGATGTCCTCGAATCCGATCTGCTCCTCCAGGAACGCAGCCACCGCGATTTCGTCGGCGGCGTTCAGGGCGATAGTTTTTGTCCCTCCCGTCGTCGCCGCTTCGTAAGCCAGAGCAAGACAAGGGAATTTAGCCATATCCGGGGGACAGAAATCGAGATGCCGCAGGTCCATGACCGAGAAGCGCAACTCCGAAGGGATGCGCTCCGGATACGTCAGCGCGTACAAAATGGGCAGACGCATGTCGGTCACGGAAATTTGAGCAAGTATGCTGCCATCCACGAATTCGACCAGCGAATGGATCGTAGATTGCGGATGCACAATGACTTGCACGCGCTCGGGCGGCACATTGAATAAACGGCAGGCCTCAATCACCTCGAACCCCTTATTCATCAAAGTGGCCGAATCGATGGTGATCCTTTTGCCCATCTTCCAGGTGGGATGATTGAGCGCCTGTTCCACCGTAATTGACGCAAATTCCGACTTGGGCGTCTTCAGAAACGGGCCGCCGGACGCCGTCAGCCAGATCCGGTCAACCTCTTCCATCCTCCCACCGCGCAGGCACTGGTGGATGGCGTTATGCTCGCTGTCGATCGGCAGCAGCGGCTTGCCTTGCCGGCGCGCCTCGGCGGTGATCAGTTCGCCCGCCACCACCAGGCATTCCTTGTTGGCGAGGCCGACGGTCTTGCCCGCGCACACCGCTTCGTAGGTCGCCTCCAAGCCGGAGACGCCCACAATCGCGCTAACCACGAAATCCACCTCGGGATGAGTCGCCACCCGAACCGTGCCCTCGACACCGTGCACGACTTCGACTTCAGTCTTGCCTAAGCCAGCCTGCCGCAGCCTGGCTTGGAGGGCTTGCGCGGCGGCTTCATCCGCCAGTGACACCACCCGCGGCTTCCAGCGCAGCGCCTGCTCGAAGGCGAGTTCGGTATTGTTGCCAGCCGCCAGCGTCGAGATCTCAAAGCGGTCGGGATAGCTCTCGACGACGCTCAAAGTGCTGCGGCCGATGGAGCCCGTCGAACCCAGGATGGCGATGCGTTTCATGCGGAAGTCTAGAAACTCTATTGTACGGGAAGGTCGCGCCGTTCGAAGCGGAACGCCTTAACTCCAAGACCTCATCGACGCGGGCGGGTGGGCGGTGTTAATGCCTGGAGAAGGGACTGAAAGTCTGGAGGGGGTTCACAGTCGACAGAGACGCTGACTCCCGAGCGCGGATGAAGGAACTGAAGATGGGTGGCATGAAGAGCTACGCGGGCGATCCGCCGCTCGGTGGCTTCCGCCGGGTGGTACTTTCTGTCACCGATGACCGGGTGGCCGATGGCGGAAAACTGTACTCGGATCTGGTTCTGCAATCCCGTCACCAGCGTAACCCGGAGGAGCGAAGCGGCGCGAAGGCGGCGTTCGACCGAATACCGGAGTTCGGCACGGGCCGCTTCGTACCCGCTCGCTGTGGTCAACCGTTGAAACATTCCCTGCCGTCGAAAGTAGTGGACTAGCGTCCCTTCTTTAGCGGCGAGATGTCCGCGAACGACTGCGAGATACTGCCTCACCGGAGTGTGGGCGAGAAACTGCTGGACCAGTGCGTCTCGATCCGCCTCGGTCTTGGCAAAGAGCAGAACGCCGGAGGTAAAGCGGTCGATGCGGTGGACGACAAAGGCCCGTTGTCTTTTCGTTCTCAGTTCCGCGGAAACGAGAGACCATGCGGACGGAGTATCGGAGCCTTTGACCGGCACGGATGGAAGTCCGGCTGGTTTGTAGACGGCCACGACGGCGTCGTCTTCGTAGAGCACAGGACGGTCTGGTGAGACACGAGGCTTTCGGCGATCCTGCTTTCTGGAGTGGTGATCGCCGTTCGGTGCGTTTTTCTTCATTGCGGAGTGGCTATTGTAAGGGATGGAAACGGTGAATGTAGACGCGGATGGCCCGCGAGACATGTGATGGCGCTCACACCCGCCGCTTGCAAAGGGCACAAGGAGCGACGCACCCCCACCCACGGATAAAGTTTGGAGAAGTGTTTCGAGACACTACTGCATTAGCCGCCAAGCGCCGTACGCCCACACCACCGGAACTGCGAACAGCATGGCGTCGATTCGGTCGAGCATGCCTCCGTGGCCGGGGAGAATGGTGCCGGAATCTTTTGCTCCGGCGCCGCGCTTTATGAGCGACTCGACCAGATCGCCCAACTGCGCCGCCAGGTTGACTACTGCCGACAGCAGAATGATGGGCCACAGTTGCGGCTGCTCCAGGCCGAACATGCCGTCGCGGGGTTCGATCAATCCAATCCGCAGCAGCGCGGAACTGATTCCGGGCGCGTGCTGAATCCAGAGCGTGCCGACGATCACGCTGGCCACGATGGACGCCAGCGCGCCTTCCCAAGTTTTGTTTGGACTGATCTGCGGCGACATGCGATGGCGCCCCACCGACTTACCGACGAAGTAGGCGAAGATGTCTCCCGCCCACACGGCGAGTAGGGTGTAGATGGTCCAGATCGCCCCGGCCGGCTGCTCGCGGATCGCGACCAGAAGCGCCATCGGGATCGCGATATATACGAAGGCAAACGCCGAAGCGGCGGCGGCTGGGTAGCCGCTGGCCAAGCCGGTGCGACGCATTGCCACAGTCAGAAAAACAAAGGGTGCAAGCGCCGCCGCCAGCGCGATTCCGTAGAGTATGGCCGTAGTCTCAACGAGCGGCGTGCGATTGGTGGAGAAAACGATTACAAATACAAAGAAGAGCGCGACGAAGGCGTATGTCGCCAGCGTCATTGGTTGGACTGTGTAGTGCGTCACCAGTTTCAGGAATTCGGCGATCGCCAGTAATGCTATCGCTCCCGCTACCATGGCAAGTACGTAAAGGGGCGCCTTCAGCACCAGCAATAGAACCAGGGGAATTAAAACCACGGCGGTCGCAATGCGCTTGATCATTTGGAAGGGACTCGGCGGGATAGGACTCGGCTGATCGCGGTTCGTTGATCGCTGATTCGTTGATCGCTAGTCCAGAGCTGTTGTGATCGCTGGCAGCTGCCGAGCTTCTCCACCCCGCCAACCCAACACCGGGCTTGTCGGGGGCCCCGGCTCGCCCGGCTTGGACGGGCCAGGGCGCCCGTCCCCACACGGGCTGTGCTAATCAACGCTTCGCCCCGGCATGGACCCGGTGCGGCGTGTGTGGTGCGTGCCCGTCCTGGGCCAAGCCGCCGTAGCGGCGCTCGCGCTTTTGATATTCTTCTATGCCTTCGAGCAGTTGCACGCCGCGGAAATCGGGCCATAACGTTGGCGTCACATAGATCTCCGCATAGGCAAGTTGCCAGAGCAGGAAGTTACTCAGCCGCATCTCGCCGCTGGTGCGAATTACTAAGTCGGGATCGGGCAGACCCCGCGTGTAGAGATGTTCACTGATTGCCTGCTCATCGACTTCGATATGATCGAGGCCGCCATTACGGGATGCAGCCTCGGCCAGGGAGCGGAAGGCGTCGACGATTTCGCTGCGCGCGCTGTAATTCAGCGCCAGGGTCAGCAGCATGCCATTGTTTCTCGAGGTGGCGCAACTCGCTTCCGCCATCTCGCGCTGCACCGACTCCGGTAATTCATGCAGTCGTCCGATGTATTGCAATCGAATGTTGTTCTCGTTGAGCGTTCTGATTTCCGCTTTGAGATAGCGGCACAAAAGGCGCATCAGGAAATCGACTTCCGTCTTGGGGCGCTTCTTCCAGTTTTCCTCGGAAAAGGCGTAAAGCGTCAACGCTGGGATTCCGATGCGGGCCGCGGTTTCGACGGTTGAACGCACGGCGGCGACGCCGGCGCGATGTCCGGCAACGCGCGGCATGTGCCGGTGCCGGGCCCAGCGCCCGTTTCCGTCCATGATGATGGCGATATGCTGGGGAAGACGCGTCGAATCGAGCCGCAGGTAAACGTCCGCTTCTTTCTTATTGCGGTCCATCTTCATCCCAGCCGGAACCGTGTGTCGCAAGCGGAACTCTCCGAGTCGAAGCTAACACACGAAATCCAGTGTGTGCAATGCGATAGGAGAGTACGAGTTTGCTCGTCGAGCGCCGGGCGTCCCGGCTTGGCCTCGACTCCAGTCCAGGCGCTAGCGGGGACGGGCGAGGCGCCCGTCGCTCCACTATGTCGCTTCGTTATCAGACCGCCTCTTCGGGAAAGATGGGCAGGATCAGCTTTTCGGTGTGGCGAATCACTGTCAAAGCGCAGCGCACACCTACCTGAGCGTCGGTCAGCAGGCGATGCAAGTCATCGACCCCAGCCACCGGCTTGTCATCGTTTGCGACGGTGAGCGCCACGATCAGGTCGCCCTCGCGCAAGCCTGCGGTCCGCGCCGGGCTTCGATCTTCGATACCGACCACAACCACACCCGATTCCCGCGCTAAACCATAGAAGCGCACGACACGGCGATGGATGGGAACCGTTTGTGCCGAGACGCCGATGTAACTCCTCCGGATCCGTCCCTCGCGCAGCAAGCGGCTGGCAACGAATTTTGCAGTGTTGATCCCAATTGCGAAACAGATTCCCTGCGCCGGCAAAATTGTCGCCGTGTTCACTCCGATTACCTGACCGCGCGAGTCGACTAGCGGGCCGCCGGAATTTCCGGGATTCAAGGCAGCATCGGTTTGAATCACATCCTCGATGAGGCGACCGGAGTACGAGCGCAGGGACCGCCCGAGCGCGCTGATCACACCCGCAGTCACCGTGGACTGAAACCCGTACGGATTGCCGATCGCAATCGCCATCTGGCCCGGTCGCAGTTGCTGCGAATCTCCCAGGGAAACGGCCTGCAATCCGGAAGCGTCTATTCGAATGACGGCGAGATCGGTTGCCGGATCATCGCCGATGGTGTGAGCCGGAGCGCGCCTACCATCTGCCAGCGTGACCTCGATTCGCGTTGCTTCGTGGACTACGTGGCTATTGGTGAGAATCAGTCCATCGGGTGTAAATACGAAGCCGGACCCACCTCCGCGGCGATCGCGCGGTTCGCCCGCAGGTGTGCGCCCGGGAGCCTGGTGGTGCACTTCAACATTCACTACCGACGGACTGACTCGCTCAACCGCGGCGGTGACAGCGCGCGAATAGGAATCGAGCAAGTCGGCATCCGCGAATTGGGCAGCGGTGCGGATCGGCTCCTCCGGCAAAATCTTGTCGAACGGTTGCGGTGAGGAGTCCTGTGAAGATTGCTGCAAAAAGATGGGTTCTGCGAAAACACTATCGAGGTTCATGATGCATAGATGAACATCGATGCTAATTCGATTCTCGGAGGAATCGCGTGGCGATGGCCGCCTCCGCTGTCACAGAACAGCGGAGTGCCCGTCGCTCCACTAATCAGGCGCGGCCCACGCCGTATGCATCCAGCACATCCCGCAGCGTCACAATACCTTCTAACTTATGGACATCGCCGCGGTTCACCACCGGCAGGATTTCCAGTTGGTTCGTCCCCATGCGCTCGAGCGCTAAATCCAGCGCCTGGTCGGGGTGGACGTGCGGAAACACCATCGCATTCACTAAGTCGCTGAGTTTTTTTTCCGCGCCGTCGCCTTCCTGCATTTCCTTTTCCAACTTTGTAAGGTTAATCACACCAATTACGCCCCGTTGATCGGTTACGAGCGAGGTTCGGACTCCAATCGATCGAACCCGCTCCAGCGCTTCTCGAACCGTGATCTCGGCGGGCAGCGACTCGCCGGCGCCGTGCATCACTCTTAATACCTGACGCTTACTGTAGCGTTTTCGCGTCTCTGCCGACGGCAGGTGAATGCCGTCCTGGACGGCCAAGCCTTCATAGATGGGCTCATGCTGCAATCGCGAAGCAATGAAGAGGCTCACAAGATTTGCAATCATCAGCGGGACGATGACCGCATAGTCCTGCGTCATTTCAAAGATCATCAGCACCGATGTCATGGGAGTGCGCACCACGCCTGCGAAAACCGCGCCCATTCCCACCAGTGCGTAGGCGCCCGGCGTTGAGGTATAGGCGGGGAACAAGTGATGCGCGATGGTTCCTACCGTTCCTCCTAGCATCGCCCCTATAAATAAGGAGGGTCCGAAGATACCGCCTGCGTTACCCGTGGCATAACTGGTGGTTACGGCAATGAGTTTCAGAACCACCAACAGCGCCATCAGCTGGAATGCCATGCGTCCGTTCAACGCCTCGCCGACATAGCCGTAACCTACGCCCAGGACCTGCGGCACAAACCAGCCCATCAGTCCGACCACCAAACCGCCGACCACGGGTTGGAACCAGACCGTCTTCAGCGGCAACCGCAGGAAGCGCGCGCGAATACCGAGCAGAATTTTCGTGAAGGCCGCCGAAACCACGCCACCGGCTACGCCGAGCACCGCATACACCGCAAGCTCCACCGGATGGCCGAGTTGGTATGGCGGAACTTTGAAGAGAGGATGATCGCCCAGGAACACGTGCAGGACCATCCACGCCGTCGCCGATGCCAGGACCACCGCGCCCATCACCGGGGCGTAGAGGTCGCCCGTGATCTCCTCCAGCGAAAATAGCACCGCTGCCAGAGGCGTATTAAACGCAGCTGCAATGGCCGCCGCCGCTCCCACCGGGATCAGTTTCTTCACTTGCTCGGTGCGCAGTCCGAGGAGACGTCCAAGCACGGAACCAATGCCCGCGCCCACTTGCACCGAAGGGCCTTCGCGTCCCAGCGGAATTCCGGAGGCGAGGGTTGCCGAGGTGCAGAAAAATTTGCCGAGCACGGTGCGCAGCGTAATCCGTCCATCGCGCGCAAACAGAGCAGCCTTCGTCTGCGGGACGCCGCTGCCGCGGGCATTCGGAAAATAGCGATAGAGGAGGTAGCCGATGCTGAGTGAGCCCACGACCGGAAAGAGCACGCGCCGCCACCGAGCGCCACCCACCGGGTACAGCCGCATCCCCAGATGTTCGGTTAGCACTATGAAGGCCACGACTGCTAATCCAGTCAGTGCGCCGATCACCAGCGCCAGGATCAGAAATACTTGCCCCTCACGTTGCCGCAACTGGGACGCGGAACGCAGGAGCCCGTTTCTCCACCCAACTGCGCCCGGCGTCTGGCCGTCTTCACTCATCTCCGCTCATCTTCAGGGAATTACTCCTTAAGAGAATACCGCACTGGATTCGGAAGGCGGCCCGAAAATGAGCCGCCCTCGCCTGACAACTGCTCAGCGTTCGAATGCGAAGTGGTCAACTCTGTTCTGCTGCCAGCATTGTTCGTTGTCCTCTGTGCAGAACGGTTTTTCTTTGCCGTAGCTGATAGTCCCTATGCGGTCGGCGGGAATTCCCTCTTGCATCAGTGCCCGCTTCACCGATTCTGCGCGGCTGGCTCCGAGGGCGATGTTGTATTCCTCGGAGCCTCGATCGTCACAACGCCCTTCGACGAGAACCTTGATGCTCGGATGCTGCGAGAGGAAGGTCCCGTCATTTTGGACAGTGGAAGCCTCGTCGGGGCGGATGGCGTATTTGTCGAAGTCGAAG
This sequence comes from Terriglobales bacterium, assembly GCA_049512435.1. GTDB lineage: Bacteria > Acidobacteriota > Terriglobia > Terriglobales > Acidobacteriaceae > Acidiflorens. The sequence goes on along the minus strand of JBEKXC010000044.1, from coordinate 9,402 downwards.
AAAACGTCTTTGACGTTCCTGCTGAACAATTCCTCATCCGTGGGTGAAGGCGTGGCATTGGCCATTGGGGCATTTACCGTGATGCGGGCGGATGCCTCGTTCGTTCCTCCCGGGCCTTTGGCAAGCAGGCTATAGGTAGTGGATGTACTCGGCGTGACCGACCGCGAACCGGACGGCGGCAGCGTGCCTAGACCGGCAATGCTAATTTCATTGGCGTTGCTGGTTTGCCACATCAGCACGGACGCCTGTCCCTGCTGAATCACGCTGGGGGTGGCGGCTAGAGTGGCTGTTGGCGCGGCGGGTACGGGTGCGGGCGGAGGTGGTGGCGTCACTTGGGCCGCTTTCTTGGCGCATCCTGCTAGTGACAACACGGCCACCAGCGCTGCGAGTAGAGCAAATATCTTTATTCTTTCCTGTGTCATTTTATTCAATCCTCCTCAATAAGAAGAAATTTTGGACTTGCCGTGGAGCAATGATTGGTAGGCAACCTCTGGCGAGCAGCGAAGGAATGCATAACCAGAACGAAATACCTCGGGCGGCTGCGACAGAAATTGAGTGGTTCTAGTCTGAGGACTCTGAGGAGAATCAGCAACGCAGGATGGCGGTGTACTCTGGCAGGCTAATCGATTGGAATCCGGCCTCTGAAAGTGACATCCAAGAGAGAACGACGAGCGGTGAAATCAGGCAGTTTCGTAGGGAAGTCATGGCGCCGTGCACGATGGCTGTGCGCCAGCGAGCCGCTGCACGCGCTGCCAGAAGAGCAGTAGCTGGCCCATGCACCACAGAATATGGACCCTGCATTGCCGGGAAGAGAAAGATCGTGAGAACGCACAGAACCGCTACCACAACCAGTTCGCATCCGACGCGGCCTGAGATCATCGACGTACACATATTATATCGCAGGCCCTCAAGCGGGCGCGGTTACCACAGTGCGGTTACCCCAGCAGCGAATAGTTCCCGGTGGCATCTTCCGTCTCAACCATCGCTTTCAGTTCGGGATAGTGTTTCACCAGTGTTTCAGGTGCGCGCACTTTCTTTCCGTCTAGCAAATGCTTCAACTCGAGCGCATTCACTGCGGCCTTGGCCTGAAAGTGATTGTTCGCGATCACGTATGTTGATTCGGCCCGGTGCGCGATGATCTCGATCTTCTCTTTCCACTTTTCGAGTTCCGCGGGTTTGTAGAGGTAGTTGTAGCGGTCGTTGCGGTTATCGCTTTCAGACTCGTTGTCGAACCAATGTTCGTAGTTGCGGCCGTGCAGGCGCACGTATCCTATGCCCGAGGTGACATGTTCGGTCGGTGCGAGCGAACGGCCCAGCAGCGGCTGATCGATGTTGCAGAAACCGACGTTGTGGCGCATGAATTCGGCGATCGTCTCCGGCTGGTTCCAACTCTCGTGGCGCACTTCAACCACTCGCGGATACTCGATGAACTGCCGCAGCAACTGCTCCAGGTATTCACGGTTCAACGAGGTGTTCTTGAATGAGATGGGGAACTGGATGAGCAGCGCGCCCAGCTTGCCTTCCGCGGCCAGCGAGTCCAGACCTTCGCGGGCGAGCCGCTCGTCCTGTTCATTCGGCCGGATGCTGGCGGCCGAGGTTGGTTCCATTACCGCCAGTGGAGAGTGAGTGAACGAACGGTGCAGCTTCGCGGTGAAAAGAAAATTTGGATTGACCGCCGCAGCCTTCCGCGACCATAGACGCCCCAGTTCCGGACGGATGTGTCCATAGAACGAAGTGTTGATTTCGATGACGTCGAAGAAGCGCGCCAGAAACTCTACCGGATGCACTTTCTTCCGGGTCACTTCCGGCGGATACAGAATTCCGTCCCAGTCTTTGTACGACCAGCCGGCAGTCCCGATGCGGATTCGCGGAGCAGGTTCCATACGGGCGGGCCAGATGTTTGCAGGTTAGCATAGGGCCGAGTGTGATAGGCCCGCGGGGTGCGGACACTTCTCTCCGCGATCGCCGCGAGAGTTTGTAAAGCTTCGGTGAAGGACTAATTTCAATAGAGAAGAATCGCGACCCAGTACATGCCGGTCGGATAGGCGGCATTGCGCGCGTAGCAACTGCCGACGGCAAACTGCCGAACGGTAGGGTCGCGCAGCAGGCGCAAGGCACCTTGGGGCAGCACTTCCGGACGACTCTCGGTGTAGGCGATTATTTTTCGGTTGTCGTAGGCGGTTGCAAGCAAGCGCGCATTCGGACGGTTCTCTCTCGCGAGCGAGCAAGCGGCCTCGTCAAGATTCGGCGGCGTGAGTTGGGCGAGTTCCGGAAGCCCCGCCTGTTGCCGGATTTCATTGACGGCTTGGCCTACTAACCTTCCGCTTTGCTGCGCGGAATAGGACGGAACCTCGTGCGCGAAATCCTGCACCACGTATAGCCGTCCATTGCTCCAGATGGCGGCGATGCCCGCCACATTGAAGCCATTATCGAGCAGGTTCCGGCGATGCGGTGCGGAGCGCATGAGAGCGTCATTCGCGCCCGGAGCGCAGGTAGCGTAAGCGATATTCTCCCCGGCACGATCGATTCTCGCCGCGTCGTTCGAAGGGCTGGCGAGAGTGCTGACTTGGGCAATTCTTTCGAGCAGGGAGGGCTCACCGGATAACTGATGCTCCAGACGGCCGCTCGCAACCATCCGCCGGGCATGCGCTCGCGCCGCTTCGCGTAGACTTTCTTCCATGCGCAACGGCGGCACGCCCGCGAGTTCGCGGCTCTTGTTTGCCGATGCCAGAAGTTCGTTCTCGGCGGCGGAATCCTCGCCAGAGGATGATCCGGTCGCCGAGTCCGAGCGGGGGCTGGGCTGCCTGTTACTAACATCGTGGCTAGACTGGTGGCGAAGATCGGCCGCCGGCGGAGTGGTTTGTGCGGCGCAGGGCACCGCATGCAGCGCGAACATCGCGAATGAAACCACCAGGGCCCGGAGCATATTTTGTTGGTTCGCGTTGCGGCGCGGGGATGGCCGCTAAAGTTCTGCTTTCCATCTTTCACGCTAGCCTCTAGAATTCACCTCAGCCACTTACCATGGAGACCATACTGCTGGTTACCGTGCTCGTCGGAATCCTTGTCCTGCTTGGGTTTTCGGCCATTCTATTGCGCCGCATTTCGGCGGCCTCGCAAGTGGATGTAAAAGCGGAAGTTGCAGGTCAGCTCGAAAGGTTCAATACCGCCCTTGGCCAGAAGATCAGTGTCAGCACTGCCGACATGGCCACTCGCCTGGAGCAGACTAAGGGGGACCTTCGCCAGCAGGTCACAGACCGCATCCAGCAAGGCTTTTCAGAGATCCGGAGTTCGGTCGAGCAGCAACTTGCGGCTGGCAGGGATGAACAAAACCGGAGCTTGAGCGATGGCCGCAGCGAGATGACGAGTTCTCTGCTGCTCACGACGCAGCAACTGAAGGGCGAATTTCAGAGCCTGAATCAGCAGACCGCGCAAAGCCTCGACGCGATTCGCGATCGCGTGGACTCGAAACTGATGGCGATCACCGAGCAGGTGCAGGTGAAACTCGATCAGAACATCAAAGAGGGATTCGCGCAGTTCGAAAAAGTTCAGCAGCACTTGAAGGCCGCGGAAGAGCAGCTTCGCGAAGTTGGCGCGCTCGGCCACTCGATCAACGATCTGAACAACCTGCTCAAGCTTCCGCATCTGCGTGGCCAATTCGGGGAAGCGAGCCTGGAGCGCCTGCTCGCGGACTTTCTGCCCGCGCATATGTTCGCGCTCCAGTCGTCGCCGGGTGAAGGCGCAGGACGCGCCGACGCCGTCATCTACTTCCCTGACCGTAAACTGCCGATTGACGCCAAGTTTCCGCGTGAGCAGGTGATTGCGCTGTTTGAGAGCAACGATAAGGCTGAGATTGAAGAGGCGCGCGTGGCGCTGGTGCGCGTGATGAAGACGGAAGCCAAGCGCATACAGCAATACATCCAGCCGGAAAATGGCACGACGGAAATCGCGCTCATGTATTTGCCGAGCGAAACGCTGTATATGGAGGTCATCCGCAACCGCGAACTGGGCGACTGGATGAATGAGCAGCACGTGTTTCCCGTCTCGCCCAACACCTTGCTGATGACGCTGCACACGATTTCATTGGTGCATAAGTGGTACGAAGTTGCCAGCCGCTTCGAGAAGAGCCGCGCCGAGCTTGCCAAGGCGCAGAAGTCGTTCGACTTTTTCCAGAACCAGTTCGAGAACGTCGGCAAGAATTTGAACAAAGCGCAGGAAGCGTTCGAGACCGCGCAGCGGCATCTGAAAAGTTATCGGGGCAAAGTTTCCGCGCTCAGCGGGCAGGAGCAGTTGGAGTTGGAGACTTCGGCTACGGTCGAAAAGCCGCTGCCGCTGCTTGATAAGGCGAGCGCGTAAGTTTGATTTTCCCATTGGTATATACTATTGGTAGAGTTCATGATAGGTATGTATGGTATATACTCTTGGGAGGAATTGCCCAATGCCCGAAACAGGAATTGCCAAGCTATTTCGCAACGGTCGCAGCCAGGCTGTGCGCTTGCCTCGCGAGTTTCGCTTTGAGGGGAGTCAGGTGCGCGTGCGCCGGTTGGCGGAGGGAGTGCTTCTGGAGCCACTAATCGCTGATCCCGTCGATTGGTTTGCGGAACTGGACCGGGTTCGGGAGACGCACTTCTTCGCCAAGGGGAGGAATCAGCCGATGACTCCGCGCCGCGAGATTTTCAAGTGAAATATCTTCTCGATACCAACGCTTGCATCGCGTTGATCAACGGTAAGGCGCCATCGGTCCGGACACAGCTACAGAGGGCGCTGGCTGCAGACGCAAAGGTGTTGGTCTCTTCCATCGTAGCGTTCGAGCTTTGGTATGGGGTTGCAAAGAGCGCACGTCCGGAAGCGAATGCCCGACTGCTGGAAACGTTCTTCGCGGGTCCGGTGAGCCCGCTGGCTTTCGAACCTGAAGATGCGAAAGTTGCGGGCCGAGTGCGAGCCAGTCTGGAAACCGTGGGAAGGCCGATCGGGGCTTACGACCTGCTGATCGCCGGCCAGGCATTACGTCACCAACTGACGCTGATTACCGCCAATGGGAGGGAATTCGGCCGGGTCAAAGGTCTGGATTGGGAGGATTGGGCCAAAGGCTGAGTTCCTACGAGTGATGGCCCTAGCGGAACATTCGCAGATCAAACTCAAAGGAGTTTGGTCTTTCGATCTTCAACTTGCGGAAATCGGAATGCTCCGGGTTCAGCAACACATTCCATTCGCCACGAATGGCTGCGGAAGGCACATGTAGCGCGCTGGTCTGGCCGGCAAGAATCCAACGATCGCCGAATGTCTTCAGAGATTCATCCCTCAGCTCATGCCATTTGCGGGGCAGGGACCTCAGATCAAGACGCTCGGTAGCGACATCGTCAGGGAGTTCTGCTTCAATCGAAACCAAGTCATCGGGCTGCAGATTCGGTTCGAGGTGAACGAAAGTCTCGATCGCAGCCAAGGCGAGAGAGGGAGATGTGTAAATCACGCGCACGCCTTGACTATTCCAGCGCCCGCCGTAGAGCCGGGCGCCGTCACCCGAGAAGGCGCCGGCCGCGTGAACCCGACGGCAAATCCTCCAAAGGCGCATCAGCTATAGACGCCGTAGGCGATACGCCCGAGAATATTTTCCACTTCCTTGGCCCCCAAGTCCGTATCCAGCTGATCGATCGGAACCTCGCCTCCCAGTGCGCGGTTGGGTGTGCGGAGCCACTCGGCAGCCTTGCCGGTGTTGCCGATCATCTCAACCGCCGTGGCGTACACTCGCGCCAATCGCACCGTGCGGTCCGACTCGGCGGCAGTGAGACGCGAGTGGCGGCTCAGGCGTCGCGTCAAAGTTCGCTGCGGAATGCCGAGTTTTTCGGACAGGGCGGAGTTCTTTAGGTCGAGCTTTTCCCCGAGCACGACGAGAGAGCCCGAGGGCAAACCCTTGCGGATCAGGTCCGCGAGTTCGGCGAAACTTTTAATCGAGCGTCCCAGGACTTTCTTGCCTCCCAGGACCTCGGCGATACGGGCTGACGTCATCTAAGCCTCTTGGCTATTCATACTACGCCATTTGGCTGGACTAGGCAAGATCCGGATTGCTTCAGCCAGGGCAGGCAAGAAACGCTCGCGGTACGCAGCTTAGGTTATGCGATGTCCCGGGTCGTATAGGAAAGTGTTTTGGAGGCCGGATAGTCCGCGCCTTTCACTTCCCAGACCCCGTCGAACTTCACGAAGTAGGGCTCGACTGAAATATCTGGGAAGTTTGTGGTGAGCAGTTCTCCTGCGCGGAGCAGTTCGCTGCGATGATGGTCGCCTTCGGCTTGGCGGTTGCCTTTGAAATGGGCCAGACCTCCGTAAGTGGCGCAATCGGAATGGCTCATGACCAGGACGCGTTTGGTTCGGTGCAGGCGGATGGACATCCGGATCTGTTCGAGGATGAAGTCCTGTTCGAAGTCGTTTCGGGGAGAGGCGAGGGTCTTAGCTCCTCCGGCAACGATAATCATGTCGGCGCGCTCGATCGCTTGCTTCTTTAGAAATTTTCGCACGGCTGTGCTGATGCGGTGATCGAAGCAGCAGAGGACGGCAGCGTCGGCAACGTAGGGGTCGGCGGGCGAGTCGAAATGGAAAACTTTGCGCATAAGACCCCGGCCTACTTGATGTAGTAGCCGGAAACCCTCCACTTACCATCTTTATCCAGCATCGGAGTGACCGTCTCGACTGCTGCCTGCTTGTGCTCGAAGCTGCTGTCGTATTGAATCACCACGTATTCGCCATCTGGCGCTCCCGGCATTGTCGTTTTATAGGTTGCGCTTTTGAGCTTGCGGGAGAGCAACTTGCCCAACGGTTCGCGGCTCGCTCGCAATCTATCGAAGACGCTTCAAGAGCAGCGCCACGATGAGCAGAGCGATGCCGATGAGTATCCCAATCAGACGGGCCTTGTTCGCTCTTTCCGACATGACTTCCTGCTATGCTCCCCGCTTCGTTTTCAGTTCGGTTAATAGCTGCTCGATGCGGTCTTCTTTTTCCAGGGCGGCGAGGCGGTTTTCTACGTCGTCGGCCAGGAGTTGGGCTTTGGCTCCGCCGATGGCTTCTTCGCGGGCTACTTTTTTCTTCATGCGATCGAAGGTGGCGGACTTGCTATTGGCGTCCATGCCAGATTGCGCGTCAGTGGCTCTACTGGCGGCGCGGGCGCGGCGATGCTGCGCGATCAGCAGATCGGCTTTGGCGTTGGCCTCGGCTAGTTTCTGATCGAGATTGCGCAGCGCCGATTTCAGATTTTCGACCTGAGCTTTCTGGTCTTCGAGCTGTTGCGCGAAGTTCGCGCTCAGGTCGCGATAGCTTTCCACGCGGAGCAGAGCGGCGCGGGCGAGGTCGTCTTGCTTCTTGTCGACGGCGAGCTCGGCCTTGCGCATCCACTCCTGGATTTTGTCGTCGTTTTCCTGTTTCTTTTTGTCCAAGAGATGCTGGTCGGCGATGGCGATGGCGACCTGCGTTTTGACCTGCAGGAGCTGGTTGTTCATGTCGAGGATGACTTGCTTGATCATCTTTTCGGGCTCCTCGGCTTTGTCGATCAGGTCGTTGAGGTTGGCCCGGACTAAGGTGGAAACGCGTTCGAGTAATGCCATAAGGGACTCCTTTGCTTCAGTCGTTAGTTGTTCGTCGTTGGTCGTTCGGTTTTTTGTTCCAGACGCCGCCTACCAGTGAGATCGCAATATAGGCTGCGATTCCGGCGGCTACCCAGACGCCCATGTGGCCGGTGGCGGCGCCGATGGCCGCACCCATGGCGGCTCCGAGGGCGACGGACAGGCCGAGTGATCTGGCGTGATGAAGTTCTTCCTGCACGGTTACCTCCTAGAATCAGTTGTTCGCGGAGCCCACTCATTCGCAAAGAACGCGAATGAGTGGGGCACCCAACACTCGGATGGGCGAGGACGCCCGTCTCTCCACTTACTGCTTCTCCTCCGGCTTCGGCGCCTTGTCGCCGATCTGCCGCACCTTGCCTAGCAATTCTCCTAGCGGCATGCCGCTTAGCGTTTCAAATAATGCCGGTACCTGCGCGGCCATTTTCGTGATGTCGCCGGTGATCTTGCTCATGCCGGCAGTGTCGCCGTTACCGGTGGAGACGATGGTGATCTTGTCCACGTTGGCGAGCGGTGCGGCCAGGGCTTTCACGATCTCTGGCAGTCCGGTGATCAGCTTGTCGACGACCGCAGCTTGGTTGTACTCCTGATAGGCTGCGGCTTTTACGTTCATGGCTTTGGCTTCGGCCTCACCTTTCTTGAAGATGATTTCGGCCTCGGCTTCTCCCTGGGCGCGAATCGCCGACGCGTGGCCCTCGGCTTCTGCGATGAGGCGTTGCTTCTCGGCGGCGGCCAGCGTTTCGATACGCTGACGCTCGATCTCGGCGCCTTTCAATACCGTCGCGATAAGTTCTTTTTCGCGGCGGCTGATTTCGGCGTCCTGCACTTTGACCTGTCCTTCTTTTTCGACTTGCTGCACGCGCACGCTTTCGGTGATGACCTGCTGCTGCATGACGTTCGATTGAATGTCGTAAGACTTATCGGCCTGTGCCTGCTGCTTTTTCGTGACTTCGAGATATTGCGCTTTCTTGACCTCGAGGTCGCGCTGCGATTCAGCCTGCTTGGCCTGAGAGAGCGTCTCGGCGAGCACGCGCTCCTGATCGGCTTGCGCTTTCGCAACCGCCGCTTCGCGAGTTGCCATGGCGCGCTTGATGGCCGTGTCACGCTCGGCTTCGGCGGTGGCTACGTCGGCGTCGCGCTTGATGCGGGCAACGTCGGGTTTGCCCATGTTGGTGATGTATTCGTTCTTGTCGCGTACTTCTTTGATGGTGAAGGAAATTACTTCGAGACCCATCTTATTCATGTCATCGGCGCAGGTGGCGCGCATGCGATCGCCTACCATCTCGGGTTGCTTGACGATTTCCTCGACGGTGAGTTGTCCGATGATGCCGCGGAGATGGCCTTCCATCACCAGCCGGATCAGGCCTTCGCGCTCCTGATCGCTCTTGGTTAAGAACTGCTCGGCGGCGGTTAGGATCGACTCTTTGTCGGACTTCACCTTGATTTGAGCGACGGCCTCGACGGTGACGGCTACGCCCTGTTTGGTGTAGAGGTCCTGCTGCGGAGCTACGTCGAACGACATCAGTTCGAGCGAAAGGTCCTTGCAGTTTTCGACCATTGGAAAGATGACGGTGCCGTGTCCCTGGACCACGCGGGTTCCGCGAAAGCCGTAAACGATCAGCGCTTCATGGGGTCCCGCTTTGCGGTATAAGCGGGCCAGCATGCTCATCAGGAACAAGATGGCCAGAACCATCAATCCTGCGAAGACCCAGATTTCGATTGCTATGCCGAACATATCGCCTCCTGAACAAATCAGTTCTCAGTTCTCGGTTCCCAGTTCTCAGCGTGGGGAGACGGG
>JBEKXC010000043.1:0-26047 GCA_049512435.1 Terriglobales bacterium | reverse complement strand
TGGTTGCATCCGCAGCGATGGTGAGAGAGCGCGAAACCGGGACGATGGAGCAACTGCTCATGTCTCCCGCAAGCACGACCGAGATCATCATCGCCAAGATCGTGCCCCTATTTGCCTTGCTCTGCATCATGATGCTGATGTGCGTTGCGACGCTCAAAATCGCATTTCACATCCCGTTTCACGGCAGCTTGCCCTACGTTTTATTTGGCGGCATGTTGTGTATTTTGTCCGGAATCAGTATTGGCACGGTGATTGCAACTTTCAGCAAGTCTGCGCAGCAAGCACAGCTAACTGCCTTTTTTATCAACCCCCCGTTGTCTTCTTTATCGGGAGCCCTGAACCCAGTCGAAGCGATGCCGCGATGGATGCAGTCCTTTACGATCCTTAATCCCATTCACCATTTCGCGACCATCGCCCGCAGCGGCATGCTCAAAGGAAGTGGGATCGTCGCGCTCTGGCCCAATTTTCTGGCCCTGTTGATTTTTACCATCGTCCTGGTTTCGCTCAGCGTCTGGCGATTTGGCAAGCAACTCAGTTAGGAAGGAAAGGCACGGTCAATTGTCCATGGTCAATTGTCTATGAGGAAGACGAAACTGAACACGCGGCCGAGTCGCCTGAAGACGATTGCCACATTGACCGTGTTGAGCATTTGCATTGCAGGCGGAAAAACGTCTGCACAGACGGCGCTGTCCCAATCCCAGGGCACGCAAGCAACGCAGTTGCCGCTTTCGGGCCGAACCAGTCAGAGCGGCTCAGTGACGGCCACGCAGTCAACCACTCCGGGGGTAGCGAGCACGGTCAACACTCTGAATCCCACGGTTCAAGTTCAAGGGGCTTACTCGGGAAGTACATCTGGTATTTCCAACGCGCCGTTCTCCGGCAAGCTGTCTCTGCGAGACGCCATCCGACGCGGGCTTGAGTACAATCTTGGAGCAGTTGGGCTCGCCCAAGCTGTGCGTCAGGCGCATGGGCAAACGCGTGTGGCACGCAGCGTACTACTCCCGAACCTCACCGGCGATCTAGCCGAAACCGTGCAGCAGACCAGCCTGGCAGCCGAGGGCTTTAAGTTCAAGCTTCCAGGCTTCTCTTTGCCGTCTATCATAGGGCCCTACAACTACATTGACTTGCGGGCCCGTCTCACGCAAAACGTAGTGGATCTCACAGCTTGGAAAAACTACAAATCGGCCAATGAAAGCTTCCGTGCAAACCAACTTTCGGCTCAAGATTCCCGCGATCTCGTGGTATTAGCGGTCGGGGGCGCTTATCTTTTGGTCATTGCCGACAAAGCCAGAGTGCAATCAGCCCTTGCTCAACTGGACACAGCGAACGCTCTTTACCAACAAGCATCACAGCAACGAGCAGTAGGCGTAATGGCTCAAGTGGATGTCGATCGCAGTCAAGTGCAAGCTCTCACTCAACAGCAGCGAGTAACTTCACTGCAGAACGATCTTGCGAAGCAGAAGATCAACCTGGCGCGGATGACCGGTTTACCGCCTAACGATCAGTATGACCTCTCCGATGACGTCCCTTACTCGACTACCCCGCCGATTACCATGGAGGAGGCGTTCAGACAGGCCTTCGAGCAACGTCCGGATCTAAAGGCCGCGGCGACTCAAGTCCGCGCCGCCGAACTCGCGCGATCTGGCGCGCGCTCTGAACGACTGCCCTCTCTTGGGGTGAACGCCGATTATGGAGTGATCGGGACCACTCCGGACCACTCTCACGGAACGTTCTCGGTTACGGGAACGCTGAGCTTCCCCATCTGGCAGGGCGGCCGGACGGGCGGCGATATCGAGCAAGCCGACGCCACTTTAACGCAAAGACGCGCCGAACTCGAAGATCTCAAACTGCAAGTAGAGGGAGACATTCGAAAAGTCTATCTCGACTTAGAGGCGGCAACGAGCGAGGTGGAAGTGGCGCAGAGGAATGCGCGGGTCGCCAAGGAGACTCTCGATCTCACGCGACAGCGTGTGGAGGCGGGTGTGGCCGACAGTGTTGAATTGGTTCAGTCGCAGGAAGCGCTGGCGGGCGCTGAGCTTGACTATATCAACAGCGTGTTTTCCCACAACGTCGCCAAACTAAGCCTTGCCCGCTCCATGGGCCGCGCAGCAGAAAACCTGCCGAAGTTCCTTAGCACCCCATGAAACACGCGTGCAGCAGCGTGGTCCTTCCGAAAAACGATTGATGAGCATTTGCCACGGAACGAACCGCACCGCTGGACTGCGATCAATCGAAATGTTCCTAAACCGACGGATAAGTCCCGGTAGACGGGCTTGTGGCTACCAAGGTTTGTGATTGGCCAGAAACGGGCTTCGGGGAGATTAAGAGATGATGTCCTCGAAGAGGACGTCTGGACAATCGCCCCGCTTGCCTCATCAAACACCAAACGATTTCTGAATGCTGCGCGGCGTTATGGGAAGTAATCTCTGCGGCAATGTTCGGGACTCCTACAGGCGCAAGAAAACCTACCCGCTCGTCGGCTAACGCTCCTTCAGTCCAGTGGCCACTTTGAAGATCGTGCCGTTTTGAATATCCCCTGGCGCCACCGTTCCACCTTGCACTGCCAGGCCGTAGAAATTGCCATCGCTCGCTTCGATCAGGCTGAGGACGTCGCAACCAACGGTGTTGCAGTCGAATTCCTCACTGAAGATCGTCTTTCCCTTTGGAGTGATGGCGAATACAGCGCCGGGATAGGGTGGATAAACATTGAGGTCGTTGATCAGGCCATACAGATTGCCATCGGAGCCTTCGAGCAGCAGAGTTGGGGGGTACGCGCCCTGAGGTGTTTTCTGAAGGACTTTGTACGTCCCGGCGGTACTGATCTCGAAAATGCCGGTTTTCTCGTTGTTGAATACTCCATAGAGCGTGCCGTTCGAGCTTTGGGTCAGGACGGTGGCTCCGGCATTTTTGGGGAAGGTGTGAACGGTGGTGTAGACGCCGCCCGTAGTCAAACGGAAAATGCTTTCCCTGACTTTGGGCGCGAAGGAGGACGCGACTCCATACAAATTGCCGTCGGTGCCGGCGATGAGCAGGACGCCCGCACTCGAGGGGAGGTGGAAGTTGTAGAACTGGCTCCAGACGCCGTCGGGCGTGAGTTGGAACACAAACTCCGGGGTGATGCCATAGAAATTGCCGTCTCCCCCGAGAACGATGGGAAAGGCCTGATCGGGACAACCGGAGAGCGAACAGAAGCTGTATAGGATCTGCTGGGTTCCCGCGGTCGTGAGGCTATAGAAGACACCGGCGTCGTTGGCCCCGCCTAATGCGGTTACGCCATAGAGATTGCCGTCAGCGCCTGCTACCAAGCCATTCGAAGGAACCTCGCCGTTGGGATATTGTCCCGAACCATTGGGCGAGAAGTTATACAGGGTATTGACGTCGCCGGAGAGATTCGCTTGCCACACCGTCCCTCCACCGTTGCCGGACGCGCTATACGCGGTCGCTCCGTAGAGATTGCCGTTGGCGAGTTGGATGGGTCCGGGACCCGGTTGGAAGCCATAGGGACAGGTCGCGTAGTTGGGGGTGCAGTAAAAGGCAAAGAGTTGAGAGAGGGGCGGCGCGGATGGCGCTTGTGCGAAAGCGGAAACCGCGAACCCGAAGAATGCAACGTAAGTGAGAAGTGATTTCATAGATTTGATCTCCGGTGGTGGAATTCGAACGTTAACAAGTCTGGCGGGCTGAAGCTTACCCGATTGACTTTCCCGATCAATACGGGAAAACTCGCCTTCCGCGTCATGACCGGCCAGCGTTACTGGAGCGGAGTCAGCAGGAACGCATGTTGGTTGCCTGCGTTGTCCGTCCCGGTGCAAACGATCTGTCCCGCATCATTGATGCCACGGGCTTCGAACAGCACCCATTGCGACTGGGGAATCAGACTGTTAAGGTCCTGCATCTGCCCGCTTTGATAAACGAAGGCATGAACGTCACCAGTGACCTTGGCGGTGGCTTGGCCAACGACCACGCCGGAGTCATTGATGGCAAAGCCCCAGCTCCAGGCGTACGCGGGGTTGCCTCCGAGCTCTCCCAAAACGCCCAAATCTTGCATGGTGCCACCGACCGTCGTGATAAAAGCGTGCTCCCCGCCATTGGCTAGATAGGCGACACCGGTAATCTGGCCGGAATTGTTGATGGCCCATGCTTGGCTGAAGATTCCGCCGAGGGTCCCCAGGTCGGTCATCGTCCCGTTGGTCCAGGCGAAGCCGTGCAGTAGGTCCTGCGCCGTCCAGGAGGATCCGACAACGACTCCGGAGTTATTGATTCCGCGCGCCGTGGCCCATCCTGTGTTCGACCCCAGGTTGCCTAAGCCAATCATGGTTCCGTTGCTATAGAGGAAAGGTTCCTCGCCGCCGCCTGCCATTGCCGACTCGCCCGCGACTTGCCCGGAATCGTTGATTGCTTCACCATACGCGGTGCCGCCGCCCAGGTCGCCGATGTCGACAAGCTTGTGTTTACCAGAAATGAACGCGCGATAGGTTCCTTTCTTGTTCGTGGAGCCTCCCGCCACTTGGCCGGAACGATTGATGGCGATGCCAAAGGCATTGCCACCACCACGAAGAGCTCCAAGATTCTTCATCGCGCCATCGGAGTAAAGAAAGACGTCTCCGAAAGACCCGCTGGCGGGGCCGGACTGGCCGGTGACTTGACCGGACGAGTTGATGGCTCGAGCAACGGCAAAGCCCGACGGTCCGACGACCGAACCCAAATCCTGGACGCTGTACTGCTGAGCAAAAGCGAGTTGGAAAGACGTAGTGAGGAACAGCAGACTTGCAATTTGCTTTAAGCTCGGACATTTCATGGTAGCGATACCTCGCGGGAGACTTTGTCTGAGAACCCGCCGATCATGCGGCTCCCCAGGGAAAAGTGTCAAGCGCCATTCAACGCCGAAGAGACCGATTTTCGCAAATCACATGTCGCTTACATCCACCTCACAGGCTAAATGACTGATGAATAGGTATTTAGCTCTTCTTTTCGTCAGCGTTGACGACTGCTGTTGGCCGGGTTGACTTGGCCGTTACACTATTTGGAAGATGATTTACAAAGCGTAATGTTGAAGGTCTTCCCATTCGGCTTTGAATATGTCACCAGTTGAGCCAGGCAATTCGGAAAGCGATCGCTTGAATGAAAGTTCGCCCGGCCCCGGCGACCTAAAGTCAGCGCCCCAGCTGCATGTGAGTTTCGGGCTCTATGAATTCAACTTGCAAACGCACGAGCTTCGTAAGGGAGGCCTCAGGCTTAAGATTCCGCACCAGTCATTTCAAATTCTGGCCATGCTCCTCGAAAAACCTGGCCAGGTCGTCTCCCGCGAGGATCTGAGACGGAAGTTGTGGCCGAGCGACGTCTTCGTCAATTTTGAATCGAGCCTCAATAGTGCGGTGCAAAGGTTACGGAGCGCACTACAGGACACCTCTCTCGAACCCCGTTACATCGAAACCTTGCCCAGGGTAGGTTATCGCTTTATAGCTAGCGTTGAGTCGCTGGTTCCAGTCGCCGAGATTCCAGTCTCCCAGATTCCAGTCTCGGATGAATCGCTGCAAAGCGCCGCAAAGTTGGAGTCCGCGGAGTTTTCTTCGGTCGACACGACCCTCGGCCAGTTCTCGACTGTGCAGCCAACAAAGCGTCGCATTTGGTCATTCTGGGCTGCGGCGGCTCTACTCCTGTTTCTTCTACCTCTCGTTCTGCTCGTCGCATATGGTGGGTATCGTTATAGCCGCCGAAATCAGCCTGTGCCAAAGGCGCAAGCTCAACCGTCGCTGGTGGTTCCCTCCAGTCTCACACGTCGGTCGGTTGCCGTGATGGGTTTCACAAACGCTTCCGGAAATGCGCGGGACGTCTGGTTATCGACCGCCTTTACCGAAATGCTCGCCACGGAATTAGCTGCGGGCGACCACCTCAGAACGGTGTCGGAGGAGGATATTGCCCGAGCGAAACTGGAACTCTCCCTAACCAATAATAAGGATAGCTACGGCGGCAATACCTTAAACAAGATTCGCAAGGACATTGGTTGCGATTATGTCGTCGCCGGCTCGTACCTCGCAATCGGACAAGCCGGCAATGGACGGCTTCGCCTCGACGCCCGCCTGCAGGACGCAGTAACCGGGGATACGGTTGCGAGCGTTGCAGTTGTCGGTTCCCAGTCGGACCTGTTCGATCTGGCGTCCCGCGCTGGTGAACAACTGCGGGCAAAACTGGGTGTGGAAGGGCTGACCTCGACCGAGGCGGAAGAAGTGAATGCCGTGTTGCCTGCCAATCCTGATGCAGCCCGCCTCTACTCCGATGCCCTCGCAAAGTTGCGCGTTTGGGACAATTTTGCAGCGCGAGTACTTTTGGAGAAAGTCATACGCTTGGACCCCAAATTCGCTCCGGCGCACTCCGGGCTGGCAAGTGCATTATATGGCCTGGGCTACCAAGCCATAGCATCCGCAGCCGGCCGACAAGCGATGGACTTGTCAGGCAATTTGCCGAACAGATTGCGGTTGGAGACAGCCGTGCGCTATTACGAGACTAACGGACACTGGGCGGAGGCGATCGGCGTATATTCCCGTTTGCAGCAAATCTACCCCGACCATCTTGATTACGGACTGGGCTTGGCCCGGGCGCAGTTTTATGCGATGGACGACGGCGCGGAAGCCGCAAGAGCGACCATTGCCTTCCTTCGGAAGTTGCCATCACCCCAAAGCAACGATCCGAGAATCGATCTTACTGAAGCAGTGATTCTGGGCCACCTTGGAGACTTTAAACGAGAACAGGCCTTAGCTGAAAGTGCAGCGAAGAAATCGGAAGAGATTGGAGCCTTGTTGCTGCTGGCAAAGGCAAAACAGATTACAGGAGACGCGCTGGATGATCTCGGAGACTTTCGTGGCGCGCTGGATGCCTATGGCATCGCTGAACGGCTCTACACCCAATTCGGCAATCTCGATCATTCAGCCGAAATCGCCATGAACGTGGGTCTGGTGTTAGGGCAACAGGGCGATCTTTCAGGGGCCCAGCACAAGATCGAGCAAGCGGCACACATATTCCGGACAACGAACAGTCGAGGGAATCTTTGCGCCGCACTCTCGAACCTTGGCGACATCTACCGCAGCCAGGGCCAGTTGCCAAAAGCCGAAACCGTGGTTCGCGAAGCTTTGGCTATCTTCGACCAACTTAACCTGAACGCGACGGGCCACAAGAGTGTTTTGACTTATAATCTCGCTGCACTGCTCCAACGTCGCGGGAGGTATCGCGAGGCACGAAATCAGCTGGAGCCGCTAGTCGAGAATCTTCGCCACGGGGGCGATAAGTCTCTTCTGGGGGCGGCAATGGGGTCCCTCGGTTCAATTGCTGAAGCTCAGGGAGAGATGTCAACCGCACTGCCCATGTACCAGGAAGCCGTTTCACTCTTCAAGGAGACAGGCTACAAGCCGGAATACGCCGGTGCCATGCGGTCTCTGGGGAAAGCCCTTTTCAAATCGGGAGATATTGAAGGTGCTAAGCAGGCGCTTTCCGAGGCGCTGTCAACGGACCGCGCGAACGGTGCCAAAGCCAGTACCGCGATAGACCAAGTGGCAATGGCCGAGGTATCGCCGGCGCAAGCGCCGGAAGAAGTCGCGACACTGCGATCCGCGATAGAGGAACTTCGCTCTCAGAAAATGAAGGACGACGAAATCGAAGCAGAACTCGTTCTCGCACGAGAGATGGTTCGGCAAAGGAAAACTTCCGATGCCAACCGTGTGCTGTTGCGAGCTGTCACTCTCGCGGCGAAGAGCTACGATCCGACCATCCGTTTCGATGTCGCGTTGGCCACGGCTTACGTCCAAGGCGCGGAACATCGTCTTAACGACGCCAGTCGCACCGTCCGTTCGGCACTCCGGAGCGCCGTGACCATGGGCTGCGTACGCTGTCAGCTCGAAGCGCGACTGGAACTAGGCGAGATCGAGATCCAATCTGGAAATGCGGAACAAGGGTATGCTCAATTGCATGAGCTTGCTGATGAAGCTGGGCGCAGAGGCTTCCGCCTGATTGCCGAGCGTGCCGCCGCCGATGCCAGATAGCCCCTTCAAACTCACCGGAGCAGCTGTATGCGGTCCAGAAACGGGCTTCGGGGAAGTCTCGGCTGGGTCGATTCCGACAAGCCGACATCTCGGTACTGATCCCACTTTATCTTTGTACCCGGGGTTCCTTGTGAATTAGGAACAAGGGGCTATGTTCCGAGTGGGCTGAGCAGAACGCAGCGCTCTGGATGCACGCGCAGCGCGCAAGATCAGCCATATGCCGCAACCCAGCCTAGGCTATTATTCTGAAATGTGACTGAAAGGCCAGACACACACACCAAGACCCTGCTTCGGAAGGGCTTTCTCCGATCCTTTGTTCGATGGCTTGTCATCGGTGTAGTGCTGGTTTGGTCGCTTGCCGCGCTGACCCTTCTGGCCAGCCGGTGGATCGACCCACCGACAACCGCGGTGCATATCCAGCGCCGTTTGCAGGCCTGGATTCGCCACACGCCGTATCACGAACGCTACAAATTCATTCCGCTCAGCCAAATCTCGCCTGATCTCCAGCACGCTGTTATTGCCGCGGAAGACGCGCGCTTTTACCAGCACCATGGATTCGATTGGCACGAGATCCAAATTGCTGCCGAAGACGATTTGGAAGGCGGTCGCACTCGCGGAGCTTCCACCATTACGCAGCAACTTGTGAAGAACCTATTTTTCGGAACGGGCCGGTCTGTTCTCCGCAAAGGCGCGGAGTTCACACTGGTACCGGTGGCCGAATTCGCTCTCGGCAAGAGGCGCATTCTGGAGATCTATCTCAACGTGGTTGAATGGGGCCCTGGTATTTATGGTGCAGAGTCGGCGTGTCGTTACTATGACGGAACCGCGGCCCGGAATATCGACCGCCAACAGGCGGCACGGCTCGCTGCGATTCTGCCGGCTCCCCTGAAGCGTCGGCCTGAGCGCATGAATAATTACAGCACGCTCATCCTTGAGCGGATGCGCCAAATGAACTGGTAATCGCGCGCCGCATTTCACCAATGCAAGCCGACTTCTCGTTACTGACCTGGCTTCGCTGCTCACTGTATTGATTCCCGATTGCTGACTACCTGGGATGCCGTGACTGGAGTAATTAATGACTGGAGTAATTAAGATGTTGCTATCTGGCTCTGCTCCCATCTAAAGCAACTCTATAATTCCGCTGTGACCAGACCATCCAAAGGCGCCCAGATCTTCCCGATTGTTTTTGGCCTGATTTTTATGGCCTTTGGGCTCGCTCTCGCAAGCGGCTTTCTCTTCGCTGCTCCCGGCCACGTCCAGGGGAATCGCTGGGTGGGAGTGCTGGTCAGCGCGATCTTCGCTCTGATTGGCGGTGGGGTCATTTACGCCGGAATCTATGGCAGCCACAAATTAAAGGAACAAGCAGCAGTCGAGGCGTCCAATCCCCAATCTCCGTGGCTATGGCGGAAGGACTGGGCGGCGAGCCGAGCGGAAAGCAAGAACCGCAACAGCGCCTTCGGCCTTTGGGCGGCGGCGATTTTTGTGAACGGGATTGTGTTCACAATCGCGGCCTCGGTCGTGCCTCAACTCTTGCGGACCTCCGACCCCAAAGCATTCTTCCCGCTTGCGTTCTGCGTGGTTGGAGTCATTCTGGCGGGCGCGGCCATACGGGCCAGCATCCGGCGGAAACGCTTTGGCCAAACCTATTTCGAGTTCGCCTCGCTGCCCTTTTCGCCCGGTCGCACGCTGAAGGGCACGATTCACTTGCGCTTCAACACCGATGCCAGACATGGCATCGACCTGAGTCTTTCCTGCGTGCGCCAAGTCATTACGGGCGGGGGGAAAAATCGTTCCACCCTGCAGAGCGTTCTCTGGCAGGCTGACAAGAACGTGCCGCAGGCATCGCTGGCGCACGGACTCATGGGTGACGCCGTGATCCCGGTGGAATTCAGTATCCCGAGCGACGCCTACGAGTCGAATCACGACGATCTGAACGATCAGGTGCTCTGGCTCTTGCACGCCCAGGCCGACGTCCCAGGCGTGAATTATTCCGATGATTTCGAGGTCCCGGTTTTCCGGCGGACGCCATCGTTGGATTTAGCCTCGGCGGACTTGGCATCGGCCTCAGCCGCAGAGCCGGCGCCAATCTTTTTGAGCGACACGCTGAGCGACACGCTGAGCGACGCGCAGGGCGCAACCGCTCCCCCCGCCTTCCAATCCGATCCCACCGACGTGGCCGCTCCGCAGAATCCGAAAGTTGTAGTCTCGGCCGGGATGGACGGCAGCACCGAATTCTATTTCCCGGCGTTTCGCAACCCGTCCCAGATCCTGGTTTTGATCTTCTTCACCGCCGTGTGGACGGCCGTCGTCTATTTCCTCGCACATTCCAAAGCTCCATTGTTCTTCACCGTGGTGTTCGGACTGGCTGACCTCCTGCTGATCTACGGACTCATTCTTGCGACGCTGGTCTCCTTCCGCATCCAGGCAGGCAATGGCAGGATTGTCCGCCGTCGGGCTGTGCTCGGCATCGGAGGGGCTCGTGAATTTCCCTTCTCCGACATTGCTCAGATATTGCCCGTCACCCAGGCGCAACAACCAGGCGCACCAGCTTCTTACTCTCTTCGCTTGCAGATGAAGAATGGAGAGAAGGCGACGCTCGTCGACATGATCGATAACCGTCAGGAGGCGCGCTGGGTCGCCGCCCAACTGGAGAAACTCGCCGGCCTTAAACTTGACACACACGTCGCTGTCGACAATGTTCTCGGTGGCTACGGTCCGCCGCCGCAACGCGGACAAGCGCCATCAAGATCGCTCTCGCCTTTTCGCCGCAATAGTCCGGCCGCGATCGCGGTGGGGATCGCATTCTTCCTCGCCTGGACGGGTTTCGTCAGCTACCGTTTTCTCTCTCGGGGTTACGGCAAGCCCACCCGTGTATCCGGGGTCCCGGCAACGGCCAAGTCTTTCCCGCACCAGGTAGCTCACTCGCCGCTCACAGAGGTTGATCTGCAACATCTGCAAACGCTCCCCGACCAGGCGCAGGCGGAAGAATTGCTCGACCGGGCAATTCAGCACGATACCCGCGCGCTCGACCTGTTCGAGCAGAATATTGGCGTCTGGCACGATCTCCAGCGCACCGCGCTCATGAACGACTTGGAGAGGCGTTCTCAATTCTCCACCGACCTGCGCGTTCGCTACGCCAATGCGGATCTCAACCTGGCAATCAACGGAGTGCCGAAAACTGACGCCTCGGCGGACGCCCTCATCGCACAGGCGCAGGCCGACCCCGCGCATCGCGCCTACAGCGTGTTCGCGATGGGAATGCTGGCCGGCCGCGGCGTGGGCTACGATCGCATTTATCCCGTCCTGGTGGACTACGCCAAAAATGACCCGAACCCGCAGGTGCGCCAGTGGGCCGTCGAAGGCATGCGTTACCTCGGCACCGATGAAGCACTGGACCAGCTCTTCGATTCCTTTACCCACGACTCATCCGACGCGGTCCGCGATCGCGCGGGCTGCAACGTATCGGACTGCGGCAACTTCATGCGCAAACAGCGCATGCGAATGGTGCCCAAACTGATAGAGCTAGCCGCAGATTCCCAAACTACCCCGCAAATGCGTAGCTGGACGTTCCTCGCGCTGCATGAGGTGACGGACGCAGCTCTGCCTGGCGATGCATCGGCTTGGCGAGACTGGTATGCGCAACACGGGGCCGAAAAGATGGCCGAGTTTGAACAGTTGGACTGGTGGAAAGTCCGCGGCGATCAGTAGCACCATCCTTGAGACTTCACGATAGTCTCCGAGTCCCTGGGCAAACCGGGTGTTAGTCCCCGGGCCAGAAGCGGTACAACATCGTGAGCGAAACCGATCTGCGCGAGGCAGCGCGGAAGATGCAAGCGGAAGCGGAGAAGAAACCGTTCGTGCCCCAACTCGGTCACGATTCGGTCACGGTCGCGTTACCTGCTCAGGTGCGTGCGGTCAACTGATACACTGTTTTCAACGGTTTAAATGCCCGCCCGGATGGCGAAACTGGCAGACGCACGGGACTTAAAATCCCGGGTCCGTAACAGGACGTGACGGTTCGATTCCGTCTCCGGGCACCACTCAACCCACTAGTAGAACAATCGGTTAGGAAGCGCAGCAGCAGGAAGGAGTGGATTTCGACGCCAAACAATTGCATCGGCAAGCAGCTTGAGTGTCTCTGGGAATGAGGCCTCTCCATCTCCGGTAATTCTCTCGGGTGGTGGTCGGTCGGGTTCTGGAGACGCTCGGTTCGAGGTGAGTTCATCCCCCGAGCGAGAAGCACGCTGGATTTTCCATCCAGTTCGATGCGTGCGATAAAATATCCCGCCGACTTTGTACTTAAACGACCCGCTTGACAATACAGAACAACACAAATCCGGAGCGCGGAATCCCGTTCTCCGCGCTCCGGCACCGTCAGCCAGGAGACTAGCTACGGGGAACTTGCTTTTTTCTTGCGGGAAGCGCGCTAGAACATCTCCTGATGACTTAGCATCCTGAAGGAACTCAGGAAGAGAGAGCCCGCACACGGCTCGCTCACTCTTCCCGCAAACCGAGTTATGGCGTAACTTCAATCACCGTGCCTGCTCCGTATTCGCCGCCATTGTTGCCGCCAAAAGCGGCCGTGGTGTAGACGTTGCCCTCGGTGTCGAGCACTACCCCCCCATAGGGTGCGTATCCGTCCGGTTGCTGGTCGAAGTTGTAGAGGGTCGTGAGGGTGCCATCCTTAGCCAGTTCGTACACGTTGCCCAGGTTTGTAGGGCCGCCGTTCAGCGTTGTGCCGTAGAGGTTGCCCTCTTTGTCGAAGACCAACGCCCCATACATAGGGTAATACCCGTCCGTGCCGTTGAAGGAATGAAGGACGGTTTCTTCGCCGGCTTTCTTGCCCTTCGCCAGCGTGTACTCGTAGATCACGCCGCAGCCCTCATTGTAGCCACACGAGCCGCCCGCCAGAGTGGTGCCATAGAGCTTGCCGCTCTTGAACACGGGAGGATTGTAGGGACGGCTTCCGTCCGCCCCACCCGTGAAGTTGTAGAGCACGCTGTACGCACCCGCCGCAGTAATTTCGAACAGGACGCCGTATCCGTAAGCGCCGCCCGCCGCGGCTACGCCATAGATGTTGCCCTTCGTGTCCAAGGTCACCCCGCAGACAGGAGTCCCCCCGTCGGCATAGCCAGTGAAGTTGTAGAGCGTGGTCAAACCGCCGCTCCCAAATTTAAACACATTGCCGTTGCCATATTTGCCGCCCAAGGTTGTGCCGTAGAGGTTGCCCTCCTTGTCGAAGACCGGAGTGACATACTCTGGGTTCGCCCCGTCCGTCCCTCCTTGGAAGGCGTAGAGAACACCCTCCGCGCCCTTCTTGGTTATCTCGTAAATCGTTCCGTACCCTGTGCCATCGTATAAACCGCCGGAGGGCGTCGTGCCGTAGAGATTGCCTTCCTTGTCAAAAGCCAGTCCCCCCAGTGGTTCTAACCCGTCATATGGTGGTTGGGTGTTAGCGGTGAAGGTGTGCAGAATCGTCTCTTTGCCTGTCGTCGTGCTTACCTTGTACACGATGCCATATCCGGTATTGCCGTCGCCGGAAGCGCCGCCGCCCTCCCAGGTTGTGCCATAGAGGGTGGTGCCCTTCAAAACCACTCCGGACTTTGGTTGAGCTCCGTCCGGGCTGCCGGCGAACTGGTATATCAGGGTTTCGGTTTGCGCCTGCGCCGGACGAGCCATCCCGGCCAATATCACCACAGCGGCGAGCATGGTAAGCGCGATTGCGGCCATGCCCGAATACTTCACTTGCCGATAGATTGAGTTCATATTAGGTCTCCTGGGAATCGGACTGCATACGACTTTCTTAGAGTGGGTCCCGTTGTTCGGTCCTCCGCGAGACTATGGCGCGAAGACGTACGGCGGTCAATGGTGTGGAGATAACGCCTGTGCGACGCGTATGCAACGCGATAGCGTTCGTGTTTGCATGAGGTTAGTGCGGATTATTGTCCCGCGGCGGGACGGGTGAGAGCGGCTGAAAATCCTCGTTCGAAGAGATTCGCCAAGGTATAGAATGTTAAGTCTCCCCCGAAGCGCGTCATCCTATGCGCTCTACATACGAGTCTCCGACCGTTGTTCGCTTCGGTGTGTTCGAGGGAGACTTACGCGCGGGCGAACTACGTAAGAGTGGAATCAAAGTCCACATCCAGGACTTGCCGTTTCGTGCCCTGGGTCTCCTGTTGAGCCGTCCCAACGAAGTCGTTACCCGCGAAGAGTTGCGCCAGGCGCTCTGGCCGGGCGACGTCTTCGTGGATTTCGACCGGGGCATCAGCACTGCCATCAAACGCCTGCGCGACGCACTGGGGGATTCCGCCGACAATCCGATCTTTGTTGAAACCATTGAGCGACGCGGCTATCGGTGGATCGGCCCTGCATTCATCGTCCAACCCTCACCGGCTCCCGACTCCGGTTCCGATGGAGTTGCGCCTGCCGAGCTGCCCAAAAGCGAAAGCGCGCCGAAGGCTTTTCCCTCGCCGCAGCACTGGACCTTACCTATGCGCTGGGCAGTGCCTGTCGCAATTCTAGCGGCGGTGGTGGCAGCGTCAGCAGGATTTGCGAGTTTTCGCTGGAACAGCCGCGCCTTCCGTCCCGGCTCAGTTCATTCGCTCGCCGTCTTGCCCCTGACAAACTTGTCCGGCGATCCCAGCCAGGACTATCTGGCCGATGGCATGACCGATGAGCTGACCACCGACTTGGCCCGCATTTCGTCCCTGCGTGTTGTCTCACGAACATCGGCGCAACAATACAGGAACTCGAACAAGTCGCTGCCCACGATTGCCAATGAGCTCGATGTGGACGCCGTTGTGGAAGGATCCGTCAGAAAAGAAGGTGACGTCATTTCCGTTAACGTGCAGCTCATTGACGCCCGCAATGATCGTCACCTTTGGGCGGACGTGTTGCGCCGGAACCTGGGCGGCGCTTCCGCGATACAGGATGAGCTGACCGAGGCCATCGCCCACCAGGTTGGAGTGCAGCTCACGCCGCTCGAGAAACAATATTTCTCCGGCCGCCATCCGATCGACCCCGCGTCGTATCAGGCTTATCTGCTGGGCCGCTACTACTGGAATCAGCGAACGCCGGACGCGCTCGCCAAAGCCGAAGGCTATTTCCAGGATGCGGTCAGCCGCGATCCGAAGAACGCATTCGCCTTCGCCGGGCTTGCCGACACCTACGTGGTCGATGCGTTGTTCGCGGCCAATCTGCCTCCCGATGAGGCCAGCCAGAAGGCGCGCGCGGCCGCGCAACAGGCCATCGCGCTCGACGATTCGCTCGCCGAAGCGCATTGTTCCGCCGCCTACATTCGCTTCTTCAAGGACTGGGATTTCGCCGGCGCCGAGGCCGAGTTTCGCCGCGCCTTGCAACTGAATCCTAACTTCGCCACTGCCCATCAGTGGTATGCAGAAATGCTGACCGCGCTGGCGCGGCACGACGAGGCCATCGCCCAAATCCGTCAGGCGGAGGCGCTCGATCCATTCGCCCCCGTCTTGCACCACGTCGCTGGGCAAATTCTCCAGGACGCGCGGCAGTATTCCCAAGCTCTTGAAGAGTATCGCAAGGCGGAAACCGGGTCCGACTGGACCTGGACCCACGTCGGCGCAGCTCTTGCCCACCGGCGCCTGGGAGAATACGACCAGGCGCTGAAAGAACTGCGAGCGGCCGCGAAACTGAACTCAAGCCAGTTGGATCCAAGGGCCGTGGATGCTCTGGATCGTGCCTACGCGAAGTCCGGCGTGCGCGGATTTTTCGCGCAGTCCATCATCGCCTTCCGGCAGTATCCGCACCCCGCCTATGACCGCGCGCTTGACTACGCGGCGTTGGGTGAAAAAGAAAAGGCCTTGGCGTCGCTCGAAGAGGCTTATCGCAATCACGATCTGGATGTGCTCTCGCTGCTTTCCTCGCCCGAACTGGACCCACTCCGTGCTGACCCCCGTTACCTTGACCTCAAGAAGCGCACCGGTCTGCCGTAGACACCGTGTTCAAGCTCGCGCCAGACGGCTGCTTCTACGGAACCACAGTGAGCGGAGGCGTTTACGAAGGTGGCGCGGTGTTCGAACTAACACCTTAGGACGCTCATCAGCCTCGTTTTAACGTTTGCGGGTCGCGATGTAGACATGGGTCCGGTTCCGAGCATTGTGTCCGCCGTAGTTGGGAAAAGACCCTCGATGTACCCGATCAGGCTGAGGCGGCGCATGACGATCCCCCTTTGTTCTTTGTAGGCACCGGTCTGCCCCACTACACTTGAACCGATAGAGCTATGAGGAAGAGCCTGACATTGATGTTTCGCCATGCTATGTACAACCTGCGTGGCGGCTTTTTGATTCGCCCGCTCAGCATCGCGCTTACGCTGGGTTGCGCGGGCGCATTCCTGTCGTGGTTGGAAGAGGAATTTCCGGTCACCAGCGCCTGGGTGCCCACGGTCCTATTCCCCTCGCACGCCGACCCGCAAGTCGCCCAGGTCATTCTGGCGGGCATCGCCGCTTCCATCATGACGGTGGTGTCGATCGTGTTCGCCATCCTGCTGATGACGCTCACTCTGGCATCGATGCAATTCTCCCCACGCATCATTGTCAGTTTTTCCCGTGACCGCGTGACGCAATGGACGCTCGGCATTTTCCTCGGTACTTTTTTGTATTGCCTGGCGGCGCTTCCGGCGGCGCGCTCGCTCCCTCATCCCTTCGCGCCCGTCGCCACCGTCCTGGGCGCGATGGTGCTGGCGCTGGTCTGCGTCGGGTTGCTGCTCTTTTTTATTCACCACATTTCGCAGGCCATCAGCGTAAATCACATCGTCGACAGAATCGCGGTCGAAACCGAAGCGATGATCGATGAGCTTATGCCCTGGCCGCACCAACAAGACCATCACCTGAAGGATGCTGAACCGCTCCGACCCAATCCAAGCGAAGTGGCCGTGTTGAGCGTTGATTGCGGCTACATCCGCTTCGTCGATACGCGACGCCTGGTCGCTCTGGCCAAGCACTATCACGTCACCATCCGCGTTCTGCGCCGGGTCGGCCACTTCGTTCCGGCGGGCATCCCACTGATGATGGTCTCCAAGGGAAGCCGTCTTTCCCCCGAAGGAACCGCCGAGTTGCTGGCCGCATTCGACTTGGGCCCGACTAGAACCTTGCAACAGGACGTGGAGTTTGGCGTCCTGCAGATTGTCGATGTGGCGTTGAAGGCGATTTCTCCCGCCGTCAATGACCCCACCACTGCCATCAACTGCGTCGATCAGCTGAGCCGCATTTTGATCCGCTTCGCGTCCCGAGAGCCACCGGAGGACTTGCTCTACGATCCGCCAGGCATCGTTCGCGCCAGCATTGCATGGATCCACTTCGAGCGCCTGCTGGAGGCTGCCTTTGAGCAGATCCGCATGTATGCGAAGACGGACGTGGCCGTCAGCTTGCGGTTGCTGCGAGCCGTTGGTGACATCGCCGCCTCAACGCCCGATCCGGAGTTCCGCCGGATACTCGTCGAGCAGGGAATGCGGACAGTGGTGGGCTGCGCCGAAAAGCTCGGCGAAGAGGAGTTGATAGAGTTGCGCGCTCGCCAAGCTGCGCTGGAGAGCTTCACTGCGACCGCGATCTCGAAGTTGTAACTAACGGGTGATGGGGCTAGCCTTCTCAGCGCTTTTCGAGTAATTCACACGCTTTATCTCTTATCTTCTATCTACCGAAAAGCAATCGTTCCAGTAAAGGACCGAGCGCCATGGCTGGGAGATAGCTCAGAGCCACCATCGTAATCAAACAGGTTGTAAGTAGAGCTCCGAACGAAAGAGAATGGGTCGGAAGCGTTCCTGACGAAGAAGGGGTGCTTCTCTGGCGACTAAATAAATCTGCCAATGCCAATGCAGGAATCGCCAAGCCGAACCTGCCCACCATCATCGCTAGTGAGGTAGTGAAGTTGTAAAACGGAGTGTTCGCATTCAGGCTGGCAAAGCTCTGGCCGTTGTTGGCGAAGCAGGAAGTAAACGCAAACAGAATCCCCGTGAAACCATGCGGGCCGCCGTTGACCGCCAACCCGGACAGTCCCGCCCGGGTGCTTACGGCAATGGCGGTGAGCGGGAGGATGACCAGCGGCGCGGCCAAAGCGTACAGCATGATCATTTTGTTCTCCGCCGGCCCTATTTTCTTCCCGAGGTATTCAGGCGTGCGCCCAACCATGAGTCCCGCTAGAAACACGGCAATCGCAGCGGCCATGACCATGCTATAAATGCCAGTTCCCAGACCTCCGAATATGAGTTCTCCGAGCAGCATGTTCACCAGCAAAACCATGCCGCCGAGCGAGGTGTAACTGTCGTGCATTGAGTTATTGGATCCCGTGGACGTGTTGGATGTAACCACAGCTGTGAGGGTCGAACCGCCAATGCCGAAGCGCACCTCCTTGCCTTCCATGTTTCCACCAGACTGGGAACTACTATTTCGAAAATCGACCGCCCCGAGATGAGGATCCGCTCTTTGTTCAAAGTGGTCAACGAAGACCAGTGCGCAGCCAAAGAGAAGGACCATTACCCAGTAGAAAAGCCATCCCTGTCGAGGCTGGCCAACCATCCTGCCGAAGGTGTTCGTGAATGCCGCAGGCAGGAGCACAATCGCCAACATCTCGAAAAAGTTTGTAAGCGGCGTGGGGTTCTCATAGGGATGAGCTCCATTCGCGTTGAAAAAACCGCCACCGTTCGTACCGAGATTCTTGATAATCTCCAGTGCGGCGACAGGGCCCTGCGGTATGACCTGCTTGGCACCCTCGACTGTGGTGGCGACGGCATAGGGGCGGAAGTTCATCGGAACTCCCTGCCAGACGAGCAGCAAGGCGCCAATCAATGCTCCCGGCAACAGGATCCAGAGCAGGGAGCGCGTGAGATCAACCCAAAAGTTGCCGAGCGTGCAAGAGAGTTGCCGGGCAAGACCACGTATGAAGGCAACGCCTACGGCTAACCCCGCCGCGCCAGCGAGGAAATTCTGGGCGCAGAGTCCCACCATCTGGCTGACGTAGCTCATCGTGTTCTCGCCAGCGTAAGCCTGCCAGGTAGTGGTCGTTGAGAAGCTGATCGCAGTATTCAGAGCCAGGTCAGGCGATAACGGCGTCGTTTGGTATTGCGGAAAAAACCAGGGAAGAAATTGCTGCATTCTGAGAATGGCATACAACAGGAGCGTGCCGGCTAAGCCAAAGAACACGAAACACGTCGCATACTCTTTGCCGGTCATTTCCACATTAGGATCAACCGCAGTGATGCGATAGATGAGCCGCTCAACCGGAAGACAAAAACCATCAAGTACGGTCCGTCGCTTGGAGAAGACCCGTTCCATGTAGCCGCCCAGGGGCTCCACCAGGGCCGTAACGATGGCCAGAAACATCACGTATTGAATTGCACTGTAGAAATCCACCAGCCCTGCTTGCTCCGCTAGGAGCATTCTAGTGCCGCGTCGGGCTGTTTGGAAGGGAACAAGTTCCGACGAGGCGATGTAGTGAGTCCGACTCCGAACGGGCGACTGCGCGTGCAGAATCGCCAAGCCCGCGGCGCTCCCTGCGTGAGCGACATCACATCGTGTGCTGCGATCTCTGTGGGACTATGTCCAATGCTAAGCTTCTTAGCCAGGGATAGGGATCAAGAGCGTGCCTACGCCAGCCACGGTTAGCCCGGCAACACGCAGAGACGAACGGGAGTTGCGCGAGGCGCGCTTCGCCATGCGTCTCTCCCTGACTCTTGGTTTGGCAATGCTGATCGGTAAGGCCACAGCCTATTTCATGACGCATTCGGCGGCCATTTTTTCCGACGCGGCCGAATCCGTCGTCCACGTAATCGCCGTGGGGTTTGCTAGTTTCAGTCTTCGGCTCAGCACAAAACCAGCTTCCCATCAATTCCTCTACGGTTACGAGAGGATCACCTTCTTCTCCGCTGGGTTTGAAGGAGCGATGATCGTCGTGGCCGCAATCGCAATTCTATTTGAGTCGATCCGGAAGTGGATCGGCGGGCTACAGCTGGAGCACCTGGGAGCAGGCGGATTGCTGGTCCTGATTGCTGGAATACTCAATGCGGGTCTCGGCTACTATCTCCTGCGGACTGGCCGGCGGATCAATTCACTCATTCTCGAAGCCGATGGCAAACATGTCTTGACCGATAGCTGGACTAGCTTTGGCGTTGTGGGAGGACTGGGACTGGTGCTATCGACGCACTGGAAACCGTTCGATCCGCTGGTAGCCATCGCCGTAGCCGCGAATATCCTCTGGTCGGGAGGGCGCTTGGTCTGGCGTTCGGCAGTCGGGCTGCTGGATTATTCTGATCCCGCAGCCGGCCGGAAGATTCGCGACAAGCTGGATGCCGTTTGCTCCGAGCTGGCCATTCAATACCATGGCGTACGCTTCCGAACCACCGGATACCGCCAGATTATCGAAGTGCACTTGTTGTTCCCGCGCCTGACATCGGTCAGCGAGGCCCACCGCCTCGCCACCATTCTGGAAGAACGCCTGCCGGCCGAACTGGGGATGCCCGCCGAGGTCATCACTCACCTGGAGTCCCTGGAAGACCATGGTGAGGTCCACCGCGAACAACACTACACAGGGAAACCTGAGTAGGCTCTGTGCGGTGCGCGGGAGTCTCGCTTCTACATGTAGGTTTCGCCTAGAAGCACGCTAGCGCCGGATTGCCTGAAAGCGGAACGAATAGCCGATCCCTATGAGATGATCCACTGCCGCCGACGATAGGCCCACACCGACATGAAAATCAATCTGTTGCTGCTCTGCAATTTTTAGTGCGGTTCCGAAGTGCAGCAAATGCCGGGGCCCGCCAACTTCTGGAAAATCACCCGCGTACTCGACAAATGCATCCCAGGGTTTCGTCAATTGCCGATCGAAAAGGAACGTGGACTCGCCAGTCACGTTTCGCGTGTGGCCCTGGGGTGACTGATACTGAGTAGGCCAGTACACGGAGAACATTCCCGCCGCCGTCCAGTTGGCGGAGAGCGCGCGCGACCACGGCACCTGCAATCCCGGATCGTACCCGCCGCTGGACACGCCGTTGGCGCCGGTCGGTAGACTGAGAAACGCGATGACGGAAACATCGAAGCCGTGCGTGGGTCCGAGCTGCTGTTTGACTCCGAAGGCAAAGTCGCCGAATCCCGAGCCGACGCCGTTGCCGGTTGTCAGATTGTAGAAATAGTCCGGTACCGTGAAACGCAACTCGGTTCTCTTGGCAACGCCAAAACGCACTAAGCTTTCCGGGCCGTCTAAGACGCTCCGCCCCTGGCTGCTGGTTTCAAGGAAGCCATTCTCCGCCTGCAGGCTGCCGCGTGGCACGACAATGCTGGAGTTCGTTACTGCCGGCCGATCGGTTGCGATCGGTCCCGTTGGATCAACACTTGCGGGCTGATCTTGACTGTGTAATGGCAGCGTTCCGGTCAAAATGAATGCCAGCAGCGCGGTGAAGATTCGAGCAAGCATTGGCCGAGCGTATAGCTTCGTTGTCCTAGACCCAGCACAGTAGCACATAGCGATGCCCGAGCATCTCGAGAATGCTCAGAACTCCAGCCGCGCCTGAAACGCGATCATGCGCGGAGTGCTATCGCCTCCCAAACCTACGCCCAGCAAACCGGTTGGTGGAGAAGTGGTCGACGTGAGCGCTCCGAATCCAGTTTGCGTCGAAGGATTTCCTGGAATACCGGCCTGCACCACGCTGGGTAGACTGAAATTCGGATGGTTGAAGACATTAAAGAACTGACTCTCAAATCGCAGCTTCACATGCTCGGTCAAGGCAAACCATTTTGTCAGGTAGAAGTCGCTCCAGAGGAAGTCCGGACCGCGCAGGGCATTGCGGCCGAGGTTTCCGAACTGGCAATTCTGCGGGCTGTCGCCGCCATTGCAGGATCCGGCGGGCACGATCTGCCCATTAATGGACTGCTCGCTCGAATCGACGGTTGAGACGAAGGCATCCGGATTAAGCCACTGAATTGTGCCCGCTTGGGTAACGCCCAGGTTGCAATGACGACAGTATGGATTCACTCCCGGCACAAGACTGGCGAACTCCGGTCCACTGCCCTGCACGATGCCCTCTTCCTGCATCGTGATTGGATTGATCGCTGAATAGGGCGTGCTCAGCACTGAGAACGGAACTCCGCTATGCCAAAACGCAGTTCCGGAAATCTGCCAGCCATTGAGCGCATAGCCCAGCGAATGATTCCGCACTCTGACCGGCAACTGATACACGTATTGCCCGTTAAGATTGTGTCGGATGTCGTAATCGCAAGGACCGTAATCGCGGGCCAGTTCTCCCGGCAGAGGAGAAAGAATTCCTCCGGCGGAAAATTGCAGGAATCCTCCGTTCGAGACAGTGTCCATGCAACGGCTCCAGGTGTAGTTGATCTGTCCTTGTAAACCATGGCCGAGCCGCTTCATCGCGGTCAGTTGAAGACCGTTGTAGTGACTGTTTGCGCCGGTGGAGAACTGCGTTACCGCGCCGAATCGTGAATCGGTAGGCTGCATGTAGGGAAACGGCGCAAAACAACCCTGGCATACGGTTTGATAGCCGTTGACTTGGGTTGAGTATGGCTGGTTCACAGCGCGCGTGCCGACGTACTGCGCGTGCGCGCTAGCTGTCGTTCCGAATTGATGCTCAATTCCCAGACTCCATTCCATGAAATATGGAGCATGGAGCTTGCCATCTGGGATGGCTGTGATCGCAGGTGGCGGAAGAGAAGACTGGCCCAGGGGAAATCCCAAAGTAAATGTCTGATTCGCAGCAACGACTGCGCCCACGGCGCTGTTGGGCGCTCCCGGCGCGATGGCCGTGCCGCCCACGCTGCCGAGCAGTCCTCCCTGAAACGTCTTGTCGTAGGGAGGATTTGTGCCGATCAGGTCGGCCACCGTGCCCGGCAAGACATCGCTGAAAATTCCGAAGCCGGTGCGGAGCACGGATTTTGGCGCGAACTGCCACGCAATCGCCGTTCTCGGCTGCAGAATGGCTACCGGGGTTGACGAGAACAGATGGCCGAGATGAGTTTGAATAACGGTGTTCAGCGGGTGATCATCATGCACGATGGAACTGAAGGAGCCGCGAAGACGGGCAACTTGATCATGCGGGTTCAGTGGATTGGAATTGAAGGTGTCGCGCAGACCAAACGTCCAGGTCAGCGTACGAGTCACTTTCCAGGTGTCCTGCGCGTAGACATCGAGATTGAGAAAGTTGAAAGGCTCATTTAAGTTCGATGGAAAAGTCTCCGACGCGGTGTTCGCTACTCCATTGATAAATTGCTGCAGGCTCGCGTAGGTCACGGTGGGAACCGTGCCTTCTCCGAAGTCGTAATCGTTCAGCCGGAAGATACGGGTATTGGTTCCGAACCGAAGTTCGTGAGCGCCATGGCTCCAGGCAAGATTATCGTTGATGAAAAACCGGGATGCGCGCCGGCCCTGTACCCAGGTGTTGTCAAGCCCTCCAATGGGAGTGAAGGGGGTGGCGCCGGTGCCCTGCAATACAATCGGGAAAGCCGAAAGCGTCTTCTGAAAGTTGCTCGGCCCAAACAAGCTTTCGTACCAGGAGAACGCCGGATTGAAGTAGTTCACCAGGTTCTGCGAGAAAACGTGGGTGTGTCCGGCGGCGAACGAATAGAGAGGCTGCGGCGAAAATGCATTGAACACCGGGTTGATGGGGTCCGTGTAGGCGGCTTGCAGCCCGGTGTCCGACTGAAAGCGAAACCAGGCCATATCTTTCTGATTGATGTTGTAATCGAGGCGGAACGTCTGTACTTGCTCGTGGTCGTCGCTGGAGTGCGAGACGCTCTGCTGATTCGCGCAACCCTCCCCCGCCGCGAGCGGGCAGCCGTCGATCGCGTAGGGTGCACCGCTGGTATTTCCATAGAGCGAAAACATCTGTTCATAAAACGGCACCTCCTGCGACGGAAGTTGCCCCAAGACGTAGGTTCGAAACAGCGCAGTGGGAACGATCGTCGGCGTGACAATCGGCAGCGCGATCCGCACCCACTCGCTGTCGAAGAAGAAAAACAGCTTGTCGTGCTGAATCGGTCCTCCCAAACTGCCGCCAAAATGATTCACAGTGGATCGCGGCTTGTGATTCCCCGGTGTCGCATTCGTAAAGTAGTCGGCTGCATTCAGTAGTGAACCATTCCACAGTTCGTAGAGATTCCCATGAAACTGATTCGTGCCAGACTTGGTGACGTAGTCGATTTGGGATGCTCCATAGCGCCCTTGATCCACGGAATACGAAAGCGTGTTGACCGTCACTTCGGAAATCGAATTCAATCCTAGGACGAGGTTGGTGGAAAGACCGCTGTTGAGATTGGTGAGCGGGTCGTTCGTTTCCAACCCGTCAACGATGTAGCCGTTTGAGAGAGCCGGCAGTCCGTTAAATTCCACGTTGCCATATCCGTTGCTCCCGCCGACAAAGTCGTTGCTGCTGCCCGCCGTGTTGATGAGCGCTCCAGGGGCAAACTGCAGGGGGTAAGTTAAATCGCCACCCGGATTCGGTAGATCTTCCAGCGCCGGCGCATTCAGAGTGGTGGAGGTGTTTGCGTTTTCCGGGTTGATGAGCGGAGCTTCACTGTTTACCTCAACCACCTCATTGGATCGCGCCACCTTAAGCGTGAAATCCACCGTTTGCTTCTGGCCCAGACCCGAAACTACATTGTCATTTTGCCGCGGGTCGAAGCCTCGCGCTTCCACTCTGACCGAGTAAGTGCCCGGCTTTAACTGTGGGAAATTGAACCGGCCTGCGTTATCTGTCTGGGCATTGCGCTTTAGACCGGTCTCGTGATTTGTAACCGTCACCGTGGCACCCGGCACAACTGCGTTGGTTGCGTCCCTTACTTCGCCAACGATGGCACTGGTGGTTTCGCCTTGTCCCAGTGCTTCCGCTGACAGAAGACACGCCACACTCAACACAAGAAGAGTAAAGCGACCTGCCCGTGCCATTGAGTTCCCCCGCTCATTTGGGATGACCGCTGCGGTTACCTGCTGTAATCCATTAACCGGAGATCATTTTTATTAGTTAACCATAGTTAATCGCAACAGGCAAGCAGGAAAGGAGAGAAAAACTTCAAGACGCGTGGGACGGAAATTAAGCTCCGGCGAAATGGGCGCGAAGATCGTCGGCGATGCGCTCGGGTGGGCGATCCACTGCCGCTTCCCAATGCAAGCGCTCCATGTGCATTGCGTCACTCCGGTAATAGGGGAGCATCGCCGTGCGCGTGATCATCGACAGATGGACGCGCCACCCACGCGAGGCGTTCAGCGGTCCCGAATAAAGCGCCAGGTTGAAGCTGTTGTACCCCGTCAATTCGTACCACTGGAGGACGCGCGAGATACCTGTTGCAAGTGCATTCAGATCACCTTCCGTGAGGTCGAGAAAGGTTTCACAGCCCGAAACAACAGCCCGCACCTCATTGAAGCCGATAGGAGCAAAACCAGTAATCCATGCGGTCCGGCCTACCCGAGCCACGAATCGTAGTCCGCGGGCCTCTTCGGTTTCCACCAGGTCTTCCCAATACGACCGGCCTTGGGCTGTCCGATAAGCGTCGCTGGCCTCACGCTGCAAGCGCATGAAAGTTGTGGGGTGTGGATCGAGATAGATCTGCGCGTGCGGATGCGGTAGCGACCCGCCGGACGGATACAGGTAATTTATGTTATAGGCGCAGTTCTCGGCCCGCGGATCGAAAGCATGCGCCTTGCGCACGTAGTCCACCGCAACTGCGAGGTTGTCAAACAGTCGTTGAGGCGTGAATCCGTTCAATGCCAGCCAATGCCGCTCGGAGAAAACCGCGACCGCTGCGTACTGAGAGTAAGGAACAAGGTTGGGGAACAACACTGACTCTCCCTGCGCTAGGCGTCCGCCGGGGTGAATTGGTTCCAACACTCTGGGAGTGACCCTATTTATTCGATCTGGGCAGAACGGACAGCCCGGGTTGGGAACTTGAAGAGGAGCCAGTGCGCCCTCATCGGCCTTTGAGAGTACGACGCCTTCGGCGATACGGGACGAGGTTCCCAGCAAAGGGTCAAACCGGACCTCCAGAGATTTCATCACC
>JBEKXC010000042.1:0-41912 GCA_049512435.1 Terriglobales bacterium | reverse complement strand
ATGGCGCACACAATACGATTGTGATAATTAAGGGACCGCGCCCGAGCGAACTAAGGCGCGCTCGAATGAGCCAGCATCGGCGTTTTCCAATTTCGCGCACCGCGCATGATCGGTGCGTTGGTCGACGAGCGTCCTACGGAGTCACTTCGAACGCAACGCCCCATCCGTAGAGCCCTCCCGAATAGGTCGTGCCATAGATGTTGCCTGCGCTATCCAGAATTAAGCCGCCAACCGGAGTTTCTCCGTCAGTGCCATTGAAGCTCCAAAGAACCTTCTCTGTATAGCCTTTGCTTTTATCAACTGGGGTCACTAGTTCGAAGACAGTTCCATCACCGTATTCGCCGCCGTAGGCCGTAGTGCCGTAGATGTTCCCAGCCGCATCAAACACAATCTCCCCGAAAGGGTCGTTGCCATCTCCATTTCCCTCTCCCTCGAAAGCGTAGAGAACTTTCCTTGACCATGTTCCTCCCTTCTTTCTCGGACTCAGCCTGAAGACCGTTCCATAACCACCCAAGCCCCCCTTGGCAGTGCCCACGGAGGTTGTTCCGTAGAGATTCCCAGACTGGTCAGTCACGATGGTACGATTTGGAAAGTAGCCACGTGCATTAGGAAAGTTGAAGATCACGCTTGCATTCCAACCACCGTTACCGTTTGGTGACAGCTCGGTTATTGTCTGTCTGGAGACGCCGAAGATATTTCCAGCAGCATCCATCGTAAACCCGGTATTGTAGTCGAATGGTCCTCGACCATCAAAATTGTAGATCGTTTGCTCCGTCCAGCCGCCACCGGACGGGCTCATTTCGTAGATAGTTCCGTAATTTACTGACCCGCCGAAGGCCGTTGCGCCGTAAAGATTACCCGTTGCATCCATCATCACACCGCTCGCGGGCTGAAGGCCGTCGCCGGGCGTGCTACCAAACAGGTACAGGACGGTTTCCGTCCAGCCTTCTTCCACGGGGCTAAGTTCGAAAACAACGCCCCAGCCAGTAATGCCACCCCCGGCTGTTCCGTAAAGGTTTCCGACGCTGTCTAATATCACGGTGTCAGATGGAAATGCTCCGTCCGTCCCTCCGGTGAAGCTGTAGAGCAGGGTCTCGTTCCAGCCTCCGCTGCCGTTCGGCGAAAGCTCAAATACGTCTCCATTTTCATGGGCACCCCCTGAGTTGGTCGTCCCATAGAAGTTGCTCTTACCGTCAGAAGTGAGGCTGCCCTCGGGATTAGCGCCATCGGGGCCAAATAGACCGCCTTCGAAGTTGTAGAGCACGGTCTCAGTTTGGGCGGGCGCTGGGCGAGCGGCAAGCAGCAGCAGCGCAGAAAGCATAACTAGTGTCAAAGCGGAAAGGTTCAGACGTGCTGAAGGCATGATTCCTCCTTAGATAGCGTGGGCGGCCGGTTACTGTTCCGAAGGGGGAGAGTCGGTGGAAACCTGGACGGCGATAATTGTTCTCCCGCGAGGGACGGGTGTCAAGAGTTATTCCTTATTCGTGGAGTGCCAGATTCGTGGAGTGCCCGGCGGCCGCACGGGGAGAACGCCTTGACACTGAATGGGGAGTGTCGAATGCGTAGGGGTCCCCTCGGCTTCGCTCGGGGCTTCGGCAAAGAAGAGCAGGCTCTTCGACTGCGCGGCTGCTCCGCTTCGCGAAGCATCCACTGCGCTCAGGATGACACTTTTCTGGGAGGCCATCTCGTAGTTAACATTGCCTTTACGGACGACTTGCTAAAGTCCTAAGGGCCCTTCCTGCAGGCCACGCCACCCTTGGCTTCCTGGCTGCAGTTACTCATGACATTGGCCCTCGTATCTTGCTTTCCGATCCATGCATCAAACCGTCTATAATGATGTATCGGTTCCTCGATTTCCCTGGAGCCAAGGATCACTTGGGGCTAAATCAAAAAGATTAAGATTAAAAAGCGAAGACCAAAACTATGTCGAAGAAGTTGAAGGTCACAATCATTGCCAGCTCGCTGGCCATTCTGCTGTTCACTATCGTTGGCGGTTTTGTCAACGTTCGCGCTTCTTCGAATGATGGCGCGTATCGCCAGCTTTCGGTGTACAGCGAAGTGCTGTCGCGCATTCGCCTCGAATACGTGGAAGAGCCCAACATCGCGGGCGTCACCGACGGCGCGCTGCACGGTCTGTTGGAGTCGCTCGACGCGAATTCCAGCTACCTCTCGGCGGACGAGTACAAGCGCTACAAGACAATGAAGAGCGACGGCAAGGCGGACATCGGCGCCGCCGTCTCGAAACGTTTCGGATACGCCGCCGTAGTCGCGGTGATCCCGGGAGGCCCCGCAGACAAGGCCGGGATCGAGAACTCCGACATCATCGAGTCGATCGAGGGCAAGAGCACGCACGACATGTCGCTGGCTGAGATTCACGGCGTGTTGTCGGGCGAGGTCGGATCCACGATCACCGTGGCGGTAGTTCGGCCGCGGCGCGCCGAACCGCAGAAGATTGTGATCACGCGTGACGTGGTTGCCATCCCGCCTGTCGCCGAAAAAATGCTCGCCGACAACGTCGGCTACATTCAGGTGGACGCATTCCCCGAAGGCAAGTCGCAGGAGATCGCCGGCAAGATTCGCGATCTGCAGCGGCAGGGAGCGAAGAAGCTGGTGCTCGATCTGCGTAACTCCGCCAGTGGCGCGGAATCTGAAGGCGTTGCCACCGCCAATCTTTTTCTGGACCATGGCACCATCACCTATCTGCAGGGGCAGAAGTATCCGCGCGAGGCATTTAATGCCGACCCCGCCAAAGACATCACCAAGCTTCCCGTGGCCGTGCTGGTGAATCGCGGCACGGCGGGCCCGGCTGAGATTGTGGCCTCCGCGATCCTCGAGAATGCGCGGGGCGACGTCGTCGGAGACAAGACCTTCGGCGACGGCTCAGTGCAGAAATTGATCGAGATGCCGGACAACTCCGCCCTGATTCTTTCCATCGCGAAGTATTACTCGCCGAGCGGGAAGGCAATTCAGGATGCGGCCGTCACACCCAACGTTCTGGTCGCGGACGCAGCCGAGGACGACGGCGGATTACCTGACGAAGATCAGGCCGCCGCTCCCGACGAGAAAAAAGACGTGAAGCCAAAGAACCAAACCGACGACCAACTGAACAAAGCGTTGGAAGTACTGAAGAACCGGGAATCGAAGGGATAAAGGTTCAGAGTTTCAAGGTTTCAAAGTCTACCATCGCTCGCTTCGGCGGGCGATTTCTTTTGCCGGGAGTTGAACGTCGTCGCGTCGAATAAATAAATGAATTTGTCATCCTGAGCGTAGCGAAGGACCTGCTGTTTGTCAGTACCATCGGAAAACTCGGCGTTGAAAAAGTTGTTATGCTTTGCGTTAACATTGAAACCTTGAAACTCTGAAACCTTGAAACCTGCGCTCTCCGATGAAAATCATCTACCAACATCTTCCGACGATAGAAATTGCCGGACGGAAGTTGGTGGGACGATTCCTGTTCGGATTGCTCGTCCTGCTCTCTGCCATAGTGGGCGCAGCCGCCGGGCTGCTTCTCGTTTACTCCACAGACCTGCCCCAGGTCGAAGAACTCGAACGTTACCGTCCCAGCTCCGTCACAGAACTCTACGATGGACAGGGGCGGGTCATCGGCACCTTCGCTTTACAGCGCCGCGTCATCGCCACCTATGACGACTACCCCGAAGTTCTCCGCAATGCACTGGTCTCGATCGAGGACAAAGATTTCTACAAGCACTCGGGCATCAACATCTGGCGCATCGTAGGCGCAGCCTATCGCGATATCGAATCGGGCGGGAAAGTACAGGGAGCGTCCACGCTCACCATGCAACTCGCCCGCAATCTTTTTCTCTCTCCCGACCGCTCGTTTTATCGCAAGGTGCAGGAGGCGCTCCTCGCCATTCAGATCGAGCGCCGCTTCACCAAGCCTCAGATCTTCACGCTCTATGCCAACCAGATTTTCCTCGGCCACGGCGCCTACGGCTATGAAGCCGCTTCGGAATACTATTTCAGCAAGCCGGCCAGGCAACTAAAGCTGGAGGAAGCCGCGCTGCTAGCGGGTCTTCCCAAGGCTCCGCAATACTATTCGCCGATCAACCATCCGGAACGCGCCCGCTTCCGGCGCAACCTCGTGCTCAACGCCATGCTTGAGGACGGCAAGATTACCGCGGCCCAGGCTTCGGAGGCGAAGAGCAAGCCCATCGTGCTCGACTTGCAGAAGGACCAGAATTCGCTGGCTCCGCACTATGTGGAAGAGATCCGACGGTATCTCGAAGCGAAGTACGGCAGCGACCAGGTACTCCAGGGAGGGTTGCGGGTTTACACATCGCTCGATATGGATCTACAGAAATCGGCGCGCCAGTCGCTGCTCGATGGCCTCGCCGCCTACGAGCGCCGGCACGGTTGGCGCGCCCAACTCCTGAATGTAATTGCGCAGGGTCAAAAGCTCGACAAGTATGTCGATCCAGATTGGGATGAAGAGCCGGAAGTAAATGGATACCTGCACGCGCTAGTCACACAAGTCTCACCGGCCGCCGCCGAAATTCGCTTCGGCCAGCGCACGGCCACGCTCTCGCCGGCCGATTTGGCATGGCTGAAGCTGAAGCCCAAATTCAAACTTCCCGACATTCTTCACACCGGCGACATCGTCTACATCAAAGTGCTCACGCTCGATGCGGGCGGAAAATCGCGCGTCAGTCTGGAGCAGGATTCAGGAGCCGAAGGAGCGCTGGTCGCAATCGATAATGCGACCGGAGAAATCAAGGCTATGGTCGGCGGCCGCGATTTCAATCTCTCCAAGTTCAACCGCGCCACGCAGGCGCTGCGGCAGGTTGGGTCGTCGTTCAAGCCCTACGTCTACACCGCCGTCATCGATCAGGGTGGCAGCCCCGACGACACCATTCTGGACGCGCCGGTAACTTTTCAAACCGCCTCCGGCCCTTATGCGCCGCACAACTACGACGCCAAATTTGAGGGAACGATCACGCTGCGTCGCGCGCTCGCCCAGTCCAGAAATATTCCCGCGCTCAAGCTGGCCGATCGCATCGGCATTAAGACTGTGATCGACTATGCGCACCGCTTCGGCATTACTGCCAACATTCCCGCCTACCTTCCGGTGGCGCTCGGTTCGGCGGAGATCACGCCGCTCGAGCAGACCTCTGCCTTCAGTGTGTTTCCGAATGACGGAGTGCGCGTCGCTCCACGCTACATCACCGCCGTCACCGACTACGAAGGCCGCGTTCTGGAAGAAGATTTTTCCGACATCAAAGACGTAGTCAGTGCGCGCACCGCGCGCGTCATGACATCCATGCTGCGGGAGGTCGTGCTCCATGGCACCGCCATCGCGGCGGCCAAAATGCCGTATCCGCTCGCTGGAAAAACGGGGACGACTAATGATTTCACCGACGCGTGGTTCGTCGGCTTTTCTCCCTCCCTGACCTGCGGAGTATGGATCGGCTACGACGAAAAAAAGTCTCTCGGCGAGAAAGAGACGGGAGCCCGCGCCGCCCTGCCCATCTGGATGCAGTTCATGACCGTCGCGCTGGCCGGCAAAGATCCGGGCGAATTTCAGCCAGCGCCGGCTCGAGGAAATACGGCAGTCGCGCGGAAAGTCGACACGCCAGACATCGCGCCGGGCGACGGCGAATTGCATTAGTGGAGCGCCCCTCGCTCGGCTGAACGACTCAGCACCCGCTTGCGGCGCAGCGAATCCAAGTCTCGGTCAGGAGACCAACTTCCGCATCAGTCGCCCCATCCGCACGATCCGATAAAAAGGAAAAAGCGCTTCCGGCAATCGCACGGCCGCGATATCTCCCACGCCCGGCGTCCACACCAGTCGCCAGACATATCGCCAGCGGTCGCCGCGCCGCTCGCGCAGTTTCAGGATCAGCCGGAAGTATTCTGTGGATTCAAAATCATAGGCCGCGCCGCGAGCGAGCCGCTCGGCGAATTCGCGCCCGAAGGCGGGCGCGCGAGTATCGTCTGCAATGATTTCCTCCGCAGGTTTGGGAATCTCAACCCGAAATAAGTTTTCCACCAGCCAAAAACTCACGCCAAGAATCCGAACGATCCCCAGCGCCCGTGCGCGAGAAAATAACAGCGCGTAGTCGATTGTCTGGGCTTGAGTCTGAGCCCGCAAAGTCTCCGCAATGTCCGAAAGCCAAATCAGTCGCATCCAAAGATGCTTCGCGGCATGCACACACAGCACCAGCAGCGAATCTTCGGGAGACAGGCATGGCACCTCGCACCCGCCCACAACAGTGCGGCCAGCGCGCACCAGCAGGTCTTCGACGCGCAGATCGTTCAAATGACAATCGACCGCATAAAAGTGCGGCAGCAGCGTCCACTGCAATTCGACGAGGTTCTTTCCCGGTGCGCCGTCAAACGAACGCTCGTTGCCGGTGCGCAGCCAGAACCGCTCGACCGCCGGAGTGAGAACCGCAGATGGGTGATATCCAATTTCGGCAAGGGCCTGCTTAGCGCTCTCGAAGTCGCCGGAAGAAATCAGGAAGTCGAGATCCGAAAAGCTTCGCAGCCCCACGTCGAGATAAACCGATTGCGCCAGCACCGGCCCCTTGTATGGAATCACCCGCAACTGTTTGCGCTCGAAGTGCCGCATGATGCGCGCCAGTTCGGAGGTGAACCATAAGCTGCGCCGCAGGTTCGCTTCGTAGGCAGACCGCAGCGAGCGCTCGATTTCCGGTGGAAGCCCGCGCGCGGCTTCGACGCGACCAGCTTCGGCGTGACCAGGTTCGACGCCAAAAAGCCCGATCAGATTTCGGGCCACAAGCGGGAGAACGCCATGGTGCTCCGCCAGAGAAACAAATTCGCTCCAGTCGAGCGCTGCGAGATTCCAATTCGCAATGCGCGCGCGGCGCTCCATGGGAAGATTCGTGCCCGTCAAAGCGCACAAGAACTCGAATTCATCTTCTCTTTCTCTCTGCGCACTCTGCGGCGCAGTGCTCG
Organism: Terriglobales bacterium; assembly: GCA_049512435.1. Lineage (GTDB taxonomy): Bacteria > Acidobacteriota > Terriglobia > Terriglobales > Acidobacteriaceae > Acidiflorens. The sequence continues at coordinate 34,976 of JBEKXC010000042.1, read as the reverse complement.
ACGGCGAAGGCAAGAATTCAGGCAGTGTCATCGCAGCGGATCTCGGGGCCATAGCCGCATGGGTTAAACTCGAATTCGAAATCCAGCGCCGGAACGTACGTCGACGGTGTGCGCGCCCGGAGCGTCCTGCGACCGTTCGCCATCATCTAATTAAACGATGGCTCAATTTAGAACCTTCGACGCACGCCTGGTTCGCTCCGTCCCGCTCTCCGAGTTTACCAAGCACCTCGAACTCGAAGTGAACGGAGTAACTCGCTTCGGCTTTGTTCCAGGGCAATGGCTCTCGGTGAAGACCACCACTCCTGATGGGGAGGAAATGACCCGCGCCTATTCGATCGCATCGCCGCCCTCCGGCAACGGACATGTCGCCTTCTGCCTGAATCGCGTGCAGGATGGATTCATGTCGAACTATCTTTGCAGTCTCGACGAAGGCGCAGAGATCGTGTTTCAGGGGCCGTTCGGCGATTTCATTTTGCGCCCGCCGCTGCGCGACACCGTGTTCATCGCCACCGGAACCGGCATAGCGCCCTTCCGCTCAATGCTGCACTGGCTGCTGGCTGAGCAAGGCCGCCATCAGGGACGCCAATTCTGGCTGCTCTTCGGCGCGCGCCGCGAACAGGACATTTATTATCGTGAGGAGTTCGAACGTCTGGCCGCCGAGCACGCTAACTTTCATTTCCTGCCCACGTTAAGCCGCGCTTCTGCGGAATGGAAAGGCCTGCGAGGCTACGTGCAGCAACATCTGGCAGAAATCGTTGGAGCCCGCACCGACATGCACGCCTACATCTGCGGCCTCGACAAGATGGTCAAGGCAAATCGCGAGTTGCTGAAGAGTCTAGGCTGGGATCGCACTTCGATCCGTTACGAAAAATACGACTGACCTGTAAAATGATCGCCAATCAATGATTGCCAATCTAAGGATCGCCAGTCAAGAAACTTGCAACTCAAAACGGTTCGTATCAGCGCATGCCTTCAGGCATGCCGAACGCATTGCATGTAGGAATGCGCCTTTAGGCGCCGAGGGAGATGCAGCATGTATGCAGCAGATAACCAGCGTTACGATTCCATGCAATATCGCCGCTCGGGACGCAGCGGCATCCAGCTTCCCGCCGTCTCGCTCGGACTGTGGCACAACTTCGGGGGTCTGGACAATTTTGAAAATTCCCGGGCTATGCTGCGCCGCGCCTTCGATCTCGGTATCACGCATTTCGATCTCGCCAATAATTACGGCCCTCCCTACGGATCGGCGGAAGAAACTTTCGGTCAGATCCTGAAGAAAGATTTTCTTCCCTACCGCGACGAACTCATCATCTCGACCAAGGCCGGCTGGGATATGTGGCCCGGGCCCTACGGAAATCTGGGCTCGCGCAAATACATGCTGGCGAGCCTCGATCAGAGCCTGAAGCGCATGGGACTCGATTATGTGGACATCTTCTATCATCACCGTCCCGATCCCGACACGCCGATGGAAGAATCGCTCGGAGCGCTTGATACGGCCGTACGCTCGGGACGAGCGCTCTACGCCGGCATTTCCGCCTACAACGCTAAGCAGACCGCCGAGGCAGTGAAGATTCTGCGCGCTCTCGGAACGCCGTGCCTGATTCATCAGCCAAAGTATTCGATGTTCGTGCGCGACCCGGAGCAGGGACTGTTCGATGTGCTGGAGAAAGAAGGCGTGGGAGCGATCGTCTTCAGCCCGCTCGCCCAGGGACTCTTGTCCGATCGCTATCTAAATGGAATTCCCAGCGACTCGCGCGCCGCGCGCGATTTCTTTCTGAAGAAAAAGGACATTGGGGAAGCGACGCTTGCCAAGGTTCGCGCGTTGAATGAAATCGCCAGGCAGCGCGGGCAGACGCTGGCCGAAATGGCGGTCGCATGGGTGCTGCGCGATCCGCGCGTCACCAGCGCGCTCGTCGGCACGAGCAAAGTGTCGCAGGTGGACGACAATGTGGCCGCGCTGAAGAACCTGAAATTCTCAGCCGAGGAGCTGCGCATGATTGACGGCGTTCTCGCCGGCAAGAAAGCGGCGTGAGGCGTCGAGAGCCGGTTTTCACCGATGAAAGCACCGAAGAAAAATGTTGTCCGCTGCGCCTGGCCCAGCAACGATCTCTCCATTCTTTATCACGACCAGGAGTGGGGCGTCCCGCAACACGACGACCGCGTGCTGTTTGAGTTCTTGATTCTGGAGGGCGCGCAAGCCGGGCTCAGCTGGGACACGATTCTCAAGAAGCGCGAAAAATATCGCGCCGCCTTTGATGGCTTCGACGCAAAGAAAATCGCTCGCTACGACCGGCAAAAGACGCAGCGGCTGCTGCGCGATGACGGAATCGTCCGCAACCGCCTGAAGATCGCTTCGGCAATACGGAATGCCAAGGCACTTCTGGCGGTGCAAAAGGAGTTTGGCTCGTTCGATCGCTACATCTGGCAGTTTGTCGATGGGAAACCACTGGTGAACGCATGGCGATTGGGCGAGAAACTTCCGGCGCGCACCGCTGAATCGGACGCTATGAGCAAGGATTTGAAGAAACGCGGCTTCAACTTCGTCGGCTCGACCATCTGCTATGCCTTCATGCAGGCCACCGGAATGGTCAACGACCACGCGGTCGAGTGTTTCCGCCATCCGCGTCAGAGGCGCTGATGCGGGCTGCAATTCGCCGCAGGATTTAATGCTTATGACCAGGGCAAACTTTTTTGATTTGCGGGTATTGTCCTAAAGATACAGGACTTTGCGAGCACAAGTCGTTGACAAGGGCTACAGGGCTGGGCTATTCTAAATGTCTTTGGAAGTCCTGCGGCTGCCCGCCTGGAACACCTAGCGCGCGTTCTGCGTGGATAGATCATGATTCGATAGACGTTAGATCGATAGATCATGGTTACGGCATTTAGGATCACGGGCACTCAGCGGTCTTCATTGTTATAGCGTTTTTTAATTTCTGGGAGATTTCCGATGTCAACCTATTTCCCCAAAGAGGGAGATATTACGCGCAAGTGGTTTGTCGTGGATGCTACCGGGCTTCCGCTCGGACGGTTGGCCTCGCGCGTAGCTCGCATTCTGATCGGCAAAGAAAATCCGAAGTACACGCCGTTCATCGATACCGGCGACCACGTGGTAATCATCAATGCCGAGAAGATCAAGATCACAGGCATGAAGGCGGACCAGAAGCTCTATCAGCACTACACCGGATATCCCGGCGGAATCCGGTCCGAAGAATTGAAGAAGCGCATGGTCCGCAAGCCGGAACTGGTGATTGAAGACGCCGTGTCGCGCATGCTTCCCAAGAACAAGCTGGGGAAGCAGATGTTTACCAAGCTGAAGGTTTACCGCGGCGACAAGCATCCGCACGAAGCGCAGAAGCCGGAAGCAAAAGTGTTTGCGTAGGAAGCTGCTGGCCACTTGCTTCTAGCGAGCGAGTCGCGATTGCAGCAAGAGAGATTTTTCTGAAAGATATTTGGAAAGGTTGATTGGTGGAAGGCGCTGTCTTCGCCCTCAGGTGGCTAGAAGCCGGCAGCAAGAAGCCAGAAGCTAAACATGGCAGAAACAGTTCAATATTACGGAACCGGCCGCCGCAAGGCGGCGATCGCGCGCGTTTTTCTTCGTCCTGGCAGCGGCGAGTTCAAGGTCAACGGCAGAGTGTTTGAAGAATACTTTGTGACGCCCTCGCAGCGCATCGCCGCCAAGTCGCCACTGGTCTCGACTGACACTACCGCCAACTTCAACGTGCTGGCAAACGTCTGCGGCGGCGGAGTCGCTGGGCAAGCCGACGCGGTGCGCCTCGGCATCACGCGCGCGCTCATGGAATTTAATGCGGAACTGCGGGCCAAGCTCAAGGCCGAAGGCATGGTGACTCGCGACCCGCGCGCCAAAGAGCGCAAGAAGTACGGACAAAAAGGCGCAAGGAAACGGTTCCAGTTCTCGAAGCGGTAAGGTTTTGGTTCTAGCTGAAGGCTGAGTGCTGACGGCTGATAGCTGTTGTAAAATTCATCCCCCCACCTCCCCCATGAGGCGGGGTGGACGGGAATGGCAATCCGGAAAATGCAGGTGCCGGTTGCCAGCAGCCAGTATCCAGTGGATCTTCACTGGCAACTGACCACTGGCCACTGACCACTGCCACACCCCGGATGCAGACCAACTGAGGAGGTTGATTGGCGAATATCACAATGAAGGAGTTGCTCGAAGCCGGCGTTCACTTCGGGCATCAGACCAAGCGGTGGAACCCAAAGATGAAGGAATATATCTTTGGCGAGCGCAACGGTATCTACATTATCGATCTGCAGAAGACGCTCAAGATGTTCAAAGAAGCGTCGAAGTTTGTGCAAGACCTGGCCGCCGAGGGCAGAATCGTCCTCTTCGTGGGCACCAAGCGCCAGGCGCAGGACGCAATTGCCGAAGAGGCGCAGCGCTGCTCGATGTTCTACGTGAATCAGCGCTGGCTGGGTGGCCTGCTGACCAACTGGATCACGGTACAGAAATCCGTGAAGCGGCTCAAGGAACTCGACGAAATGGCCACCGATGGCCGCTACGATCTGCTTCCGAAAAAAGAAGTCATCAAGCTCGAGCGCGAGCGCAAGCACTTACAGGCCAATCTCGCCGGCATCAAGAACATGACGCGTTTGCCGGATGCGATTTTCGTCATCGATTCGAATAAAGAGCAGATCGCGGTGCGCGAAGCGCGCAAGCTGGGCATTCCCGTGGTCGCCGTGGTCGATACCAACTGCGACCCGAGCGAAGTGGATTACGTGATCCCGGGCAACGACGACGCATTACGGGCGATCCGTCTGTTCACTTCGAAGATTTCGGAGTCGATTGCCGAGGGCGTCCATGCCAGGGACGACAAGCAGATGGCCGACATTCAGGCGGCAGCAACGCCCGAACCGGTGGTCGCAACTCCGGACGCTGAAATCGTGTTTGCCGAAGTCGTGGCTGAAGGCGCAACTGCCGCTCCCGCTGCGGGACCCGAAGGCACGGGCCTCGAAGGCGAAGAGATTCGCATGGAAGACGTGCTCGGCAAGGGCACGCGCAAGCGTCCCTCAGCCGCCACCGAAGACGTGGACGAACTGCAAGCGGAGACGCGCCGCTTCTAGTTGATTGAGTTGTGAACCAAACTGGGTTCGCATCCGCTTGTTTCGCATCCGCGAGGTTCGTATCAGGGTATCGCTTTAGCGATACCGCAAGCCTTGCGAAATTGGACGCCCCTTCAGGGGCTGGCTTGTGAGTTCGCAAGGACAACATTTGACCCGCGCAGCTCGCCTGTGCGCGGGTCGAGTTTTATAACAGCAAGTTTCACCAAGGAAAAATTTAATGAGCACGATTATGGCAAACATTTCCGCTGCACAAGTAAAAGAGCTCCGCGAAAAAACCGGAGCGCCGATGATGGACTGCAAGAGCGCCCTCACCGAAGCCAAAGGCGACCTCGAGCAAGCGATCGTTCTTTTGCGCAAGAAAGGTGTGTCGGTTGCAGCCAAGAAAGCGACCCGCGTGACCAGCGAAGGCTCGGTGGCGCACTACATTCACGCTGGCGGAAAGATTGGTGTACTGGTCGAGGTCAACTGCGAAAGCGATTTCGTCGCGCGCACCGAAGACTTCAAGGAACTGGTCCACGACATCGCCATGCACATTGCGGCCAGCGATCCGAAGTTTGTCCGGAAAGAAGACGTTACCCCGGAAGCCTTCGAGCGCGAGAAAGACATTTATCGCGCGCAGGCTGCCGCCACCGGCAAGCCCGCGCCCGTGATCGAAAAGATCGTGGCCGGCAAGATGGAAAAGTTCTACGAAGAGGTCTGCCTGCTCGAGCAGCCCTTCATCAAGGACCAGACCATCAACATCTCGCAGCTTATTGCCGCCAAGGTCGGCAAGCTCGGCGAGAACATCGCGGTGCGGCGCTTTGCCCGCTTCAAAGTGGGCGATGCAACCGCCACTGTCGCCTTCACCAGCACCAAGCCGGACAATCCGTCAGACGAGGGCGGCGCTGCGCCCGCTCCGGCTGCCAAGTAGGGGCTGAATAATTCAGGGGCGCTGCGGCGCTCCTTTTGATTTATCCTCCCTTGTAGGTGATTGTCATCCTGACGCTGAGCGTAGCCGAAGGGGAAGGACCTGCTTTTTCATGCCGGCACCGATCTTCAAGCGCATCCTGCTAAAAATCTCCGGCGAAGCCCTGGCTGCCACGCAAGGTTTCGGCGTCGATACCATCCGCATTCATGAAGTCGCAGCCGAACTCGCCGATGTGCACAATCTCGGCATCCAGATGGCCATCGTCGTAGGCGGCGGCAATTTCTTCCGCGGCGTCGCCGACCAGGCGCGGAACATGGATCGCGTTTCCGCCGATCATATGGGCATGTTGGCCACCGTTATTAATTCCCTGGCATTGCAGGACGCGCTGGAGAAGCAGAACGTGTTCACCCGTGTGCAGACGGCCATCGAGATGAACCAGGTGGCCGAGCCCTTCATCCGGCGCCGCGCCATCCGGCATCTTGAAAAAGGACGCGTCGTCATCTTCGCCGGCGGCACCGGCAACCCATATTTCTCGACCGACACGGCCGCCTCCCTGCGCGCCATGGAAATTAAAGCCGATGCCATCCTCAAAGCCACCAAAGTGGACGGCATTTACGATGCCGACCCGATGAAAGTGAAGGATGCCAAGAAGTTTGAGACCCTCACCTACATGGACGTGCTGAAACAGGGCCTCAAGGTGATGGACTCGACCGCCATCTCGTTGTGCAAAGACAATAATCTGCCCATCATAGTTTTCAACCTGAACCAGCGTGGCAATATTCGAAGAGTAGTGCTCGGTGAAAAGATCGGCTCGCTGGTAAGCGCTTAGGAAAGGTCAGAGGTGAGAGGTCAGATTGCAGAGGTAAGAACCAAGACGTATCCCTAGGGTTCTAACCTCTGCAATCTGACCTCTGACCTCTGACCTGCCTTGCTATAATCTACAGTTTTGATTCTGATGCATACTAGGAGCCCCGAGCTATGGCTCATCCTGCCCTGAAAGAAGTCTTCGCACAGCTTAAGACGCGCATGGACAAGGCGGTGGAAGATTTCCGCCGTGAAATGGCTGCCACGCGCACCGGCCGAGCGAACGTTCACATGCTCGACACCGTTTCCGTCGATTACTACGGGTCGCAGATGCCGCTCAACCAGATCGCCCAGATTCACGCGCCCGAGCCGCAGATGATTACAGTGCAGCCCTTCGATCCGTCTCAGCTTGGGGCCATCGAAAAAGCCATCCGCAGTGCCGACCTCGGCCTCAATCCGATGAACGACGGCAAACTGGTGCGCGTGCCCATTCCCGCGCTCACCGAAGAGCGTCGCAAGGATATGGTCAAGCACCTGCACCGGATTCTCGAAGAGCACCGCACCGCGGTGCGCAACATCCGTCGCGACGGCAATGACGCTATCAAGAAAACGCTGAAAGACAAGAAAATCGCCGAGGACGATGAGAAGCGCGCGCTCGACGAAATCCAAAAGCTTACCGACGACGAAATCAAGAAGATGGAAGAAATGAGCAAAGCCAAAGAAAAGGAAGTGCTGGAGTTCAAGTAATGCTCGTATAGAGCGGACACTCCTGTCCGCTTTTTGAATCCTCAGACGCCCGCAATGCACGATACCCTTTTATGGCTCCCGGTTCGCTTCCACAAGTCGGCGGAGCCGCTGCCCCGAATCGACCTTATAATCGGGAGATGAAGCGCGTCGTCCACGCCGCCTGCCCGCACGACTGCCCAGACGCTTGCAGCGTCTTGATCACCATCGAAGACGGCCGCGCCACCAAAATCCAGGGCGATCCCCAGCATCCCGTTACCCGCGGATTCCTGTGCGCCAAGGTTGCTAAATATCTGGACCGCGTGTACTCGCCCGACCGTGTGCTATATCCGATGCGACGCGTCGGGCCGAAGGGATCTTCGTCTGGACGGGCGGGGGCGCCCGTCGCTCCATCGACGGAATCGGCTTTCGAACGCATTTCCTGGGACGAAGCGCTCGACGAAATTACGCAGCGCTTCCGCAGCATCATCGCCGAACACGGCCCCGAAGCCATCCTGCCCTATTCCTACGGCGGCACAATTGCCGCCCTCAACGGCGCGTCCATGGACCGCCGTTTCTTCCACCGCCTGGGCGCTTCGCAACTGGAGCGAACCATCTGCTCCGACGCTGGCGAGGCGGGCCTGCAATCGGTGATCGGCATCAAGATGGGTACCGAACCCGAGCAGTTTGTGCATTCGCGTTACATCATTGCCTGGGGATCGAACATTCATGGCAACAACGTTCATCTCTGGCCCTTCATCGAAGAAGCTCGCCGCCAGGGCGCGAAGCTCGTCGTCATCGATCCCTATCGCACACGCACAGCGAAGTGCGCCGACTGGTACCTGCCAATCAATCCCGGCACTGATGCCGCTCTCGCGCTCGGCCTGATGAACGTTATCATCAGCGAAAATCTTTTCGACGCCGATTACGTTTCGCGCTACACCGTGGGGTTCGAAGACCTGAAGGCTCGCGCACTGGAATATCCGCCGGAAAAAGTCGCTTGTTGGACCGGCATTTCTGCCGCTGACATCCGCAAGCTCGCGCGGGAATACGCAACCGAGCGTCCGTCGGTGATCCGCGTCAACTACGGCATCCAGCGCTCGGACCGCGGCGGGATGTCCATGCGCGCCGTCACCATGCTCCCCTGCCTGATTGGATCGTGGAAAGAACTTGGCGGCGGACTCCAGCTCTCGACCAGCGGAGCTTTCGCTTTGAACACCGCAGCCCTTAGGATGCCCGAGTTGATGGAAAAGGCGTTGGGACGCCCCGCCCGCATCGTCAACATGGTGCAACTCGGCACTGCGCTGAACTCGCTCACCGCGCCACCCATCCAGGCGCTGTTCGTTTACAACTCGAATCCCGCGGCGGTCTGTCCCAACCACAACGAAGTCGTCCGCGGATTAAAGCGCCCCGACCTTTTCACGGTCGTCCACGAGCAGTTCTTCACCGACACAACCGACTACGCCGACATCGTGCTGCCCGCCACCACTTTTTTCGAGCACAAAGACTTGCAGACGGCGTACGGCCACTACTACCTCCAGGTGTCCAATCGGGCGATGGATCCGCTCGGCGAATGCCGGTCCAACGTCGAGACGTTCCGCGCACTCGCCGAGCGCATGGGTTTTGAAGACGAATGTTTTCGCGAGACGGTAGATTCCATGATCGACCGCGCCCTGGAGTCGCCGAACCCCAGGCTCAAAGGAATCACCCGCGAGCGCTTGGAACAGGAGCATAGCATCCGCCTGAATTTCACCGCCCCAAATAGTGTGGGGAGAAGCTCGGCGGAAAATGTATCCCCCTTTCTTCCCTTCGCCCAAGGCAATTTCCCGACGCCAAGCGGTAAAGCCGAGTTCTACAGTGAGACGCTGAAGCGTCAGGGGCTCGATCCAGTTGTCGCCTTTACGCCGCCCGACGAGTCGCGAAACGGATCTGGATCGAAAGCCGCGGGCTTCCCACTGGAACTTCTCGCCCGCAAGCCCGACAACCATCTCAACTCGACCTTCGCCAATCTCCCGTCCGTCCGCCAGATGGAATCTGGGATTGGGGATCTCGAGATGCATCCGACGGATTCCGAGGCGCGCGGCATCCGCAATGGCGACCGGGTTCGCGCGTTCAACGCGCGCGGCGAAATTGTCCTCCAAGCCCTGGTTAACGGCTCAGTGCGGCCTGGAGTGGTGGCCGCGCGGCTCGATTGGGCGCGATTCAGTTCCGGCGGCGGCAATATCAACGTGCTAACCTCAGAAAAACTTACCGACATGGGCAACGCGGCGACGTTTTATTCCGTCTGTGTTGAGGTAGAACTTTTTCGGGCGTGACTCTCGCAGTGAAATGAGAGCGAACTTCGTCCCGTCCTTGGACGGTTCTCGCTCTCTACCGTATAATTACCGTTTTCCTAACTCTAGTTTTTCGAGGTAGTTGCAATTCATTGCCGTCATCAGGTCATCCCTGTGTGGGCCCCGCGACTTGGCCACAACACGGGCCCGCAGAGAGAGCCGGTTCGGTCTCCATCTTCTTCTACCCAGAGTGTTTGGAGGCGGAGCTCTGCCTGCAATTTCCTGCTCGTCTGGTTGGCGCTTTTGCTGCTGGCGGCTCCGGTTATCGGCCAGCAGGATCTCATCGTTGCCATCGTTGTCCACGGCAATCGCCGCATCCCTGCCGACACGGTCAGGGCTCGCATCTTTAGCAAAGCCGGCGACGTCTATGACCCCGCCGCCATCGAACGAGATTTCAACGCTCTCTGGAATACAGGCTACTTTGAGGACATCCGCTTTGAGCGCGAGCAGAACGAAAAAGGTTGGATCCTTCACATTTACCTCAAAGAGCGCCCGACCATCCGCGAAATCAACTACACCGGTCTGAATGCGGTTTCTACCAGCGATGTGCTCGACCGGTTCAAGGAGCGCAAGGTCGGACTCTCCGTGGAGAGCCAGTACGATCCCACCAAGATCAAGAAGGCCGAAGTTGTCTTGAAGGAATTGCTCTCCGAACACGGCCGTCAGTTCGCCACCATCCGCACCGAAAAGCGCGACATCCCGCCCAATGCCGTCGGGGTCACGTTCGTAGTCAAGGAGGGGCCCAAGGTTAAAGTGGGCCGTATCCGCTTCCGTGGCAACCGACACGTCCCGGACCGCACCTTGCGTGCGGCCATGAAGAACCTCAAGCCCATTGGCATCCCGCACTCCATCTTTCTGGAAAACCTTTTCGCCAAGACCTACGATGCCACCAAACTCGAGGAAGATACCGAACGCGTCCGCGCCGAATACCAGAACCGCGGCTACTTCAAGGTGCTGGTCGACGACCCTAAGACCGAGATCCATGACACCGGACACACCGGGTTCCATGTTCCGTGGGTCCAGGGCGGGCTGGGAAAATCCGTCGACATCACCATGCCCATCGAGGAGGGCGACCGCTACCATCTCGGCACCATCACTTTCAAGAACAATAAAGCCATCTCCAGCGCCGCCGCGCTGCGCAGTCTTTTCCCCATGAAGGACGGCGAAATCTTCAGCCGCGAAAAAGTCGCCAAGGGTCTGGAAAACCTTCGCAAAGCCTATGGCCAGGCCGGCTACATCAACTTCACTTCCGTCCCCGACACCAAGTTCGACGACGAGAAGAAGATCGTGAATCTGATCATCGACGTGGACGAAGGCAAACAGTTCTACGTTCGCCGCATCGAGTTCCAGGGCAACACCACCACCCGCGATAAAGTCATCCGCCGCGAAATTGCCCTGGAAGAGGGCCAGATCTACAATTCGCATTTCTGGGAACTCAGCCTGCTGCGACTCAACCAGCTCGGCTATTTCGATCAGCTCAAGCCCGACGATCCCAATACCACCGAACGCCATCTCGACGAAAAGAATGGCACCGTCGATCTCACCTTGAAAGTCCACGAAAAGGGTAAGAACAGCATCGGACTGCAAGGCGGCGTCAGCGGTCTGGCCGGCGCATTCGTCGGCCTCAATTACAGCACCAACAACTTTCTTGGATTGGGCGAGACGCTCTCCGTTCAGGCCAGCCTCGGCAGCCGCCAGCGCGACATCGTGTTCGGATTCACCGAACCCTACTTGTTTGACCGCCCCATCCAGGCCGGTTTCAACGTCTATGCCCGGAAAACCAACTATGACCAAGCCCGGCAGTATGCCATCTTAAGCGGACAAAATCTGAACCTGCCCTCGGCCTATCTCCAGAACCTGCAGAACTACTCCCAATCTAGTACCGGCTTTAGCGGGACTATTAGCTATCCCCTCCGCCGTTCCTTCAAGCGCCTTGGCATCAGCTATTCCTTCGACCGCTCTTCGCTGGTCGCCGTCAGCAATGCCTCCAAGCTCTTGTTCGAGAATCTCAACTTCCGAGGCATCACCGGCCCCAACGCGCTCAACGGCATCATCACCAGTAAGATCACCCCCAGCTTCAGCATGAACACTCTCGATTCCTATTACGCGCCTCACCATGGCAAGAGCCTGTTCATCGGCGGCGAGTTCGCCGGCCTCGGCGGCACCGTGCACACGATCCGCCCCATCGTCCAGTTCAAACAATTTTTTCCCATGCAGAAGCGCCGCAACGCCCTCGGTTATAACCTGCAGGCTTCGTTTATCACGGGCTATGGCGGGATTGTTGCCCCCCCCTTCGAGCGTGCCTATCTCGGCGGCGAGAATGATCTGCGCGGTTTCGACATCCGCACCGTCTCTCCCATCGCCTACCTCCCCAGCACCCAGACCGTGGCCCTCAGGAACCCCGATGGGACCTTCGTTGCCGCCAACCCCCGGTTTCCGGTGCTAACCGGTTCCGGCGGAGCCTGCGTCGCGAACTGTTGGAGTATTCCCGTTCCCTACTCGCAACTCGTAACTCCCGGCGGCGATCTGAGTATCCACGGCAACCTTGAATACCGCATCACCATCGCCGGTCCCGTCGCCGTCGCGCCTTTTGTCGACTTGGGCACCGATCCCATCCTCCGTACCTCGCAGTTGCAGATCAACCCCGTCGAGTTCCAGAATTTGCAGAGCACTCTATACGGCTGTCCGACACTGACTACGGCATACTCCTGCCAGGGCGGACAGCTGCTTGGCACCAACGGCCTCCCCTCCATCTCGCAGCATCTCACCTCGGTTCCAGGCACCAATTGGGTGGCGCGCATGTCCACTGGGCTTGAATTGCAGACGTTTCTTCCGGTCGTCAACGCGCCCTTCCGCATCTACTACGCCTACAACGCGCTGCGCCTCGATGGCACTGCCACGCCGTTTGTGCCCATCAATCGCGATATGTTCCCCGACGGCGCCGCGGGCCTCTATACCTACCACACCACGCTCTCAACCCTGGGATCGAAGTTCACCCTTCTCGAACCAAGAAAGACCTTCCGCTTCACCGTGGCCACAACGTTCTAAGGCAGTTCTCAGTCCCCAGTTCTCAGAATTTGGGCCGCAGTAGTTCCTGGCTGCATTTGTTCCCCTTCAAGATTTGGGGACATTTGACCCTTGCGGGATTTCGCCATTCAACTCTCGGGGGGTTACTGAGAACTGAGAACTGAGAACTGAAAACTGCCTTACTCGATATGCACCAATCCACTAGCCGGCTCCGCCGCCGGCCATTGCGGAGCCCGCCAGGCATCCAGCACCGACACCTGGTGCACGCACGACACCGTGCAATGCGGAGCGCACGCCTTCTCCGTATGAAACTCCCGCCGCATATCCGCAATCGTATATTTCTCCAAAGGAATCGCCGGATACCCGCGCTGTTGCGAGCAGTAATGCACCAGCCCGTCCTCGCAAATATAGAGATAGCGCGCCCCTGCACGGCACCGCCACTGATTCGGACGTCCCAAAGCAATGTTGTCCTGAAACGCATTCACCCGAGTGAAGCTGCGTTTCTCCAGGTTCTTCATCTCGTGATACACGCGCCGTTCTTCGTCGTTCAACGGCTGCACCTGCCCCGAGCCGTCGTGAATGATTCCGATAGTCGAGCTGAATCCCAGCTCCAGTGCCCGCGTGCCAATCGTAAGCGCGTCTTGCGGATGGCTCACTCCGCTGCCCACCACCGAATTAATATTCACATGAAATTCCGCGTGTTCGGCCAGCAACTGCAGCTTCCGGTCAAGCACCTTCAGGCTTTTCTTGGAAACCTCGTCAGGATTCACGTTATCAATCGAAATCTGCAACCACTCCAGCCCCGAGCGATTCAGCCGCTGTATGCGGTCCGCAGTCAGCAGATAGCCGTTAGTAATCAGCCCCGAAACAATCCGCCGTCGCCTCATGTGGTGAATAATGTCATCCAGTTGCGGATGCAGCATTGGTTCGCCGCCGCTGATCGTAATCACGGAAGTGCCAAGATCCTTCAGCCGATCGACGCGCCGCAACATCTCGTCGGTAGGCACTGGCTTAGAAAAATCATCAAACTCATTGCAATAAGTGCAAGCCAAATTGCAGCGCCGTATAGGAATAAGGTGCGCCAGCAGAGGATGGTCGGTAGACACCAGCGCCTTCAGGATTTGCCACAATCCATGAACGTCGCGCTCAACCGCTTTGAGTTTGCGGCGCAGTGCCGCTGACTTGGTTGTCATCGTAAATCCTATTTCACCACAGCGACTGGCCAAATGCCGAGTTCACCGCAGTATTCGGAGGAAAAGCAGGGTCGAATGGCAACTGCCGGGATGAATTCCGGCATATTTAATTTTGCGTTACTAACAAATTCGTATGGGGTACCCCCCCGGTTCCTTGGTTACGTCCCCCACGAAGGCATTGCACTTGTTGGTGTTGCAAGCGAACGCGCCTTTCTGCTTGCTGTAAGCCCAGTCAGTGCTCCGTTGTATTTCTCCGCTGTCGCCGCAACATTCGCCGTGGCACCCGCCCTTCGCACAGAACGCGAAGGACGGGGCACCCACGGTATTAAAGATGAAGGGCGGGCAGCGATGCTGCCGACACGACCGTTGTCCTTCTGCACACAACCCATTGCCCATGCGCTCGTGTTCCCGCCCTTCGCAAAGTGCGCGAAGAACGGGGCACCCACCGTATTGGTCATACAAAGGAGATCAAAAGCCTGGGCCACCCGCCTGCCCTGCTTGTCATCGTGATCCTATTTCACCACAGCAGCTGGCCGGATGCCGAGTTCACCGCAGTATTCGGTGGAAAAGTCGGGTCGAATGAAGCCTTTGGGTGGCGCAGCGGTTTACCGCTGCGATCTAGGCGTATGATGAGCGCCAATGAAAGGCTGGCGCCATGGCGAATCCGGAACATCTCGCAAAACTCAAGGAAGGTATAGAGGCTTGGAACCAATTCCAGTTCGACCGCGCGGAAGAGTTCTGGAAGACGACGGCGCTGAGCTATCGCGGCCCCCGAGATCAGGATTACACCCTCAGCGCGGCGGACCTCAGCGGCGCGGACCTTAGGAACATGAACCTTAGAAGGGCGTTGCTCATGCGTGTAGATCTGAGCGGGGCAAACCTAACAGGGACAGACGTCGTAGGAGGGCGTCTCCAAATGGCGGATCTCACCGGCGCGATCCTCAGCGAAGCGAACCTCAGTGGAGCAGACCTCAGCGGCGAGGCCAACCTTACCGAAGCAGACCTCGGAGGCGCGGACCTAACCGACGCGAACCTCACGGACGCTGAGCTCACACGATCAAACTTCACCGAGGCCCGGATCGGTGGCACGATCTTTGGCCGCAATGACCTCAGGGCCGTTAAGGGACTGGAAACAGTACACCACGTTGGTCCCTCGGTAATAGGCATCGACACGATTTTTCAGTCCAATGGCAACATCCCTGAGGCGTTCCTGCGCGGTTGTGGTATCCCGGACGACTTCATTACCTACATGAAGTCGTTGGCTGCGAATCCCATTGAGTTCTATTCCTGCTTCATCAGCTATTCCACCAAAGATCAGGAATTCGCCGACCGCCTGTACGCGGATTTGCAGAACAAAGGCGTCCGCTGCTGGTTCGCGCCGCACGATATACAAGCTGGAAAGAAAATCCATGAGCAGATCGACGAAGCGATCCGAAGATATGAGCGGCTGCTCCTGATCCTTTCGCCGAACAGCATGAAGAGCCCGTGGGTAAAGACTGAAATCCGCAAAGCCCGGAAGCGGGAGCGTACGGAGAAAAAGCGCGTGCTGTTTCCCGTCCGACTGGTTTCGTTTGAGGCGATTCGGGACTGGGAGCTTTTCGACGCCGACGAAGGGAAGGACTTGGCGGGCGAGATTCGCGAATATTTCATTCCCGATTTCAGCGACTGGAAGAAACACGACTCCTACGCGAAAGGTTTTCAGAGCCTGCTCCGCGATCTGAAGACGGAAGAACCGAAGGCGGCGTAGGGCGCTGCGCGCGAGAGTCCCAAGAAGGACGGTGCCGTGGAATCCCACCCTTGCGCACAGAACGCGCAAGGATGGGGCACCCGTCGGCACGGGTTAATCCGGAAAAAGCAAAAATCAAGGGCAAAGGCAGCGGACAGGAGTGTCCGCTCTACATCCAAAGCCGATTGATTTTGACCGAGAACTGAGAACTGAGAACCGAGAACTGGTTCCTACTGCATATCTGCGCCCATCGGCACGTAGCGGAATTTTCTGCCGTCGAAGACCAGGGCCGAGGCGTCGCCGGTGTCGCCTGCTTCTTCAATATAGATCGCTTCGATCGTCTTTTTTCGCATCTTCATTTTTCGAACGGTGAGCGTCCGATAGGGCAAATTTACCACTACATACTTCGCTTTCGGATGTGCCGAGCGCCAGCCGTCTGGTCCCGCGCCATCAATGATCAGCACCACCAAACCGCGACGTAACGGATCGGCGTCGCTGAACGCGGCCGTGGTCGTCATTCTGGGGTCGCCATAGCCAAAAAACTCGTAAAACGGATCGATCACCTTGTAATCGTGATCGCCTTGATCCAGCATCGGATTCTTGCAGCGTGCCGCAATCACCACGTCTTCCACACCGTCGCCGTCAAGATCGCCGAACACCGGTGCGATCTCGGGCAGGATCGTAAACTCTTTGCCAAACTGCCGTTGCACGAAATCGTTATCGATCTTCGGAGCCGCCGGCGGCGTCTCGGCGAAAGCTGGAATCAATATCGCAAGACTGAACCCCGCGAGACTGAACCCAAGGAGTAAAAGGAGTAGAGATGCTTTTCTCATGCGCCTACTCTAATCTTCTGTCGTCACCGCGGGCAGGTAACGAAAGTCACTTAGGAGCAAGGTTTCAAGGTTTCAGAGTTTCAAGGTTTCAAATTACAAATTGCAAATTACAAGTTCCCCCTGAAGTGTTCCCAACCCGCAGCCTGAAGCGGCTGCCGCTTTCCATCCGCGCCGATCAGCCGCATCCCCGCGGATCGCACAATTCGTCCGATCCGCGTCACTGGAACTCCCGCCACCTGCGAAGTGACTGCCGCACCGGAGGTAAACAGAAGTTCGTAGTCGTCGCCGCCATGCAATGCCAACTCCAGCGCGACTCGTTTTTTCCCCCGCCCAACCTTCCGTCCAACCTTCCCCAGGCGAAGCTGTGCACGCGGAATCGCCTCCGCCTCAATCTCCGCGCCCACGTGGCTTTCCTGGCAGATGTGTTCGAGATCGGTGGAAAGCCCGTCACTCAAATCAATCATGGCCGAAGCCACTCCGCGGCGCCGCAGGCTCTGGCCCACGGCAACCCGAGCCTGCGGACGAAGGTATCTGGAATACTCCACTCCCAAAGCCTTCGATCCCGCCAGCCGCGCCAGCGCTGCCGCGGACCCGCCCAACTCGCCGGTCACATAAATCTGGTCACCCGGTTTCGCCCCCGACCGCAGTACTGCCTTTCCTTTCGGCACCGAGCCCACGACGACGATATCCGCCAGAATGCCGCCGGGTGACTCGGCTGTGTCGCCGCCGGCCAGTGGAAGCTTGAATTCTTCCGCCAGATCCAGTAGTCCCCGCAGGAACCGATCGACCCACTTCTGAGGAACGCCGCGCGGAACAGCCAACGATAAAAATGCCGCCCGCGGTTCTCCACCCATCGCCGCGATGTCGCTCAACCCACGGGTCAGGCAGCGCCGTCCCACCCATTCGGGACGGTGCCAGTCTCGCCGGAAATGGACGTTCTCAAGGGTGAAGTCGGTCGTCACCAGCAACTCGTGTCCCGGCGGAACGCGCAGCACGGCGCAGTCATCGCCTATGCCACTGACTATGCCAGTGACTAGGCTAGTGACTATGTTTGTGACTGTGCCGGAAACCGCCGCCGCCCGTCCCTCAGCCAGATGGCGGATCCGGCGAATCAGCTTCTTCTCGCTAAGGGGCATACCGATCAATATACCCCGCTCCCTATGCCCCGGGTTCCCCTAGCGGACAACCCGCGCGGGGCAAGGGCTCGCGGGCCGCGGTTACGATGGTAATCTGGCCGGATGGGCACGCCAATTACGCTGCCTTGGTAACCGTTCAAAGGGTCGTAGTGAGGTTGACACGGGAGATCAGGTTTGCTACCGTTAACTCGCCGTTCACAGATATTTTGCCGAACCAAGTGCTGCAACCTATATTAGTTGCAGCGAAATTGGCTTTCGGCTTGCCTGGTTCCGGGGTTAGGGTAAGCCAGTCTGCATCTGAAGGCAGCTGGTGGAATCAGGATTCCGAGCCCGAGCATGACAGTTCCGCTCCGGCAGGATTCCGAGACAAAATCTATTCGCGGAAGTAGGATATTGCGTAAACGTTTCTATATATTTTTCGTGGCTCGCGACGAAGCTGGGCAGCTTCGCAAGATCTCCATTCCCGTCCAATATCTCTACATTCTTCTGGCTGGGGCCGCGATCGGCGTGCTCTGCCTCACCGGAATCGCCAGCTCTTATACCCGGATGCTGCAGAAGGTCGCCCATTATAACCAGCTCCGTACCGAACAAGCCCAGCTCAAAGACCGCTATTCGCGTCTGGAACAGGTCGCCAAAGAACGGGACATTCAGGTTGCTTCTCTGGGCTCACTGGCAAGCGAGGTTTCCGCGCTTTACGGCCTCAAGTCCAATCCGGCGATGGTTACCGCCTCAACCGAGCAGATTCAGGAAGTGCAGGTCCACTCCTCGCTCGACCAGCTTTACGCGTTGAAGCATACGGCGCTGAGCGGCGCAGCCAGCGTCGGCATCTCACTCGGCCTTACCAGGAATTCCTCCACGGCCGACTGGATCCGGGCCAACTCGGCTCCGAACCTCTGGCCGGTCGAGGGCCAGGTCACGGCTTCCTTCGGCGAGCGCATCGATCCGTTTAACGGAGAAGGCGCCTTCCACTCCGGCGTCGATATCTCGGCCACGATCGGCTCGACGGTCATTGCGCCCGCGGACGGTGTGGTTACCTTCGCAGATTTCCTGGGCGGTTACGGACGCGCCATCATGGTCGACCATGGACACGGCATTTCGACTCGCTACGGCCACCTTTCCAGCTTAGCCGTCACTGCCGGACAATACATACACCGCGGCGACACCATCGGTTACGTGGGTTCGAGCGGACGCTCGACCGGGCCGCATCTCCACTACGAAGTCCGCATCAACGACGTACCCGTGAATCCCTACAAATATCTTCGACTAACCGTGGCACACCTGGAAGGATTTGCCGCCGGCGATAAAATCATTGACGATAAAATCATTGACGGAGCAACCCATGTTGCATAGAACTTGGCGCATCGTCGCGCTCTCTGCATGCCTGCTGCAGTCTGCCTATCCGAGTTCTGTCCCGCTATCCGCAGAAATGGGAGGAAGCTCTGCATCGGAGTTTAAGGTCGGAGGCACGTTCCGGAAGTTCACGCCGCCGGACAAGTCGTACAACTGGCGTGGCGCGAAGACCCACGCGTTGCTGGCCACGGTCTGGTATCCCGCCGCGCCATCTGCGGTCGAGCATCCCATAGACATCCCTGGCATGAGCCAGCTTTTCGTCCTTGGAAAGGCCGCCCAGGATGCGGACCTCGCTCTTGCTCCCGCTCCTGCTCCCGCACCTGCGAAATTTCCCGCTCGATTTCCAATGATCGTCATTTCTCACGGCACGGGCGGCTCCGCGCTCGTCATGGCGTGGCTCGGCACGGCGCTCGCCGCCCAAGGCTACATAGCGGTGGCCGTCAATCATCCTGGAAATAACGGCGCCGACGGTTACACCGCGCTGGGATTTTCCACGTGGTGGGAGCGCGCTCGCGATCTTAGTGTTGTGATTGATTCCATGCTGGCTGATCCCATTTTTGGCAGCCACATTGACCCCAACCGTATCGGCGCTGCGGGTTTTTCCCTGGGCGGCTATACGATGATCGAGATCGCTGGCGGTATCACCGATCCAGCAGCCTACAAGGAATTCTGCGCCTCTCCCCGTGCGGACAATATCTGCAAGAGCCCGCCCGAATTTCCTACGTTGCTTGAGGACTTCGATAAGTTATCCAAAACCGACCCCGAGTTTCAAGCCGCTCTTCGTCACGCCGGCGATTCGTATCGCGACCCGCGCGTTCGCGCAGTGTTTGCCATGGCTCCCGCGCTCGGGCCGGCATTTCATCCCGCAAGCCTCGAAAAAATTGCTATTCCAGTGATGATCGTCGCGGGACAGGCAGACACGAATGTCCCGATCGCATCCAGCGCAAAATATTTTGCTGCGAACATTCCCGGTGCCAAGCTCACCATCTTTCCCGGCAACGTAGCGCACTATGTGTTTCTGGACTCCTGCACCGAAGACGGCCGAAAGACCCGGCCGTTATTATGCACGGACGGCGCGGGAGTGGATCGCGATGCGATTCACGCGAAGACGGCTGCGTTGGCGGTGGAGTTCTTCAGAGCAACGATGAAGTAAGGCAGAAAAGCCGCGGCCCTCTACAGGAACAGGCCGGCATTTTCGCGACTGGGCGGGTGCCAAACAGTGGACAAAAAAACCGCCCAAGCGAAGCTTGGGCGGGGTACCCTTACGGGTGTTTGAATGGGCTGGCGCGATTATTGTATTTCCCTATATTCGACCTCGCACGCTTGTAATTCCTTTGAGTACAGCGAACAGTTCAACTTCCCGCCTTCACCGTCTCCAGCCAGGCAGCTCTGCAGTTCATTGCGGATGTACTGGCAAGGGTCGGGTCCATAGAATGCAACCGCGTATGTTCCTGATACGGTGTTTTGGGCTGCGTCATAGACGATACCGATGGGCGTTTCCGCTGACGTAAGCAGCTGCTGCCAGTACCTGAACGGTTCGGCCGCATAAGGTGGAAACGGCAGCGCCGACTGCGCACTTACGCTTTCGGCTTGGTTGGTTAGAACCGTGTCCGAGGGCGACCCCGTCCATGCTTCGGGCGAGTTGGGAGCGACCAACGCGATGGGAGTTCCCGCGCCCGCGCCCGGGCCAATGACCACATTGTGGTCGATGGAAAACGCCCAAGTGGTTAGGTAGCAGCCGGGTTGGGGGCAAGGGCCGCCGCCGCCGCCGGTGTACAAGTACCAAGCGGTGGCAACCGTGTTACCGGATCCCGGGCATATAGTCACGGAGGACGTCCAAACGATCGTGCCTTGGTTGTTCCAGAACAGGAAATCATAGTCCGGATATGAGGTTGCGGTTGCAGCGTCACAACTGGTGATTACGTTAGTGTCAAAGGCAGCACCTGATGGGAACGGTTGGTAGCTGACGGTAACTTTTTGGGCGTTCGCAACGCCCAGGCCTGCAATAACCGCTAGAATGCATGTCGCGAAAGAAATACGGATTTTATTTGTCGTTTTCATTTTTCCTCTCCTCTTTATTATTGAAATTGCGAGGCCTTCAAGTGAGTCACTGCGAAAGCCCTGCACTTGATATAGCGGGAATGAGGGGTCAGAGGGGTCAGGCTCTAGGTGAGTGCGTTATCGGTTGTGGGTCATTATTGGAAACGGAGATTTGCCAAGCAGGCGTTAGGTCCTTAAAGTATTGATTCCAGAAGGTCGGGGGCCCTTGCCGGGCAGATTTGGTGGGCAAGGCTTCGATTCGCCTATTTCAGGCTTTCGCCTTCTTAATCTCCTCAATCAGCGGCGGCACGATGTCGAACAAGTTTCCGACGACGGCAAAGTCTGCGATCTCAAATATCGGAGCCTCCGAATCTTTATTGATCGCCACGATGCTCCGCGAACCCTTCATGCCGACAATATGCTGGATCGCTCCCGAGATTCCGAGCGCCAGGTAAAGCTTCGGCGCGACCGTTTGTCCGGACGATCCAATCTGCCGGTCCATGGGCAACCATCCGTTATCGCAGATCGGACGCGACGCAGCGAGTTCGCCGCCCAGCGCATCCGCCAACTGCTTGGCCAGGTCGATATTTTTCTGCTCCTTGATGCCACGCCCGACCGACACGATGATCTCAGCCTGCGTCAGATCGACCGCTTGCTTGGATTCCTTAAAAACTTCCTGCGGCTTGTTCCGCACCACGCCATCCGGAACATCGACGTTTACCGTCTCAACCGGCGCGGGGGTTGCACCCGCTTCGACTTTATCGGCGCGGAACGAACCGTTTTGAAAGGTGACAAAATAAGGCCCCGAGCCCGCAAAACTTACGTCGGCCACAAACTTTCCCTGAAACATTTGCCGCGTAAAGATCAGCCTCCCGCCTTCGTACCTGTATCCGGTCGCGTCGCTGATGGCCGTAGTCTGCAAGGCCGTCGCCAGCTTGGGCACGAAATCCCGCACCTGGTAGGTATGCGGCATCAGCACCAGCTTCGCCGGATGCTTCTGTAAAAACTCCTGCAACGCATGCGCGAATGCGTCTGGAGTGTAGGGCTCGAGCCTGGCCGACTCGACGTCATACACTTTGGCAAGCTTTTTCGCCGCTACTTCGTTCGCGATCGCAGCCACACCTGAGCCCACTACTGCGGCCTCCAGGGTCCATCCAGTCTGAGCGGCAATCGCCTGCCCCGCCGCAATCGTCTCCCACGAGACGCGGTTCAGTTTTCCTTCGCGCTGTTCAACGATTACTAGAATTGTGTCAGCCATAAAATTAGTTCTCAGTTCCCAGTTCTCGGTTCTCAGAAAAAGCCTCAGTTCTTCACTGAGAACTGAGAACTGGGAACCGAGAACTTGCCTTCAAATTACCCGCATTTCATTCTTCAGTTTTTCCACCAGCTTCTTTGCCACTTCCGCCGGAGGGCCTTCCAGAAACTCTGTATTCTTCGACTTCTGCGGCACATACAGCTTCTCGATCTTCTGCAAATTCCCGCCCATTGCTGACTGCACTTCTGCCAGCGTCACCTTGCGCAGCGGTTTCATTTTGGCCTGCTTGATTCCGATCAGGGTCGCATAGCGGAGCTTGTTAATCCCCGACTGGATCGTCAAAACCGCCGGTAAAGGCATGTCGACAAACTGAAAGAACCCGGCTTCCAGTTCGCGCTTCACCCGGATGCCAGTGTCAGTTTTTTCAATCTGCATGATGATGGTGGCGTGCGGCAATCCCAGAATCTCGGCCAGAATTACGCCCGTCTGCGCATATCCGTAATCGTCCGACTGCAGGCCGGTAAAAATAAGGTCGAACTTCTCGTCCTTGATGGCCGCGGCGATGGCGCGTGCGGTGTTGTAGGCATCGAGGCCGACAAAAGCAGCATCCTCAAGATGGATCGCACGGTCCGCGCCTTTGGCCAGCGCCTCGCGCAACACTTGCAACGCCCGCGCCGGTCCGGCGGTGACGACCACCACCTCGCCGGTGTGCTTTTCCTTCTGCCGCAATGCCTCTTCGAGCGCAAAGGCATCCGGCTCGTTCACTTCGTAAGAAACATCCTCGCGAATCCACGTCCCCGCTTCATTCAGCTTGAGCGGAGCGTCTTTCTGTGGCACCTGCTTCATGCAAACCAAAATCTTCACGGATCGACTCCCATCCATTACAGCGTCAACTGGTGCAGATCAAACTGGTTAGTATAAACGAATGGAGGGGACGATGAATGTGATGGGACCGATGGGTAGTGGGCTACTTTGAAAGCGCTCTATAAATTTGATAAGACCCGTAGGCGAGTACCGCATAACCGGGGATGCAAAATAAGAGGATTTTCTTGGGCTGGCCTTGCACGATCACATGATGGGACATGATCGGGATAAGAGCTACGAAAGCTATCGTCTGATAGAGCATCCACCATCGCACAAGTCTGCGCTTCAAGCTACCGCTCTTTCCGCCCTCCGCTTTTCGTAGGCTTCCCAGAGGGAACCAAATCCTCTACGCTCCACAGCCGCGTTTCAACGCCAGCGACCGACCGATGTGATCGGACCAATGTGATGGGAGCAACGATCAGCGTTTAGTAATCAGCGCCCACCGGCCGGCAGGCCGTCCTGCAGAAACGCAACGCTCTGCACGCCCGTAATCTCAAATCGCTTGCGGCAGCGCATGTTCTTGCACATCATCATGTCATCCCGGCGCAGCATGTAAGACTGCGCCTTGGCGAACTTCGCCCGGTCGCGCTCGTCCGCCCGCGGCGGCAGACTTTTTTTCTTCATGCGCACCAACCATTGGATCTCATATTCCGCCGACTGATGGCAATGCGGACAACTTAGATTTGCCGGCTTCTTATCCGACTTTTCGTCAAAAAATTCGCGCTCATCCATAAATTAGGGCTCTCGTCTTGATAACGCGGCGGGTGCCCCACTGATTCGCGTCTTTTGCGAATGAGGTGGGACTCCACACCAACTTCAGATTATTGCACTTTTGCGGATCGAATGTGCGAAGATGCGAGGATTAAGCCATGCCGCGCAAGCGTAAGAAAAAAATCTTCTCCGCCGCCAAGGTCGTCCGCGAAATGGCCCGCGAACGTGTGGGCAGCCCGAAACCTTCGCAGCTCGTGAAGGCAAAGACAACTAAGGCCGAGAAGCACAAGCCCACGCTGGGCAAGTTGCTAACGGATGAGTAGTGGACGGAGTTCTCCGCACTCTTGTTAGAAAGTTGCGCTCACCGCGGTGCCGCCAGTGGGTATGGTAACCACGCAGGTGTTGGCGGAAAAACCGGGGCAGTTTGCCCAGGTCACACTGGCCGGGGTCGCCGTAAGCAAAACCGAGGCACCCACGTCGTAGGTCGCAATGCACGTCCCCCCGGTTGCAGTGCAACTGATGTCGGCGGGGAGACTCGTCACTATCCCGCTTCCGACGACCGCGACGGCTAATGTCCCGAGCTTGCCGCCGCCCGGGCAGAGCACGTTGGCCGGATTATCCACAACGATCGTCGCAACCGCGATCACAACATTCCCCGAACCGCCCGTACCCTCAGGAACACTTGCCGAGATATCCCCGACACCGCAAGGGCCTGGCGTGCCCGGTGGGGAGCCTGCCGGCGGCAGCGTCGCAGTGAACAGGCCGGGAGACGACACGGTGGCCACTCCGTCATCAATCGTCCAGGTCGCTTGACTAGTCACATCCATCGTGGCCGGGGGATGGATGTAAGTGGCAATCGCGGTGTACTGTTCCGTGGGGTTGGCAGGGGGAGGAGTGAAACCCGGCTCCAGAAAAGTAAATGTTGTGGGCGTGATCGTAAGGCTCACCAGCTTCTGGTTGTGCCCGCAACTCGGCAGGCTTAACGCCGCTCCCACTGCCACCAGCGCGCTCAAGGCGAGCCCGATATAGCTCCGCTTCATACCCACCACTCCCGCAGGCAAGTCTTTCGGCCTACCCGCTTGTCAGATCATGCTCGTCAGAATCAAGCTGGTTAAATCTAGGAAAGATAAAAGCTAGCGGAAGCACGCTTAAAAAGCAAGAAATGGCGGTCCGGCCCTAGCCGTCAGTGGGGTTCGATTCGATCTCGCTGTTTGGAACTGCATACCGGGTGGGGGAGTGACGAAAGTGATCGCGTTCTATTCCGCGTGCTTACCAACCTTTACGCGTGCCCTGTCCCAAAGGGTAGTTTGCTCACATCTAGAAATGACATACAACCGAAGCAGGGGGCTAGCGGGATGTTTTCGAGGCGATTGGCCGTTTGTTTGTTGGCCATGGGTATCGCAACGTTCATTCCCAAGTGCAACGCAGTACCGCAGAACGACCCGTCGGGCTCCGCTGAATCAACCCGGCAACGGGCCAATTCCCAGAACCCAACCGGCGACGCGACCTCGCCCGAACTGCTAGACCGCGCTCACAATCCCAAACACATGGGATCAACCTATGTTCCGTTAGACAGTTGGATATATCCCGCTCTGGATCGCCTCGCAGCATTGGGCTATGTGGAGAGGGGATTTGAGGGTATGCGTCCGTGGACTCGCATGGAATGCGCCCGAATGATCGGCAAAGCTAAAGAGGCTCTGGAAGTATTTCAACCTCTCAGTGAGAGTGAAGACGAAAGTGAAGACGCAACGGAGTTGCTGATCCGCCTCGAAGAAGAGTTTTCCCCCGAGGCAGGCTTGGAACGTGGTCGGCGCAATTTAGACGCGAGTCTCGACTCCGCATACGCCAGGGCAGTATCGATCAGTGGCCCGGACCTGACCGACAGTTACCATTTCGGCCAAACGGTTTCTTATGACTTTGGCCGCCCCTTCGAACGAGGGACTAACGGACAGGCCGGCGGCGCCTTTCGAGCTGAGGCTGGCCCTTTCGCGTTCTACATCCGCGCCGAATATCAGCACGCGCCCTCCGCTCCTGCTCCTTCGGAGGCCGTCCTCGATGTGATCGCGCTCAAAGATGACAACCCCGTTACTCCCGACGTTGGCATCGGCGGGATCAACCGGCCGCGACTGTTGGATACCTATATCGTGATGAACTTGAGCCCGCTGAAGCTGGACAACTGGCAGCTCTCGGTGGGCAGGCAAAGTCATTCCTGGGGCCCCGGTCTGGGCGGCGCTTTCTTGCTGAGTGACAATGCCGAGCCCTTTGACATGGTCGATATCGCCAACCCTGAGGCCATCCGTTTGCCTCTTCTTTCGAAGCTGCTCGGACCGGTACGGGTCGATCACTTCCTGGGAAGGCTCGCAAACCGCACGGACCACGCCAACCCCTGGGTTTACGGCCAGAAAATTACCTTCAAGCCTTTGCCTTGCCTGGAAATCGGATACGGGCGCATAACTACAATTGGAGGCCGGGGTGGGGACCCGTTCACGGCACGCAATTTCTTTCTCAGCATGTTCGGTCAAACCAGCAAAAGGGAGCCTGGTGATTCGATTCCGGGCGAGAATAACAATGAAATGGATTGGACGTTTTATGTCCCGAAGGTGCGAAACTATATCGTTCTGTACGGTGAAGTGTATGCCTTCGACGACTTCATCGCGTGGGTTCGGCCCACGGCGTATCCGTTTCGGCCGGGGATCTACATTACTCGCGTTCCCGGAATCCCGAAGCTCGATCTTCATATTGAAGCGGCGAACACGCAGGCCCCGGGATGGAATGATGCTAGCGGCGGCAATGAGGGGCAAGTTGTTTATTGGAACTCCGGCTACCACGAAGCGAACACCAACAATGGTTTTCTAATGGGCAACACGGTTGGCCGGGACGGCCAGACGATTCAAGGCTGGCTAACCTATTGGGCATCGCCCAGAAATACTTTCCAACTTATGTACAAGAACAATTTTGTCGATCCCGCTTTCATTCCGGGAGGGGGCGCTTGGCAGGATTACTCTGTGCAAAATGAGTTTCACCGTCGATCGGGATTGTATGTCAAGAGCCAGCTACAGTATGAGCACATCTCGCACTATCCATTGCTTATTAAGGGACGGCAGCAAAATGTGACCGCAATGGTTGAATTGGGCTTCATGCCCAATCGCAAGAAAGGCCAATAGTCAGTTTTCCATTTGCTTTTGGGTGGCGCAGCGGTTCACCGCTGCGATAAATAAATTGTTTACTCCCGGCTTTAGCCGCTGAGGTCGCAACGCATCCAGCTTTTCCGCAGCCGGGCTAATCCACGTGTTCGCCTACCTCAAAGCCTTCTTCGCCCGCGGGCAGCACGTCAGTTTCGCCTGCGAACCACACATACAGAGTTGGCAAAAGAAAAATACTCATCACCAAGTCGGCAATCAAACCGCCTACGATGACGATGGCGAAGGGACGCTGAGAATCGGAACCAATAGCGTGTGAGAGGGCAGCCGGCAACAATCCTAACGTTGCCACCAGCATCGTCATCATGATGGGCCGCAGTCGCAACACGGCTCCCTCAACTGCGGCGTCCTCGATGGAATACCGCCGGGCGCGAAGCTGGTTGATGTATTCCAGCATGATGACTCCAGTCTGCACCGACACGCCAAACAGTGCCAGAAAGCCCACGCCTGAAGAAACACTGAAATTGGTACCCGTGATCAGAAGGGCCAGGAGACCGCCAAAGCGGGCCATGGCAACGTTGGCCAGGATCAGCAGCGCCCATTTGAAGGATTTGAACATGGTGTAAAGGAGAATGAAGATGACCAGGATCGTGATCGGGAGCACGATAAGCAGGCGCTCGTCCGCTCGCTTCTGGCTCTCGTATTCCCCTTCCCAGTCGATGCTGTAGCCGATGGGTAATTTGACCTGCTCGTTCACTTTCTTGATTGCCTCTTCGACCGTGCTGCCGAGGTCGCGGCCGCGGACGCTGTACTTGATCGCAACATACCGTCGATTGCCCTCGCGATAGATTTCCGAAGCACCGTCGGTCACACTGATCTTGCAGAGCTGCGCCAGCGACACCCGTTCTCCCGAGGGCGACAGCAGACGAATGTTCTCGATCGCTTCCTTGGTGTCGCGGAAGTGTGGCAGATAGCGCAGAGTAAGGTCGTAGTGGGCCTCGCCC
Organism: Terriglobales bacterium; assembly: GCA_049512435.1. GTDB lineage: Bacteria > Acidobacteriota > Terriglobia > Terriglobales > Acidobacteriaceae > Acidiflorens. Next base: position 6,848 of record JBEKXC010000042.1, on the reverse strand, counting down.
TGCAGGACCTGGGTGAGGGCGTTGCCTCCGACCGCGGTCTGCACCGCATCCTGCACGTCGGCAACGTTGATCTGGTAACGAGCGGCTGCATTGCGGTCCACCGTGATGTTGAGGTTGGGCTGGCCGAGCACGTGAAAGACGCCAAGATCCTCGATTCCCTTGACGCCGCGCATGATGTTGACGATCTGGTCGCTTTTTTCTTCCAACAGTTTCAAATCGTCGCCGTAGACTTTGGTGGCGAGCGCGCCTTTCACGCCGCTGACCGCCTCTTCCATGTTGTCTTCGATAGGCTGAGAAAATCCCCAGACCACGCCGGGGATTTTGTCGAGTTCGCGCTGCATGGCCGCAATCAGCTCGTCTTTATTTTCGTGGAAGACAGGCCGCCACTGTGCTTTGGGCTTGAGATCGACGAAATACTCGGTATTGAAAAAGCTGGTGGTATCCGTGCCGTCATCGGGCCGCCCGGTTTGACTGGTACATTGCGGGACCTCGGGAAAAGAGCAGAGCACGATTCGGGCCTGGTTCGAGACCCGGATGCCCTCGTCCGGCCCGGTGCTGGGCGCGAGCGTGCCCCGCACCCAGAGCGCGCCTTCATCCAGATGAGGCAGGAATTCGGAACCGATCGCGTTGCCGAAGACGAGGTAAATGGCGAAGAACAGGCCGATCACGCCCACCCCGATGGTGAGCGCGCGCCGTCGAATGGCCCATCGGACAGCGTGCCGGTAGTGCTCGGTCAGGAAGTGCATCACGGGGTTATGCCACTCTTTTGCGCCCTTCTGGAAAGCGAAACTTGCCAGCACGGGCGCGATCAAGATGGAGAAGATCAGTGCCCCGAGCAGCGCAAAAGCGACCGTCCAGGCCATGGGATGGAACAGGCGGCCTTCCACGCGCTGCAGCGTGAAGATCGGCAAATAAGCAGTGATGATGATGGCGATGGCGTAAAACACCGGCCGCTGCACCTCATGCGAGGCCTCGCCGATTTTCTCCATCGTCGTTTTCGTGCCGTTCGTCTGGCCCAGATGGCGCACGATGTTTTCGATCATCACCACCGCGCCGTCGACCACCATGCCAAAATCCAATGCTCCCAAAGAGAGCAGGTTCGCCGGAATCTGTCTCAAGTCCAGGCAAATGGAGGCGAACAGTAAAGAAAACGGAATGGTGGCCGCAACGATGAACGCGCCACGCACATTGCCGAGGAATAGGAAAAGAATGACCGAAACCAGGATCATTCCTTCGGTCAGGTTGTGGAGCACCGTGTGGCTGGTGAAGTGGACCAGATCGCTGCGATCGATGAACGGAACAATCTTCACTCCCGGAGGCAGAATATGATCGTTCAGTTCTTGCACTTTCTTGTGAATGGCTTGCAGGGCCGCGTCGGCCACTGCGCCTTTCCGCAACAGCGCGATGCCGGACACGACGTCATCGTTGTCGACGATCTTGCCATCCTCGTGGTGAATGGCCCGGGCAAACTGCCCGAGTCGAATTTTCGGACCCTGTGAAACGACCGCAATATCCTTCACCCGGAGAGGTGTGCCATTCTTAGTCACGATCACCGTGCGTTCGATGTCCTGGGCACGATCCACCAATCCCACGGAGCGCACGTTGATCTGCTGCAAGCCTTCCTGGATGAAGCTTCCGCCCGCGTTGATGTTGTTGTTGGTAAGCTGCTGCTCAACCTGGGCCAGGCTCAGGCCGTAGGCGACGAGTTTGTTGGGATCGACGCGAACCTGGTATTCGCGGGTGGGGCCGCCGAAGCTGGAAACATCGACGATATCCGGCACTGCCTTGAAGTTCTTTTCCACGACCCAGTCTTCAATGGATTTCAGCTCCATGGGGTCGTACGCGGGATTGGTGCTGTGCAAGGTGAAGAAATAGATCTGTCCGACCGGACTCCAGTCCGTCCCCATTTGCGGGTTGACGCCCGGCGGCAGCGTAACCTGGGCCAGTCGCTCCAGAACCCGCTCCCGATTCCAGGCATTGTCCGAACCGTCTTCGAAAATCAGCTTCAGGTCCGAGAGTCCGAACAGTGAGAATGATCGCAGATGCACCACCTGCGGGATCCCGTTCATGACCACTTCGAGTGGAATCGTGACCTGCTGTTCGATTTGTTCCGCTGAAATGCCGGGCCATTGCGTAATGATCTCCACATAGTTGTCGGCCACATCGGGATAGGCCTCAATCGGCAGCCTTTCGAACGAGACGATTCCCCCGGCGAAAAGCAGCAGGGCGAAGCCGAGCACAAGCAGGCGGTTGCCCAGAGCGAAATCAACGACGCGGCGAATCATTCATGGCTCCGATTTGCTTTCATTGCTCTGTTTATTGCTCCAAGGTGTTTTCCAGTGCCAGCGCATTCGAAACCACTCGATCACCGGGCTTGATACCGGAAACAACCTCTTGCAGATTGCCGGGAAGCATGCTTCCTGCGACCACTTCCAGGCGCTTGAAGTGCCCCGCGCCGAGTGGGACATACACCCACTCGCGATCGTGCAAATGCAGAATCGCAGCGGGGGGAACGGCGACGTGGGTTTCGGGTTGCTTTCCGTAGAAGGTTGCGGTGACGAACATGCCCACGCGCATCATTCCGGGATTGGCGACTTCAATCCGAACCTTCGCCGTGCGGATATTGGGATCGAGGACGGGCAGGATGTTATCGATCCGCCCTTTGAGGACCTGCTTGGGATAGGCGCTAAGCCGTATATCCGCGTACTCACCGGGGTGCACGGCGTCGAGATCGTTTTCAAACACGTCGCAGATGATCCAGACATAAGAAAGATCGGAGATCGTAAACGGGTTGGGCGAACCTAATCCCTGCACGCCCGATGAGTTAGTAACTTGCTGGTCGCTGATCACGCCAGATATGGGTGCGACGATGTTGACAATTCCCGAAGGATGATCCTTGTCAATTCCGAGGAGCCGCAACTGCTCGGTGGCGGCATCCAGATCGGCCTTGGCGTCCTGTTCCGTGTCCTCGGCTTGTTCGAGGGCACTTTTCGCGATAGCGCCCTTGTCATAAAGAATCTGGGCGCGTTCGAGTTGTATGCGCGCCAGGCGCTCGTCGTTCTCGGCCTTGCGAAACGTCTGGTAAGCGCCAGAAACATCGTTGCTCTGAACTCGCAGCAACAACTGGCCTTTTTTCACGGTGTCGCCCAGCCTGGCTTTAATTTCGACAACTCGTCCCGCGGCCAGCGAGATCACGGGCACGGCACGCGCGATATCGGGCTGCACCACTCCGGTCACATCCAGCGCGGACGGGGCTTTGTGTTCCACCGCCACGACCAGCGGAAATTGTTCCGGGTGATCGACTTTGAAGTTGTTGGCATCGAGGTCGGGCTCGACGATCGCTGTGGGCGGCGCCTCAGCCTTTGGATCTGCTTTAGTTTCGCCGCAGCCGGCAAGGGAACAAACAAGCACCAGACTTAGCGCCGCCCCGGCTAAGGATTCGAAGCATTGGTTTTTCATTGAATCACCTCCCGGCCCACCGCCATGTTTAATTGAGCGGCAGCCGTCAAATAGGAGCCAACCAGGTTCACGTAATTCAGTTGCACGCTCCTGTACTCCGCCTGTGCATTCAGGAAATCCAGCAACGACGCGCCGCCGTGCTGGTAGGAAAATGTAATCGTGTCCCGGACCCGGACCGATTGTTGCAAGTACTTCGCCTTGTAAGGCCGCAGTAGAACCAGATTGCTATCCACCGTGGCGTAGTTGGAATCGACATCACTGAGCACTTGTGCTTCAGCGGCATCGCGCAATCTTTCATTGCGAGTGATATCCAGTTGCGTGCGCAGCTTCTCTCCCTGGTTGCGATCGAAGATGCGCAGGGGAATGCTGACACTTACGCCTACCGTGTTTATGGCAAACGGATTATTGGTGGAGGAGTTATGCGTATACCATGCGCCCAAGGTCGGATCGGTGGAGCCGTCGGCCACCGCGAGCTTGTGATCGGTCTGAGCTTTGTCGACGGCTTCGACGGCTGCCTTCAAGTCCGGCCGCGTGTCCATGGCGATCTTCCGGAACTCATCGCGGGGCAGGAGTTGGTCGCTGAAATCGTAGGGACCGGTTACGTCAACCTGATCCAACGGTGTTCGGGAATTCAGGAGCGTGAGCAGTTGGATCTTTGCCGTCTTCAGATTTACCTCGGCAGTCTGCAAATCCGATTCATACTGCACGCGTTGTAATTCCAGCCGGTCGAGATCGATTTGGGCGATGTCGCCGGCGCCGAAGCGCGTCCTACTGATATCGAGCACGCGGTCGTAGTAGTCCAGGTTGTCTTTTGCCAGCTGCAGCACCGCTTTCGCCTGCAGCGTTGACACGAAGGCGCTGCGCAGATTGAAGAGCAGGGTTCTCTCCAGATCGTCGTGACTCGACTCGGCAATCAGAGTTCCCTTTTTTGCGCTCTCCAGGCGTAGCTCCCGCTTGTGCCGACGTTCGTGCAGATAGCTGATGCCGGGCGACTCAAAAGTGCCGGCAAACGGCTCCCAGACTCCTTTATAGGGGGCGATTTGGGTACCATCCACCGTCATAGTGAACTGTGGATTGGGACGCAGAAACGCTGTGATCTCCTGTGCCTTCGATTCGTCAACACTGATCTTGTCCGCCAGCAGCGTAGGGTTATTCTGCTCGAAGCGGTCCTTCACATTTTCCCAGGTCCAGCTTTGGGCGGGTTGCGGAGCCGGCGCCTGCGCTGGCTGCTGTGCGGATGAATCCGCAGCAACTCCCAGCATCAGCGCCATGAAGAGCCAGTAATATGGCTGGACTTTAATGCCCATCCAGTAACTCCGTCGGGGCCTGTCGGATTTTCCGAAGGCTCGGTTGAGATTTGGCCTGCTGTCTCCGTGGAGCGTTCGCCATCTGATTGACGGGGCTCCTAACGAGTATGTGTGTTCCCTCGAAGAGTTTCGTAACAAACGAGGGAAATCGCCGTCAATTCCTGAACGCAAAGGGATACCAATAAAGATCGGCGATTTAGCGGTTACGCGAGGCGGGAACACGGAGGAGCACGGCTGGCGCGGAGAGTCGATGGAGCCGCAGGTATCGAAAGAGGAAGGGTGAAAAGTTCAAGCCGGCGCTCGCTGATGAGTCCGAGCGAGGCCGTGGTGGCGACAATTGCGGACAGATTCTGCCAGCGGCTGTGCCAGATGGAAGCCTTTTCACCGGCTGCCTGGCAGACACTGCGCTTGCCGGGCGAGGATTCTTCCATCTCGGCGCGCATGGCGTGCAGATCGTCAGTGGCCGAAATCACCGGGAACAACAGAACGAATGCACAGCCGAGAGCGCAGATGAAGACTAGCGGGCGAACTGCGGGAGTTTCTGTCGCCGAAGTAGAAGCAATCCGTCGCCGCCACAGCAGGTACGCGGGCAGCAACAGTGACAGCCAACAGAGATTAAGAAAAAGCTCCATACCAATACGTAGTTTTTTGGAGAATACACCACGAACACAGCGCGGTGCAACCGTCTCAGCGTAGTCAGGGTAGCGTAGAAAAGGCAAGTGACTTACGTACCCGCAACCAGCAAGAGTCTCTAAGGACCCTGCGTGACCTGCAAAGCTTGAGGTGTTTGCAGTCTCTGGCGAAGGATGGTGTTCCGCTTGGGAATTTCAGCGATGGCATCAGCATGGATCACATAGCCGCCGAAGGCCAGCGCGCTTCCAAAGGGGATGTTAACGTTGGTGTCGCCGGCCTTCAGGGCGAAATGCTCATAGCCGATCGCCGTTGCTCGCCCATGTTCGGCAACGGCCACGATGACGACGGTCAGATCGAAATCGTCCTTTGAGCCGTTGGAGACCTGCACCGACCCGTCAATCCGGTTCTCGTGTGCTTTCGGTGATTCAAGCCATTCGAGCAACAGAGGCGCGGCGATCTCCGCTCGGAAATCTTTGTTAATGCTGTGTGCGGGATGGCCCGAGTCTTCGACCTTTAAGGTAAACGTGAAAACCCCGGGCTTGGAGGGGCGTCCAGCCAACAGGCCTTCCGGGGTGATCGTGATTCCTTCGGGAAGATCGCCGCTGGCCACGCTCCAAACATAAGGTGGAGTACCGCCCCTGGCATGCAGAAGAATGTGGAATTCCACTCCCGCATCAAACGCCGGCAGCGGTTCGTCCACAATTTCGAGAGGCGGACCTTGCGCCGCAACCAGACTGCAGAAACAGATCAAGATCGCAATGAGCCGTATGATTGGGGTGAAGCTCATTCCCATTCGTTTGATTTTACGCTGGGCACGGCGTAAAAGAACTGCAGCATGTCTTATCGTGTGTCCCGCGTTCTAATTGGCCTCTTGCTCGTCTGTTCGCCGGTCTGCTTGATTGCCGGCTTGGTTGTCGGATTAGTTGTCGGAGTAATGACCACGGATGCTCTCGCGCAAGCTCCCGCTCCTTCGAAACAAAAAACGAATACCGCGAACTCCAATTCCAATTCCGACGAGGCTGCCGTCTTCGAGCGCATCCTGAATCGTGTCCACTTTGAAAACGACGGAACCGAAGTGAGCGAGAGCGAGGCCGTAGTGCGGATCCAGAGCCAGGCGGGCGTGGAAGAATTCGGACAGTTGGTTTTCGGATACTCATCGGCCACCGAAAAGCTGGACGTCGAATATGTCCGCGTGCGCAAGCCGGATGGGCAGGTGGTGATAACGCCGGAATCGACGGCGCAGGATTTCGCTCCCGATGTGCTCAAAGAAGCTCCGATGTACAGCGACTACCGGCAGCGGCATATTTCCGTGGCGGCTCTGCAGCCTGGAGACACGCTGGAATACCGCACGGTGACGCAGGTTCTCACTCCGCTCGCCCCCGGAAACTTCTGGTACGAAGCCACCTTTCCAAAGGGCGTGGTAGTCAACGAAGATCGCTTGGAGATCAA
>JBEKXC010000041.1:0-26137 GCA_049512435.1 Terriglobales bacterium | reverse complement strand
GCCTGCTCGCGCGCGCCTTCTTTTCCTTTTTTCGAATCGCGCGCAATGCTGCCGACGATCACGCACCCAAGAATCAACTGCGAAGCGTCGCGGCCCGCTTTCGCCGCGCCTTCTTCCATATTTTTTTTCGAGTAGCGCACAAATGCAGGAGTGGTAATCGATGCCGTGAGCAGCCCATCGCCGAGCGATCCGCCCAGCCGCTGCATCGCCAGTCCAGTCCCCGCAACATACACAGGAGGGACTTTGCGCAAAGATGATATATGCGCGTCCGGCTTCAGCGCTGGAACGCTGGCAGTAAACACCTTCCCTCGATAGTCAAACTTATCGCCCTGGAGCACGCCGCGGACGATCTCGATGCTCTCGCGCATCACAGTCGCGGGCCCAACCTTCTCGCCTTCCCCCTCGCCGATTTCTTTCATGAAGATCTTCGACGCGCCGAGGCCCAGCAAGAAACGGTCACCCGCGAGATCCTGCATGACGCGCGCCTCCATCGCAATCTCGACCGGATGCCGCGTGTATGGAGAAATAATTCCCCAACCAAGTTGAATGCGCCGAGTCTGGCTCGCAATGACGGCGAGAATTGCGGTCGAAGAGCGCGCTTCGAAGGAATGTTTGCGCCACCAGGGATAGGCTTCGGCGATCCAGAACGTGTCAAACCCCGCTTCCTCGCAGGCCTGGGCCATGGCCACGGTTTCGTGGACGGGTTCCATACTAAGCTGCAGCACTCCGATGTTGAATGGAATCGTCATAGTCTACTTAGTCCGGTTCGCTCCAGCCATGTTCCAGGCCTTTCACCAACTCCCACAATGCTTTGTTCAGCGGCGTCGGGACGCCGGTTTTCTCGCCCCACTTCACGATTGCGCCGTTCATGAAATCGACTTCCGTCTGGCGCTTGGCTAGCACGTCCTGCAGCATGGAGGCACGATGCTTGCCGGGAGCATTCGCTCCCTTATGCACCAGGGATCGCGGATTGCCATGCAGTTCGATGCCGAGCGCGCGGGCGACGGCCTCGCCTTCGGCGATCAGATCGTTGAAGAGATGGCCAGTCGGCCCGAAACCTGCCGCGGCTCCGTGATGCAGCAGGGTGAGAGCCCCAACGGGGTTGGTCGCAGCGTTGAAAATCAGCTTGGTCCATTGCGCGCCGCGTGCGTCTTGCAACGCAATGGCGTTCATGCCCGAGCGCGTAATCAGGCCGGCCAGTTCTTCAACCTTGGGCATGGGAGTGTTCGTCGGTTCGAAGGGACCAATCCAGGTGTCGCCCTCGATGTCGAAACCAATATGGCCGGGAGCGATGGCGTGTCCGGCGGGGAACGTCGTTCCGCGAATGACATACTTCACGTGTTCCGCGATAATCTCTTCGTTGCCGACTCCATTTTGGACAGAGCAAAGAGCGCTGTTCTCGTCGAAGGCGCGGGCAACTTGCGCGATGGCGCCGCGCGTGTGGATGCCTTTCGTAGCGACGATGCCATAATCGCAGCGTGGCAGGTCGTTGGGATCGCTGGTGGCATTCGGTTTCGCGGTAAAATCGGCGGCGCCCGAAATTTTCAGACCGTGATCGCGGATGGCTTCGACGTGGTCTTTCCAAACGTCGTAGGCCCAGATTTCAGCCTCGCCTTTTTGGGCAAGATGCGCGGCAAAGAGGCTGCCCACAGCGCCGCAACCAATGATGCAGACCTTCAGCAAACTCACACCCCAAGAGACAGTTTATGCGCAGCCCCTAAAGGGGCGCTTGACTTGGAAGAATTAACGGCATCGCTAAAGCGATGCCCTGATGCGAATCCTTACTTCTGACCTCTAACGCTCTCCCGCGTCTCGCCGCCGCTGAAGAATCTCCAAGGCACATCTGCCAGGCACTCGCCTTCGGTCTTGCCGACGCGATATGTGTCTTGGGTATACAGGCAGACCGTGCCTTCCTGGTCGACGACCTGCGGATGCAGGGAAACGATCATATTCTCTTCGAGTGGAACGTCGCTCTTCGCGCCGATCGCGGGATACTCGAGCATCGTCATCCCGATGCTATGGCCGGAAAGATGGCCGAGTGCGAAACCGTGCCTGGCAAATATGTCAGCGACCGTGCGATGCACATTGGAAGCGAGTTCGCCGTGACGCATCAATTTGCGCGCGGATTCCATCGCGTGCGGATAAGCGTCGGCCATCTTCTGCGTGGTCGGGCTAAGCGTGCCCTGAATCAGCGCGCGGGAGAACTCAACCCAATAGCCGCCGGCTCCGGTGACTTCGAGCGAATACAGAAGAAGATCGTCGCCCGCAACTTTGCGATGGCCGGGAACTTTGAAGTAAGCGTTGGCCTCTCCATGTTCACCCGAGAGCAAAATGTTCATCATGCGCGGGCCAGCGCCGCGGGCGAAGAAACGCTCGACCGCGGGCGCCATGATTTCAGCTTCCGTTTTGCCCGGCTTGTAGCTGGCAATCAGCGCCCAGAATCCATCGACAACAATATCCATGGCGTCGCGAACTTCGACCAACTCTTCTTCACTCTTCACGGCGCGCGCCATGTCGAATTCCTGATCGAAAGGCACAAGATCAAATGAAACTGCCGCGAGTTCGCGGTAGTCGCGAACCGCCATGATGAAGTTCATACCAAACGTGCCAATGCGCTTCCATTTGCGCTCGACGGCACGCTCGCGCAACCATTGGCCGGGGACGTCAGGCCAGACTTGATCTTTCACCCAAGGCTTGGTTTTGTCGCCGATCCAGCGAGCCTCGCGCGGAAAGACGAGCGTGGGTTCGTCTTCGAGCGGGATGACGACGTAGACGTAGCGATGCACGATTTCGAATCCGGAAGTGTAGAAGACCGCGCCCTCGAATCCAGCATATTGATTGCCGCAGACAATGAGAGCATCCAGCCCGGCGGATTGCATGCGAGAGCGGATGTTCGTGTAACGGCGATCGATTTCTTTCTGGCTTGGCACGATAGCCCTCATCGGCTACTCACTCCGCATAGGTCGGCGGCGGTTAGCGCGTAAATCTTCGTGATGTCCACTAGCGTTTGAATGCGAACTTTCTCTCCCTCTTTGTCGCGCGGGCCGCTGGAGGGACCGTAATTGACAGTCTCAATTCCGTACCGGCTGAGGACGCTAGCATCGGAGCACCAAGTGACGACTTCCCGCTCAGGCGCTTTGCCGATGATGCGTTTGTGATTGCGGTCGATGGCGCGAATCATCTCGTGCTCTTCGCTGATGCGCGCGCCCGGGACGGAGACGTAGGTTTCGAATTCCAAACCCCACTCAGGATGCGTTCTTTCGAGCAGAAAGAAGAGGCGCTGAATGTCGCGCCGCGCCGCCGCCATGGGGATGGTGGGGGGAACGCGCACGTCGAGGAACAAATCTGTTTTCTCGGGAGTGCGGCTGGCGCGCCAGGCGTGGCCGCCGCGAATTCCACCAAGATTTACGATTGCCTTCTTGCCACCGTAGCTCGCCTTCTTTTCCCATCGTTCAGTCCACTTCAGAATGGGCGGCATGAGCTCGACCATGCGGCGGATGGAATTCATTTCTTCGCGGCCCTCACAAAAGGCGGTGTGGACGTAGATTCCCGTACACGAAATGCGCACCCACATGGAACCGAAATGTTCAAGAACGACGCGCATGTCGGTGGGCTCGCCGAGAATACACATGTCGGGCAGCACTCCATGGTTTACCAGATAGTGTGTGCCGCATCCGTAGCCGCGATACTCTTTGCCACTGAATTCACCGTACTGCGTTTTTTCGATCTCGCCAGCGACGGCGGCAATGATGACGTCGCCTTTCAAACGCACGCCGGCGCGCTGTAGCGCCTTCACGGCGTTGGTGTAAGAGACCAGCGCGCCCTTCATGTTGTAGATGCCGAGGCCGTAGATGAAGCCGTCTTTGACTATGGCGTGCGGCTTGTAACCGATGCCGGTCAGAAATTCCTCGCGGCCGGTGTTGGAGGTATCCATGTGGCCGTTGAACATCAGGTTCTTGCCGCCACCCGAACCTTTCCAGCGGCCGACGACGTTGGCGCGCGCTTCTTCGACTTCCTGCCAGGTGATGTCGAGCCCGAGTTTCTGCAGCGCGGATTGCATGTACTGTGCCATCTGCAGCTCTTCGCCGGTCGGACTGGGAATGTTGATCACGTCGGTGGACATGGAGACGATTTCGTCTTCCCGCACTTCGGCGAGGATGCGCTCGATGAGTTTGGGATCGAGGGCCAGCTTCGAGTTTGCGGTTGCGCCGGACACTTTAATAAGTTCTCAGCTCTTGGTTCTCAGTACTTGGCGACGTTTTGACCTGCGAAAATCGTCTGGGTAGGTGCACATTTTTTCGTTGCCTGTTTCAGTGATCAGGAAATTGTCTTCCAAGCGCAGGCCTCCTCCGCCGAGCCAGTAAATGCCCGGCTCGATCGCTAGTACCATACCTTTTTTTATCGTGCCGGTACCGGCTTGGTGCGCGTAGGGCCATTCGTGGGCGCGAGCCCCAACCCCGTGGCAGATGGGATGGGAGGGCTGGCCGGGATATCCACCTTCGGCGATGCGGCCGCGAACTAGCTTGTCCAGTTCGGGGAAGCTGGCTCCCTCGCGCGTGAAAGAAACGGCGTCGCTGAATACTCTCAACAGAAGGTCGAGCAGTTTGTGATACTCAGGCTTCAATTCACCAGGGCAGGCATTCTTCGTAAGATCAGTCCAATAACCATCGGCGCAGACCCAGATCTCGAAGAGGGTGGGCTCGTCTTTCTGAATCGGGCGATTGCCGGTGGCGGTGAAGGTGGCAATTCCTTTGCCGGACCACACCAGCGTGAAAGCGCGCGCCATCTCGACTTTGCCCTTGTAGCCAACGCCGATTCCGTGCACGAAGCCTTCATACATCGCGCCGACTTCGCTTTCCTTCATGCCGGGGCGCATGTGCTCGCGCGTGTAATCCATGGCGAGGGCCGCGAGTTCATTGGCCAAACGCATGCGTTCGATTTCCTGATCGGTCTTGATCGAGCGAGCTTCGTTGAGAAGCGGCGTCGCGTCGAGAACATCGCCGCAAAATTTCTTGAACGATTCGAAATAGGACAGCATGAAGGTAGTCGGCTCGCCAACCATGCGGTCGGCGGATTGCGTGCCCATGTTGAGTTCAAGGGCAATTCTATCGGTCAGGCCGCGTTGCTTCAGGACTTCGTAGACGCGGTCCCAGGCGCGGAACTGCGGCGGGCGCGGATCGCGCTCGTCATAGCCCTTGAAGTAGAGAATGTCTTTCGTCCATGAGTTACGCTCCACATCGGCCTGCTGCGGGGCGAGCGCAATTAATGTCGGCTCGCCATCGCGGGGAAAGATGACGGCGTCGTATCCCTTCATGCACCAGTAGTTGGTGAGATAAAGAACATTGTCAGGAGCGCGGCAGACCAAGGCAGAGAGGTTCTGATCTTTCATCTGGGCGCGAACACGATCGAGTTTTATTTTGTCTTCGGGCCAAGCCATAGCAATCAGTGCACGGTCACGGGTTTATTTTCGTCCTGAAAATTCCAGGCTGCTTCTTTTCCCTTGATGAGCCGATAGACTGCGGTGTGCAGCGGCGCGGGCACTCCGACGCGTTCGGCTTCGCGAGCGATAGCGCCGGAGAGAAAATCGATCTCGGTCGTCAACCGGTGGCGGACATCGTGAAGCATGGAAGGCGGGTGATTGGTCATAGCGCCGACCCGGTTCATCTCCCACGGATCTTCGTGCAGGCGAATGCCGGCGGCGTCGGCCACTCTCTTGCCTTCGTCGATCAGGGCGTGTAGCAAATGGCCAAGGTCGGAAAATTTCGCTTCGTCGGAGAACTGCGGCGAGTGCGGCAACCCCGTCAGCGCGGATACGCTATTCACCGAAGAACTAAAAATCAGCTTGGACCACTGCGCCGGCCGCGCGTCTTCGAGTGCTTCAGCTTTGAGTTCGGCCGCGACGATGAGATCAGCGGCTTCTTTAACTACAGCAAATGGCGTGCCCGTCGGCTCGAACGGGCCCATCCAGGTTGGAGTGTCGAGTTCATACTGCACATGCGTGTCTGTGTGGCGCGTTCCGCTCATGAAGGTGGTGCCGCGAATGACGTAGCCGCGCGTAAGGGTCGCGATGATTTCTTCGCTGCCGACTCCGTTCTGGGCGGAGAGGACAGCTCCTTTATCGAAGCGGCGGCCCACCAAGCGAAATGATTCTTTGACCTGCGTGGCTTTCGTGGCGACGATGCCGAGATCGCAATCGGGCAAGTCTTTTGGGTTGGTGATGGCTCTTAACGGGACGGCAAAGTTATGGGCTCCGGTAACGCGCAGGCCGCGCCGGTTGAGCTCGGCAGCGTGATCCTCGCGGCGAACCAAGGCCCAAACTTCGGCAACGCGCGCCAAGTGCGCGGCGTAGAGCGAGCCAATCGCGCCGCAACCGATGATGCACACCTTCTTCATTGTCCTAGATCCGCTTCTCCAACTTTACTAACTGAGCTAGCTGTCCGCCTTCGTGATACTTGAGCGAGCGGAAGATGCTGTCGGCATTGTTAAAAGAGTCGTTGATAAAGATACCTTGGGTAAACAACGCGTCCTGCAGCGCCGCTGAAATCGTGTGCACCGGGGCCGCGCCGCCTTCGCCCATGCCTTTCGCTCCGCTGTAGCTGTGCGGAGAAGGCGTTGTGGTGTGGCCGTATTTGATCTTCGGAATATTCATCGAGGTGATCGGCGTGTAATCGCTGAAGGTACTAGTCAGCATATTGCCGACCGCATCATAGACGCAGGTTTCCATGAGCGCCGCGCCAATGCCGTGCGCGGTCGCGCCATAGACCTGCCCTTCGACGATCGGCGGATTGATGACTGTGCCGCAGTCGTCGACAGCCACGTAGTCGAGAATCTTCGGGACAAAAGTATCGCGGTCCACTTCGACGATTGCGATGTGCAATTGTGAGGCGTAGGTCAGTGTGAGACTACCGTACTTTGCTTTCGTGTCTGGAACCTTGAAGGGCGCGCGCCATACGTAGCGGCAGTTGAGGGTGACATCGTACAGTTCGGGCGGAAGCACGGCGCTGTTTACGTTCACAATGTTTGCCAGGCCCCAGTAGTTGATGGATTTTCCAGTGCTCTCGGCCTTGATCTCCGGCCCCTGCTGGCCGACTCCGAACTCCAGATCGTCTTCTTTCGTTTCGAGAGCAAAGGCGGCGAGGCGCTTCATTTCAGTTTTGAGTTTCTGCGCGGCGCCGTGAACCGCCGACAAACCGGAAACCGCAAATTGGCTGGCGTAGGTTCCAGAGAATCCGGTGTGGACGTTGCGCTCCGTGTCGAAGCCAGTACGCACAGTAATTGAGTCGGGATGAATGTTGAGGACGTCGGCGACGACTTGAGCAGCGGTCGTTTCGTGTCCCTGGCCTTGCGGACACGAACCGACGGCGACCACCACTTCGCCGTAGATATCGAGTTTGCAATTTGCACCTTGCGAGTTGCCGGAAAAGGGCGCGTAGGGATTGATGATCTGCGACTGGCCGAAGTTATTGGTGCCGGAATCGAGCGTAGTGCCGATGCCAATGCCGATCATGCGGCCGTCATTTTCTTGGAGCGCCTCAGCCTGTTTCTTTTTCCAGGCTTCCCAGCCGATCAGATCTTTCGCCACTTCGAGCATCTTCGGATAATCGCCGGAATCGTACACGCATCCGTTGGGCGTGGTGTAAGGAAATTCTTCCGGGCGAATGTAGTTGCGCAGGCGCATCTCGTCCGGCGCAATGCCGAGTTCGTGCGCGCAGATGTCGACGGCGCGCTCCAGAAACCAGAGATGCTGCATGCGAGAGTATCCACGATTGGGGCCGACGGGACATTTGTTGGTGACCGCCTGCCAGAAATCGATGCGAGCATTCTTGAATCGATAGACTCCACAGAAAACCTGCGACCAGATCACACAGCCCAGCGGTTCGTAGCGCGGATAGGCGCCGCAGTCGTCGATGTGGCGCGAATCGATGGCGGTGATGACGCCGTTCCTGTCGAGCGCGATGCGCGTGTTGCGAAATGTGCGTTCGTTGCCATGAGCGCTCGCAACCATATGCTCGGAGCGGGTTTCGACCCACTTAATGGGCCGTCCTCCGGCCTTTTTCGATGCCAGAGCACAGACCGCCATCTGCGGATAGCTGGTGATCTTGATGCCGAAGCTGCCTCCGATATCGAACGTCTGTACCCGGATCTTGTCGATATGAATGTTCAGGTGCGCGGCCAGGAACTGGATCGCAAAAGACGGGAACGAGTTATTGCACCAATAGTAGATGCGATCGTCTTTGGGATTCCATTCGGCGATCACGACGTTGTTTTCGAGCGGCGTTGACGAGAACCGATGGAAGTGCAAGCGATCGATATCGACCACATACGCCGCTTCCTTGAAGGCGCGTTCAACGTCGCCATACTCCCACACGCCATTCCAAACCCGGTTGGTGCCGGCTTCTTGGTGAAGAATACTGTGATCGGTGAGCGCCTGTTCGGCGTCAACAACAGGTTCAAGCGGTTCGTACTCGACCTGAACGAGTTCAGCGGCATCGTCGGCGAGGCTCGGAGATTCCGCGACCACGGCGGCAACCGGCTCGCCCTGGTACACGGCTTTATCCACGGCCATCGGGAAGTCGCGAATCTTCTGGGCGTGGTCGGGACCGATTTCGATGAAAGGCTGCGTTTGCGCGGCAATTTCTTTGCCGGTAAGCGTGCACGCCACGCCCGGCAACGCCTCGGCGCCTGAGACATCGATGCTGACGATGCGCGCGTGTGCAAAGGGAGAGCGCACAAAGCGGAGATAGAGCATCCCGCGCAGCTTGATGTCGTCGGCGAACTTGCCCCGGCCGCGCAACAGACGGTCTTCTTCTTTGCGGGGAAGCGCGGTGCCGACCCAACCCCTGCTGCCGTTCTTTTTTTCTTCGTCAGCCACGTTTTTTCAGCCTCGTTTTTTAAAGCAGCGAGCTTTGTGCCTCCGCAAGCATTTCGCGGACAGGAGTGTCCGCGCCACACGTTCTATCCCAGCGCCGCCTGCAGCCCGTCTATCAATTTCTGGATCTGTTTCCTGCCCAGCGGTTCGAGCATGCCGCCGGCTACGGACGCGAGGCGGCCGAAAATCTGGGCTTCACCCTGCCAATTAACTTTCGTGCCGAATACGATTCCGAGTGCGATGCCGTCTGCGCTTCCGTTCGCGATCGGAAACAGGTCAAAGCCCGCGACCACGGTGACATTTCCTCCGCCCACGGCTCCTTGTCCTTTATATTGCGCGCGTCGCGGCCGATCGGCCTCCGCCAGTTCCAGCTTCACATCGGCGCTGCCCTTGATGTAGGAAATGCCCACGTTCACCTTGAGAGTGAAATGGGTCGCGTCGTGCACCATCAGATTTTGAAAATCCGGAAGCAGCGCCGCAAATCGATTGGGGTCGGTGAGAAAATCGTAAACCTCCTCGGGCTTCTTCTTGACCTCAAATACACCGGAAAATTTAATTGCCATCTCAGGTTCTCCTCATGTTGCGGCCTGCAAGCTCGATGGCCTTGAAGATGTTCATATAGCCGGTGCAACGGCAAGTGTTGCCTGCGATCGCTTTGCGAATTTCCTTTTCGCTCGGCTCAGGATTCCGAGAAAGCAACTGATGAGTGGAGAGCAGCAGACCGGGCGTGCAGTAGCCGCACTGCAAGCCATACGAATCGCCGAAGGCCTTTTGAATGGGATGAAGTTTGCCGTCCTTTTCAAGGCCCTCGACAGTGGTGATCTCCGACCCGTCCGCCTGCACCGCGAACATGGTGCAAGACTTGACCGCCAAGCCGTTCATCAGCACTGTGCAAGCGCCGCAGTACGTGGTGTCGCAACCGACGTGGGTACCCGTGAGATCGCATGCCTCGCGCAAAAACTCGACCAGCAACATGCGCGGTTCGACGCCTCGTGAATGGGGTTTGCCATTTACTTTGATACTGACACTGACGGCGAGTTTCTCCACAGCCGCCGTTTCAAGCATAGAGATGGGCCCCTTCGACTTGTTCTCCGCGAGCGCGGCGCGCGGCAATCTGAATCGCGCGTTTCACCAGAGCTACAACCAGTTGGCGCTTATATTCAACGGATCCGCGCATGTCCGATTGGGGATCGGCGGCAGCGCGCGCAGCCTCAGCGGCGGCGGCAATCGTCTTATCGTTCACATTGCGGTTGAGGATTTTGCCCCGAAGCACCGTCTCGGCCTCGGTCGCGCGAATCGCCGTCAGTCCGACGCAGCCGAGAGCAATGGCGGCATCCTGGCACACGTCATCGGCCAAGGTCAGTTGTACCGCAGCACTGGCACTTGGATACACGGGAGCGCTGCGCTTGAATGCAAGATAGGCGCCGCCGCTGCCCTCAGGCGGAATCCTCACTTCCACTTCGGTTACAAGTTCGTCGTGAGCGAGCGCGGTTGTATAAGCATCGGTGATGAAGTCTTTCTGTTGAATGGTGCGCGCGCCGCCAGGCCCGAGGCTGTGAACAGTACAGTCGAGGGTGATCAAGGCAGTGGCCCAATCGCCGCTCGGATCGGCCTCGGCCAGCGATCCGCCGATGGTACCGCGGTTTCGCACTTGCACGTCGGCAATCCCAGCGGCGCAGTCGTGCAAGATTGGAATCTTTTTCGTCAGCGCAGAGTGCTCGATCTCGGCGTGGCGAGTCATTGCTCCAAAGTGCAGTGCTCCGAAACGAAGTGCTCCCGAGTGAGGCACACTCGATTCTTCCTTAATAAAGGAGGTGCCTGGGATGAAATTCAGATCCACCAGATATTCGGGATTGGCGAAGCGAAGCTTCATCAACGGAATCAAACTCTGCCCACCGGCGAGAAACTTCGCGCCTTCGCCAAGTTGGCTGAGCATGGAGACCGCTTCCTGCAGTGATCCCGCCCGGTGATAGTGAAATGATCGTGGGTACATTGCGGTTCGGATTTCCTTATTTAAGACATCAGCTTTAAGAAAATCTACGCCTAACGCATCAGCGTTGCGGTGCTTCTATGTCGCGATACTGGCTGCGGAAATATAGCAGCGGCTCCCCATCCCTGACCACAACTTCTTCCACTTCCGCGATGAAGATGGTGTGATCACCGGCGGTCTCGGTCGAGTGTAAGCGGCACTCCAAATAAGCCAGAGCTCCTTGCAGCACCGGCGTGCCTTGCGAAGTGCGATCGAAGCGGGCGCCTGCGGCCTCCGGATGCTGATGAGTCTCCGCCGAGCGCGCGTAATATTCCGAGATGGTCTGTTGATCGCGGCGCAGCACGTTCACTCCAAACCGCTTGCGGGCGTGCAGCTGAGCGTGCGTCCGCGCCCGGTGATCCACGCAAACCAGAACCAGCACCGGGTCGAGTGAAACCGCGGTGAAAGCATTCGCCGTCATGCCGTGGATCTCGCCGTCCTCGTCGACGGTGATGACCGTGACTCCGGTTGCGAAACATCCCATGGCCTTGCGGAAATCGCTGGCGGTAAGGCTCATGTGGAAACCTGCTGGCCCTAGTATGGCCATTTCTTGAGCGGCCGTTTCCGGCAATTGAACACGCTACCACAGATCGTACAGTCTGCCACGTAGGGACAGGGATTCACTGTGTCCGTTATCATCTCTGCCAGTATGTTTGACTGTATGATCGTTGCTTGCGTTGGATTTTCGATGAGCCGAATTTCGAAGTAGCGAAGTATGACCACCTTTTCCCCAGATGCGCTAATAGCGACCGCGGCAGCGGAGTTGACGGGCGACGCGGAGCCGATTTCTCGCGAGGCGGCTTGCCGACTGCTGCGAGCGGACAACGAGATGCTGCCTTCACTGCTTGCAGCGGCGCAGGCTATCCGCGCGAAATTCAAACCGGGAGTGATCACTTATTCGCGCAAGGTGTTTCTTCCCCTGACGAATCTTTGCCGCGACTACTGCGGCTACTGCACCTTCCGGCGCGATCCCGGAGAGCCCGGCGCGCACACCATGACGCCGGACGAGGTGATGGAAGTAGTGCACGCGGGCGAGCGCATGGGATGTACCGAGGCGTTGTTCAGCTTGGGAGACAAGCCGGAACTGCTTTTTCCCCAGATGCGCGAGACGCTTCGGCGATTAGGATATAAATCCACGCTTCATTATCTGGAGGCGATGTGCGAGAAGGTGCTCCGGGAATCGAGCCTGCTTCCACATCCCAATCCTGGATTGATGAGCGCGGAGTGGCTGGAACGGTTGTCACGCGTGGCACCCAGCCTAGGGCTTATGCTTGAAACGACCAGTAAACGGCTGCTCGCGAAGGGTGCCGCTCATGACAACGCTCCCGATAAAGATCCGGCGAAGCGGCTGCGTGTGCTTGAGGATGCAGGGCGCCAAAAGATTCCGTTCACCACGGGAATCCTTATTGGAATTGGCGAGACTCGGGAAGAGCGCGTGGATGCACTGATAGCAATTCGCAACCTGCATGAGAGGTATGGGCACATCCAGGAGGTGATCATCCAAAATTTCCGCGCCAAGAGTGGGACGCCGATGGCACACTGGTCCGAACCAGACCGCGGGGAAATGCTGCGTACATTATCTGTGGCACGCCTCCTGATGCCGAACATGAATATTCAAGCGCCGCCCAATCTTTCCGATCCGCACTATGCCGACCTGCTCGATGGCAGCATCAATGACTGGGGCGGAGTATCGCCGCTGACGCCGGATTTTATCAATCCGGAAAGGCCGTGGCCGCATCTGGACCAATTGCGACAGCAAACCGAGGCGAAGGGATTCGAGCTGCGCCAGAGGTTGCCGGTTTACCCCGAATTCGCGGAACAAGCAGCGGCGCACAGCGACTTGCTGGCGCAGCGTCTGAGCTCCGCTGCCAACGCTGAAGGCTACGCTCAAAATCGAACCAAGAGGGCGGCATGATTACGGTTCTGACTGGCGGCACCGGTGGCGCGAAGTTTGTCGATGGACTTCGGCAGATCGTTCGTCCCGAAGATCTTACGATCATCGTGAATACCGGTGACGACTTGCTATGGTGGGGCTTGTACGTTTCGCCCGATCTGGATTCCATCACCTACATGCTGGCCGGGAAACTTAGCCAGGAGCGCGGCTGGGGCGTGAAGGGCGACACTTTTCTTTGCCTGAATGCCATGGGGCAACTAGGACAACCGACGTGGTTTCACGCCGGCGATCGCGATCTGGCCACGCATATTTTTCGTTCCAAGCTGCTTGCCGAGGGCAAGACGCTCAGTGAAGCCACCTCCGAAATCACAACCAGGCTTGAAATCAGGGCGCGCGTCCTGCCGATGAGCAATTCGCGCGTGGAAACGCGGGTTTTGACTCCGGCCGGCGACTTGAGCTTTGAAGAATATTTCGTCCAGCGCTGGTATCAGGATCCGGTGGAATCGGTTCGCTTCGCCGGAGCTTCGGATGCGGCGCCCGCACCGGGAGTGACAGAAGCGATCCGCTCGGCAGATCTGGTGCTACTCGCGCCCAGTAATCCGGTGACCAGCATTGGGCCGATCCTCGCCGTGCCGGGAATTCGCGAAGCGCTGCGCGAAAGCCGCTCCCGCATAGCGGCCGTAAGCCCAATCGTCGGCGGAAGCGCGGTTACTGGGCCTGCGGGAACACTCATGGCGGCGCAAGGCTTCGCAGTTTCGATTGCCGGCGTTGCCGATTTCTATCACGACTTCCTTGATCTGCTGGTAGTCGATTCCGAGGACGCGTCCGCTGCCGAAGAGTTGCGCAAGACCGGAATGCGCGTCCATTGCACTCCGACCATCATGCGCAAGGCCGAAGATAGAGTTGCGTTGGCAAAGACCGTCCTGGAGGTAGCGATGCAACCTCCGTCATCTCAGGCTGCGTTGGAACAGGCATGATTCTGGTTCCCATAAAAATTCTCGCCGATGCCAAGCAACGGCTGTCTTCTATTCTGGCTCCGGAAGAACGCTTCGCGCTGGCTCAGGCGATGTGCGAAGACGTGCTGCAAGCGCTGGCGCACTGGCAGAGCCGGCCCGCGGTTGCAGTGGTCACCCGCGATTCGTATGCGCGCGATTTGGCCGCGCGCTTCAATTTCGAGATCGTTGTCGACGACAATTCCGGAGAGACCAGCGCCATCGAAATGGCAACGGCCGTATGTAGAGAGCGCGGAGCGGAGAGCACGCTGGTGATTCCAGCAGATGTTCCTTTAATCGAGAGTTCGGAACTGCAGAGGATCGTCGATAGCGCTCCTCCCCGTGGCGCCGTACTGGTGCCGGATGCGGCCGGGCGCGGCACGAATGCAGCCTGGCGATCTCCGAGTGATTTGTTTCCGCTGCGATTTGGCAACGATAGTTTTTTGCCGCACCTGGCTGCGGCGAAGGCAACCGGCCTGCCTTGTATTGTGCTCAAACTGGCGGGGATTGCGCGCGATGTCGATCGTCCCGAAGATCTCCGCGAACTAGCGGGCGCCAGCGGAGAACGGCGATCGCAAAAGCTGGTACGAAGCTGGAACCTCAGTCGCCGGAATCAGGTCGAACATTGTCGGGTCGAACATGGCGTTTAGCAATGCCAGGCACGCGGCTAAGCGCGCGGCCGGAGAAGTTCGCATTCTTCCGGTTGCAGTCAGTGGAGAAATCCGCGCCGGAGAATCGCTGAGCGCGGCGCTGTTGGCTGCGGCGCGAAGCTTGGGGCTGCGCTTTCAGGATGGCGACATCCTGGTGGTGAAGCACAAAGTTGTTTCCAAGGCGGAAGGTGCGCTGGTCGCGCTCGATGAGATCCAGCCCTCGGCGGCTTCAAAGGTCTGGGCTCGACGCTACGGGCTCGACGCACGCGTCAGTGAATTGGCGGTGCGTGAGAGTCGCCGAATCGTGCGGCGAAAGCGTGGCGTGCTGATTACCGAGACCCAGCACGGGTTCGTTTGCGCGAACAGTGGAGTGGATGTATCGAACGTTGATGGCGGGAGACACGCGGTGTTGCTACCAGCGAATCCGGATCGATCCGCGGCGCGATTGCGGCTGGAGTTGAAGAAGCAGCTAGGAATTGAAATCGCGGTCATCGTCAGCGATAGTTTCGGCCGTCCGTGGCGGGAAGGCTTGACGGAAGTGGCGATTGGTGTTGCCGGCATGCGCCCGTTGGTCGACTACCGCGGACGCCGCGATCCCCACGGCTATTCGCTGCACGCGACGCTGGACGCGGTAGCGGACGAATTGGCTTGTGCGGCGGGACTGGTCTGCGGCAAGTTGGCAGGCACGCCCGCGTGCATCATTCGCGGCTATGCTTACTGCCGTGAAAACCGCCGAGGAAGCCACAGAGGAAAAAGTGGGGCGCTGCAATTGATCCGGCCCGCGAAGAACGATCTTTTTCGGTAGGAGTTTTTTCATGATTGTAGGCGGGTCCGCGCCCTCGCTGCGGGCTGATAGGAGAACTGTTATGGCTTGGCAGGCTTCAGAACTCGAGCAATTCCCCACGCTGACCTGGGACAAGATCGCGCCACAGGTTTCCCCGCCGATCCGCAACGCATTGGAGCGCGTGCTGGAGACGCAAGACGGAGCATGTCTGACGGACGAGGAGCGCTACGCCTTGGCGAACTGCGATGGGGCGAACTGCGACGGGGCCAACTGCAACGGTGCGGACTTGCTCGCCCTGCTCGTAGCCGCGGACACGCTTCGGCGCGACTTGGTCGGCAACATCGTCAGCTATGTGGTAAACCGTAATATCAATTTCACGAACATCTGTTTCGTCGGCTGCAAGTTTTGCGCCTTCAGCCGCGGGCCACGTGAGGCCGACTCCTATTTTCATTCGCTCGAAGACATGGGGCGCAAAAGTAAAGAGGCATGGGATCTGGGAGCAACCGAAGTCTGCGTTCAAGGCGGACTGCCGCATGGCTTACCGCCGTTTTACTACCGTGACATTCTGCGCGCCGTGAAGAACGCCGTGCCGGGCATGCACGTCCACGCATTTTCTCCGATGGAAATTGTGTACGGAGTGGAACTGACCGGCATGACCCTGCGCGACTATCTCACGATGCTGCGCGACAATGGACTGGACACGCTGCCGGGCACCGCGGCTGAAATTCTGGATGACGAAGTGCGCCACGTGCTCTCGCGCAACAAACTGTCGTCAGCGCAATGGCAAGAGGTCATCCGCACAGCGCACGCGTGCGGAATCCCGAGCACTTCGACGCTGATGTACGGGCACATGGAAACGCCTGACCACTGGGTGCGTCAGCTGAATTTGTTCCGGCAGATTCAGAGTGAGACCGGCGGCTTCACCGAGTTCGTGCCCCTTGGCTTTGTGCATCAAAATACGCTCTTGTTTCAGCAAGGACTAGCGCGCTCGGGACCGACGCTTGCCGAGCACCTCAAGGTTCATGCGCTCGCCCGGATACTCCTCGCCGGCTCGATTGATAACATCCAGGTCTCATGGGTGAAGCTGAACCGTAAGCTTTCACAGCTATGCCTGCACGCCGGCGCCAACGATTACGGCGGAACTCTGATGGAAGAAAATATTTCGCGTGAGGCCGGAGCGACCGCGGGTCAGTACACCAGTCCGGAAGATTTCCAGTCGTTGATTTTGGAGATCGGACGCATTCCGGCAGAACGCAACACAAAATATTCGCGTATGAAGATCAAGCTGCCCGTCGATTCGGCTTCTGCCGACATTTCTTGCGAAGACGTGTTGTTTGCAGAGTTCGCATGAACGACCGCATGAATGACCGCGTGAATGACCGCACGAGCCGCACTATCGCCGTCATCGGCGGCACCGGCCCGGCCGGTACCGGCCTCGCGCTGCGCTGGGCGCGCGCGGGGGAGACGGTCATCATCGGATCGCGCGATGCCGCCCGGGCACAGCAGACGGCGGAGACAATCCGCAAGCGGGCGGGCGCAAATGTTCAAATCTCCGGGTTGGAAAATTCGGCAGCCTGCGCCGCCAGCGATCTGCTGGTGCTCACCGTGCCGTTCGAAGGACAGGCGGCGCTGCTCAAGCAGTTGAAGCCTGCGATCCGTCCGGGCAGCATTCTGATCGATGCCACCGTTCCGCTGGCTGCAAGCGTCGGTGGACGCGCCAGCCGCACCCTTGGTGTGTGGCAGGGTTCGGCCGCGCAACAGACGGCGGAACTTGTCCCGAAGGACGTTTCCGTCGCAGCGGCATTCCAGAATGTTTCGGCGGACGTGCTCAACAGCGATAGTAACGAAGATGTGGATTGCGACGTAATCGTATGCAGCGATGATCCGAATGCCACCGAAGTCACGATGGAACTTGCGGCGAAGATCGTGCGCGTGCGGGCGATTGATGGCGGGAAGCTGGAAAACGCGCGCATCGTCGAGCAGATCACCGCGTTGCTGATCGGTCTCAACATCCGGCACAAAGGGCATGGTGGGATACGGATCACGGGGCTGCCCGACGGCGCTTACAAGACAAGCCCGGTGATTCGTTAGACCTGTGGAGCGCCGGGCGTCCTTGCCCGGCCACTATTCTGTTAAGGTGCAAACGGGACGCGCGAGACGCCGGTCGCTCCACTCTAAGACATGACTACTCCTCCCAGCCAAAGATCGGCCATCGAAGCACCAGCCATCGAATTTGATCATGCTTCCTTCCGCCTAAACGGACGCCCCCTGCTGCATGATCTGGTGCTTTCCGTGAAGCAGGGTGAAACGCTGGTGCTGCTCGGGCGCAGCGGATCAGGGAAAACTACAACTTTAAAGCTGATCAACCGGCTATTGCTGCCAACCGCTGGCGAAGTGCGGGTGAACGGCCGCCCGACTACGGAATGGGATCCGATCCGTTTACGGCGAAGCATCGGATACGTCATTCAGGACGGCGGTTTATTTCCGCACTTCACGGTTGAGCGCAATATAGCGCTCGTGCCGAGGATTGAGAACTGGCCGCGGCCACGCGTGGCAGCGCGGGTGCACGAGTTGCTGGCCCTGGTTGGGTTGAAGGTGGAACTGGCATCCCGTTATCCCAACGAACTCTCCGGAGGTCAGCGGCAGCGCGTCGGTGTGGCGCGCGCGCTCGCAGCCGATCCTTCCATTCTGATTCTTGACGAGCCTTTCGGCGCACTCGATCCAATCACGAGATCTGAAATGCAGAAAGAGTTTCGCGCCCTGCAGCAGCGGATGCGGAAGACGGTGATCTTTGTCACCCACGATCTGCGAGAGGCTTTGCTGCTTGGCGATCGCATCGCGCTGATGGAAGAAGGCCGCCTCATCGTGGACCTTCCCGCGGCGGAGTGTTCGCGTTCCGAGCACCCACTAGTGCGAGCGTACGTGGAAGCATTTTCCGGATTTCAGGAGCGAGATTAATTGAGATCCGGAGTAATCACGAAGTGATCGCGAGGTGGTCGGCATGAATTTCTTGCAGTTCATGATGGCGAATCGCCAGCAGGTGCTCGATCTTACGCTGGAACACATCACGCTGGCAGGAGTGGCCACACTTCTCGCGGCGCTCGTCGGGATTCCACTCGGCATCCTGATTACGCGTGTTCCGCAACTCAGCAAGCCGGTGCTCGGTGGCGCGAATATCATCCAGACCATCCCCAGCCTCGCTCTGTTCGGCTTTCTTCTTCCGGCACCGTGGATTGGAGAACGCGCCGGCCGATTGGCGATCCTGGCGCTGGCGCTCTACGCGTTGTTACCATTGATTCGCAATACCTACGCGGGCATTCGCACCGTCGACCCAGCCGTGGTCGAGGCAGGACGCGCCATGGGATTAACCGACCGGCAACTGCTCTTCCAGGTGGAGTTGCCGCTCGCCTCGGGAGTCATTGTCGCCGGAGTGCGAATCGCGACCGTCGTCTCCATCGGGCTCGCAACCATCGCAGCTGCGATCGGCGCGGGCGGACTGGGAGAATTTATTTTTCGAGGACTGGCCATGGTGAACAATGACGTGATCCTGGCGGGAGCCGTCCCGGCGGCGCTGCTGGCGCTAGTGGCAGACTTTGTGCTCGGACGGCTGGAGCGGCGCTTAGGATCGCTGCGTTTGAAATCTGGCACGTGAAGCCGTATACAACGGAAACGGTGGCGCAACCCCGATGGATTGTGCTTAAATTCGCGAGTTATCCAACGAGTTAGGTAGGAAGATCACTTCAAGACGAGGAGCTTCATGCGTAGAAGAGTGTTTGCGTTCTTATTCTGTTTTCTGTTGCTGGCTATTTCCTGCTCTGCCGCCAAGCGCGCCGTCACCCTCGAAGACCTTTATCGCCTTCGCGGAATAGAAGATTTGCACCTGTCTCCCGACGGCAGGACCGTCCTGTTCACCCTGCACACGAGCGACCTGGCGAAGGCCAAGCGCACCTCGCACGTCTGGCTGACGGATGCCGACGGCAAGAACGCGCGCCAGTTTACGTTTGGCGAAAAGAGTGAATCGGCGCCCATCTTCTCGCCCGACGGCAAGTGGATCGCCTTCATCAGTTCGCGGGATGGCGACGATAGTCTCTATGTCATGTCTACCAGCGGTGGCGAAGCCCGGCGACTCACTAACATCTCCACGGGAGTTGCCGACCCGCTCTGGTCTCCGGACGGAAAATGGATCGCGTTTTCGAGTGACGTCTATCCGGAATGCGGCGCGGACGATGCTTGCAACAAGAAGATCAGTGAGCGCTGGACCAAGGGCCCGCTCCACGCCCATATGGCCGATGCGCTCCTCTACCGCCACTGGACGCAATGGAAAGACGGCAAGCGCACGCACGTCCTGTTGGCCGACGTCGCCACCGGCGCCATGCGCGACCTGACGCCGGGTGACTTCGATTCGCCTCCGTTCCAGCTCGGCGGAGCCTTGCAATATGACTTCTCTCCCGATAGCACAGAACTTGCCTTCGACTCCAATCATGACCGCAACCTCGCGTCGTCCACCAACACTGACGTGTGGATCGTCCCGCTCTCTGGCAATCAGTCGCCGCGCGATATCACCGCTTCGAATCCGGCCTTCGATGGCCATCCGAAATACTCGCCGGACGGAAAATACATCGCCTATCAGATGCAAAAGCAACCCGGCTATGAATCCGACCTCTTTCGACTGGCCATCTACGATCGCTCTGCTGGCACATCCCGCGTGCTCACCGAGTCCTTCCGCAACTGGGTCGACACTTTTCAATGGGCCTCAGACTCGAAATCCCTCTACTTCACAGCTCCGGTGGAAGGCGACAATCCTATCTTCCGTGTGACTCTCGACTCCGATTCCATTCAACAAGTGTTGCTGGACCGGACCATCGACGATTTCGCGCTCTTCCCGGACAACCGGCGCATCATCTACACCCGGCGCTCCACCGGCGAGCCAGTCGAAATTTTTGCTGTGGATTTAGCTGACGGGAAGTCCTCGACCCCGCAGCGCCTGTCTCAATTCAACGACGAAATCGTCAATGAGGTGGACTTCCGTCCGGCCGAACGCATGTGGGTGAAGGGAGCCGACGGAGCAAAGATCGAAGTTTTCATCGTCAAGCCCCACAACTTCGATCCGTCGAAGAAATATCCGCTCATCCTCAACGTGCACGGCGGGCCGCAGTTCCAGTGGCAGGACTCCTTTCGCGGTGACTGGCAGGTTTATCCCGGCGCTGGTTACGTCGTCGCGTTTGCCAATCCGCATGGATCCACCGGCTACGGCCAGGATTTCACCGCCGAAATCTCCGGAGACCATGGAGGCAAAGTGTTCGAAGACCTGATGAAGGTCACCGACGAACTGGTCAAGCTTCCTTACGTCGATCCGGATCGCACCGGCGCCATGGGCTGGTCTTACGGCGGCTACATGATGGATTGGTTCGAAGGCCACACCACTCGCTTCAAGGCCATCGCCTCCATGATGGGTGTCTTCGATCTCCGCTCGATGTACGGCGCGACCGAAGAACTGTGGTTTCCCAAGTGGGACTACAAAGGTCAGCCGTGGAACTCCGACCAGTACGAAAAGTTCTCCCCGTCCTACTACGTGAAGAATTTCAAGACGCCCTGCCTCGTCATCTCCGGCGAGCGCGATTATCGCGTGCCTTACACCCAGTCACTGCAGATGTTCACCTCGCTGCAAGAAATGAATGTCCCTTCCCGGCTGATCGTCTACTCCGACGCCGGCCACTGGCCCAGCTGGTATGAGATGGTTCTTTACTACACCGCGCACCTGGAGTGGTTCCATCAGTATCTGGGAGGAGACGCGCCGCCCTGGTCCACGGAACAGTTCCTGCGCAACGCCGTCTTCGACAAGGAGACGGGTCAACGGATCAAGTGATGCAGGCGCGGAAATATCTTGGCCGGCACCGGGGCATCATTGACGATTGATTCCATCCGCGCCCGACGAGAACAAATCATCGGTATTGTTCTCGTCTTCCTGCTTTTTCTCCCGATCGCGGGCTGTGAACGGCATGCGAATCGGATTGTGGTCGGATCCAAGAACTTCACTGAGCAGCTCATCCTGGGAGAACTATTCGCTCAAATCATCGAAGCCCGGACTCACTTGCCGGTTGAACGCCGCTTCTATCTGGCGGGTACATTCATCTGCCAGCAGGCGATCCTCGCCGGACGAATCGACGTTTACCCGGAATATACGGGCACCGCTTTAACAGCCGTTCTCAGGCAACAAACTAATAAGGATCGGTCGAGCGGCGACAAGCAAGAGATCTATCGGCGAGTGCAGCAGGACTACAAAGCAAAGTTCGGTCTCAGCGTAGGGCCACCGCTTGGATTCGATGACACCTTCGCCATGGTGATCCGCGGCGATGACGCGCGCCATCTGCAACTGAAGACGCTGTCGCAGGCCGCCCAATTTACGCCACAGTGGCGCGCCGGTTTCGGATACGAATTCATGGAGCGTCCCGATGGATACAAAGGGCTCGTCGCCAGCTACGGACTTCGTTTTGCCGGAGCGCCGCGCATCATGGATCTGGGACTGCTGTCGCGGGCCCTTAAAGAGCGGCAGGTGGATCTGATTGCCGGGAACAATACCGATGGATTGATTCCGGCGCTGGACTTCTTTGTGCTGGAGGACGACCATCATTACTTTCCGCCATACGAAGCAGTCGCGATCATGCGTGGAGAAATGCTGAAGAAGCATCCCGAAGTTGGCGTGGCGCTTGGCGAACTGGCGGGGGCGATTTCCGACGACGATATGCGGCGACTAAATTATGCGGTCGACGGACAACATCGCGACGCCACAGACGTTGTGCGAGAGTTTCTGCAACAGCGGAAGTTGATCAATTAGACGCTCCGGCCTCCTCCACCGGCTGCGCATTTAACTCTTGGGCGGGTTCGCCTCCGGCCAAGCCCTGGGCGATGATTAGGCGCCGGGCTTCGATACGCAGTTCGGGCAGCGCTCGTCCGAACCAGATCGCTCCGAGAACACACGCCACGCCTCCGATGGCTACTGTGATAGGCGCGCCTATGCGGTGGGCCAATGCTCCT
Source organism: Terriglobales bacterium (assembly GCA_049512435.1). Taxonomy (GTDB): domain Bacteria; phylum Acidobacteriota; class Terriglobia; order Terriglobales; family Acidobacteriaceae; genus Acidiflorens. Next base: position 3,884 of record JBEKXC010000041.1, on the reverse strand, counting down.
CCGAAGAAAGCGCCGAAGGGCGCCATCCCCATGAACATCATCGAATAGACGGACATGACGCGGCCGCGCAGTTGGTCGGGAACCATGGTCTGAATCAGCGTGTTCGAGCAGGCCATCTGCAACATCATCGAATAACCGGCAGGCAACAGGAGAGCCGCGGACAACCAGAATGAAGTCGAAAACGAAAAACAAAACAGGCTGATCCCGAGGCTCGCGCAGCTGATGGCGACCCAGCGCCCGAGCCCTTTCACCCCGGTTTTAGCGGCTAGCGTCAAGGCTCCGAACAGAGCGCCTACGCCGGTCGCACCCATCAGGATGCCCAGGGCGCGCGCGCCGCCGTGCAGAATTTTGTCCGCGAAGATGGGCATCAGCACGGTGTAGGGCATGCCCACCAGGCTCACCAAGCCAATCAGCAAGAGCAGCGCGCGAATGACCCGCGTTTGGTTGACCCAGCGGAAACCTTCGATGATGTCTTCGATGGGCGAACGCTTGCTGGCGCGCGGGGCGCAGTGCACGTGCATCAGCGAGAGGCTGACGATCACGGCGATGTAGCTGATTGAATTGGCGGCAAAGCACCAGCCTTCGCCGATTTTCGCCACCAGAATTCCGGCGATGGCCGGGCCGATGACCCGCGCGCCATTGAACATCGAGGAATTCAACGCGATGGCGTTCATCAGATCTTCTTTGCCGACCATGTCGATAAGGAAGGACTGACGGCCGGGAATATCGAATGCGTTCACTACTCCGAGCAGGCCTGCGAGCACGAAGATGTGCCACACTTGGACGCGCCCGCTCAGCGTAAGCCAAGCCAGAATCCCGGCCAGGATCATGGCGGCGGTTTGGGTGGCGATCACCAGTCGCTGGCGATTGACGCGGTCGGCGGTTATCCCCCCGAAAGGCGCAATAAGAAAGACAGGAATCTGGCTGGCAAAGCCGACAGAACCAAGCAACAGGGCAGATTTCGTCATGCGGTAGACAAGCCATGCCTGGGCCACGGTCTGCATCCAGGTACCGATAAGAGAGATCAGTTGTCCGCCGAAGAAGAGCTGAAAATTGCGGTGGCGCAAGGCGCGCAGGGTTGTGGCCCATTTCGGCGGCGCGGTTTTCACCTCCGTTTCTGCAACGGCGCCGGAATCTTGTTCGTCGGTCACTCTGCACCCTTCTAGAACTTTTTCACATCTCGCAGCCGACGGCAACCGGCAGGAAGATGCTGAGCAGTCTGCCGGGAGGTGAGGGCTGTTTACTTTTCAGACAGATTTCCACAGCTCCGGCCGGTGACTGACTTGGAACTTCCCCGCCGGTTCGTTCCGCGGTAGAGTTAGTTCCGCTAATCTTAGTTTCGCCGACCTTAGTTTCGCTGATCTTAGTTCTTTGATCCGGGGGAATTGGATCCGGCAAGGATTCGATAAGGATAACGATGAGCTCAGATTCCAATCGTTTTGAACATCGTCTTGAACGACGAGGCGCGCAGCGTTTCGAAGTTCACCTGCCATTGGCCGTTCACATAGATGGACGGACTGTGCCCGGTTTTACTCAGAACGTGAGTGGCCGCGGAGTTTTCTTATACGCCGAGACCGCGCTCCCGCAAGGGGCGGTCGTGGAACTGACTTTCATCATGCCATCCGAAATCACCTTGGCGGAAAACATGCCGGTGCGATGTCGTGGGCGGGTCTTGCGTTCTTCCGCTTCCCAAGCGGGTCAGCCCCAAACCGGTCCGCCTCAAGCCAATCCGCTTCAATTCGGTCATGCTGAAACCGATCAACGAACCGGGATCGCCGTGCAACTCGATACCTACCAGTACTTACCCCCAAATCAGCCGATCGGGCAATTCGTGCGAGTTTCGGCCGCCAGCGCCGCCGGCGCAAGCTCCGGCCCGGCTACCCGCTGAAATTCCCCCAGCCCCAACTGGCGGTGAAGTGTCCGCAGGAACTCGAAAATAGAATCTGCTGCCGTCTTTTCAAGCGCAAGCGTTTGCCTTACAATCAAGTAAAACCAGCAGTTTGACGGGATTCTTCCCCCGATTGAACACTCGCCGTTGACCTGCCGCTTCGTCTGGCGTCTTCCTTCGATTACGAAGGTCATTTGGCTCAGACGCTGAAAGTTCGTAGCATGACAATGAACAACGAGAATCGAGTCATGCCCGGGATCGCCGTCGCGCTCCTTACCGAGGACCGCGAACAATCCGTGGTACTGCACAGCCGGGTGGAGAGTACCAACCTGGCCCGAACGGCATTGAGTCATGTCGGATTCCCGACCGGGCCGAGCGACGCCGTTTTGCGTCAGTTGCAGGATCAGCACGCCGAAGTCGTCCTCGTGGATATCGATCCCCAGAATCCCCAGCGAGCCATCCGCACTATCGAATTGATCCACGCCAGCATTCCCGAAGTCACGATTTTTGCCGTGGGCGAATTGAACCAGCCGACCAACATTGTTTCCGCGATGCGCGCCGGCGCGCGCGAATTTCTGGATCATGGCGCCACCCGCGAGGCCCTGATCGAAGCGTTCACTCGCTTCTCGGCTACCTTGAGCCGGGCGCAGCGTAGTTCCAGCAAGGCCCGTGTCTTCACTTTTCTGAACGCCAAAGGCGGAGCCGGCGCCACCACCACCGCGGTGAATACCGCCGTCGCCTTGCAGGAAACTCACGGGCGCGTGGTCCTGGTCGATTTCGCTCCCATCGGCCACACTGCCTTGCAACTGAATCTGCGGCCTCAATTCACCCTGATCGATGCGCTGCAGAACCTGCATCGCATGGATGGTTCGCTCCTTGACGGCCTGATGACGCCGTATCGCAACGGCCTTCATCTGCTGGCTGGCGCTCAGCAACCGCACAACAGCGTCCCGACCGCGTCGGAACTGGCTCGCCTCTTTGACCTGTTGGTAGGTCAGTATCATTTCGTCGTGGTCGATGGTTCCGGGCGGATGGATAGCACGATGCAAATGATCTGCGACCTCTCGAACGCCGTGCTCCTGGTCACGCAGACCGATGTCGTTTCCCTCTGGAGCGCCGGTCGGATTCACGCCTTCCTGCAGGAAGGAGCGGGCCGCGATCGGGTGCGCATCGTGCTCAACCGATACAAAAAGATTCCCGGCTTTTCCGACGAAGATGTGGAAAAAGCCACCAACTGTAAGGTGCTTTGGAAAGTGCCCAACAACTTTCAGGTCATCGGACCGGCGATCGACAAGGGCAGTCCAGTAGCCGCTCAGGCAAATAATGAACTCGGCCGCTCCTATCAAGGATTAGCCGCGGAACTCGCCGGCGCCACCACTTCCGGCGAAGGCGCCCTCTCGCTGCTCTACCAGCACGACAAGGGCGATAGCAAGAAACGAACTGCCGGTCCCCTGATCGTCTCGCCCATGCGTGCTGGGCAATAAATTCCAGTTGTCAATTACTGCCGTCCGGATCTTACTTCTGCAATCTGACTTCTGACCTCTGCATTTTCCTACCTTTGTTAGAATCAGAATTCACCAATGACGCCGAGAATCGTTGAGATCCTCTATCAGATGATTGCGTTCCTGTTTGCGATCAGCGTGCACGAGTCCGCTCATGCCTGGACCGCGTCGCGCTGCGGCGATCCGACGGCGCGCATGCTGGGACGGGTTTCGCTGAATCCGATTCGTCACATCGATCTGTTTGGGACGATCATACTGCCGCTGGTCGCTGCCATCAGCCATATACCGTTGCTTGGCTGGGCCAAGCCCACGCCAGTCGACCCGCGAAATTTTCGCCATCCTATGCTGGACGACATTTTGACCTCAGTGGCCGGCCCGGTCAGCAACTTCATCGTTGCCACCGGGGCGCTTCTGCTGCTGGGCAGCATTTCGCTCTCATCGGCGTCCGGACGCGCTCTTGTCATAGGGTTGGTGGCGGGAGGCGACGGCGCTGG